>MGCF01000029.1:0-685 GCA_001788495.1 Candidatus Rokubacteria bacterium RIFCSPLOWO2_02_FULL_73_56
CGGCGGTCAGGGAGTTCGGCGCCGTCGATATCGCCTTCAACAACGCGGGCATGATGCAGCTCGCCAGCCTCGAGGAGACGACCGACGACCTGTGGCGCCGGCACCTCGAGACGAACGTGACCAGCGCCTTCCTGTGCGCCCGTCGGACCGTGCCCGAGATGAAGAAGCGCGGCAAGGGCAAAGTCATCAACAACGGATCGATCTTCGGCGCGTACGGAGTCCCCGGCGCCGTCGCCTACTGCGTGACGAAAATGGCGATCCACGGCCTGACGCGCGCGCTGGCCATCGAGCTGGCTCCTCACCGGATCAACGTCAACGCCGTCGCGCCCGGAAACGTCGTCACCCCCCTCAACGACCCGCTCTACGATGCCATGGCGGTGAAGGCGGGACAGCCGGGCGATCGGGAGAGCGGCAAGCGCGAGCTGGCCAGGTCCTACCCGTGGGGCCGACTCGGTCAGGTGGGCGACATCGCACCGGCGGTGGTCTACCTCGCGTCCGACGCCGCGGACTTCGTCACGGGCCAGATCTTCTTCGTCGATGGCGGCTACTCGGTCTGGTAGCCGTCAGTAGCTCCTCGGCAGGCCGAGCACGTGCTCGGCGAGGTAGTTGAGGACCATCTGCTGCGAGACCGGCGCGATCTTGTAGAGCCGGATCTCGCGCCAGAGGCGCTCCACGTAGAACTCCT
>MGCF01000029.1:704-1038 GCA_001788495.1 Candidatus Rokubacteria bacterium RIFCSPLOWO2_02_FULL_73_56
GTGGGTCTGGAGCGCCGCGTCGCACGCCTCGAAGCCTGCCTCCGCCGCGAGCAGTTTCGCCGTGTTCGCCTCGGCGCCGCACGGCCGGCCGTGGTCGAAGAGCCAGGCGGCCTTGAGACACATCGCCTCGGCGGCCTCGAGCTTGGCCCACGCGAGCGCCAGCGGATGGGCGATCGCCTGGTTCTGGCCGATCGGCCGGTCGAACACCACGCGCTCCTTGGCGTACTGGACCGCGCGCTCGAGGGCGGCCCGCCCGATGCCGACCGCCTCGATCCCGGTGAAGATGCGCTCGGGATTCAGCGAGTCGAGCAGGTGGTAGAAGCCGCGCCCGACT
>MGCF01000029.1:1046-40267 GCA_001788495.1 Candidatus Rokubacteria bacterium RIFCSPLOWO2_02_FULL_73_56
GATGCGCTCGGGATTCAGCGAGTCGAGCAGGTGGTAGAAGCCGCGCCCGACTTCGCCCACGACGTCCTCGGCCGGCACCTCGAGGCCGTCGATGAAGATCTCGTTCGAGTCCACGGCGGCGCGGCCGAGCTTCTCGATCTCGCGCACGGTGATCCGCGCGCGGTCGAACCCGGTGAAGAACAGCGTCAGGCCCGCGAACGGCTTCGCCGGATCCCGCGGCGCCGTGCGCGCGAGCAGCAGGATGTGCGTCGCCCGCTGCGCGTTCGTGTTCCACACCTTGCGGCCGTTCACGACGAACCGGTCGCCGGCGCGCTCGGCCCGCGTCTGGATGCGCGAGGTGTCGGTGCCCGCGTTCGGCTCGGTCACGCCGAACGACATGACGATCTCGCCGCTCGCCACGCGCGGCAGGTACTTCCGCTTGAGCGGCTCCGCGCCGTGCTTGATCAGCGGCATCGGCGGGAACAGGTAGAAGTGGATCGGCGAGGCGCCGGAGGTCCCGGCCCCGGCGGCGCAGATCTCGTGGAGCATGAGCGCGGCCTCGGTGACGCCGAGGCCCCCGCCGCCGTACTCCTCGGGCACGATCATCCCGAGCCAGCCGGCGTCGGCGAACTTCTTCACCCAGTCGAGCGGATACTCGGCCTTCCGGTCCTTCTCGAGCCAGTAGTCGAGCGAGAAGGAGCGCGCGAGCGAGGCGACTTCCTTGCGGATCAGCTCCTGCTGCTCGGTCAGCGCGAAGTCCACCTACTTCTTCCCCTTGCCGGCCTGGCGCGCGCGCTGCGCGCGCTCCCTGGCCAGGTCAGCCTCGACGGCCGCGAGCCGCTCCTCGACCGCCTTCACTTTCTCGCCCGCCTGGCGCGCCTCCGTCTGGGCGGCCTCGAGCTGGCGCTGGACCGCCTGCGTCGCGGCGCGCGCCTCGACGAGCTGCTTCTCCAGCTGCTGGGTGCCGGTGCCCCACCAGAGGAAGCCGACGAGCAGACCGATCAGGAGCGCAACGATGGCGGCGATCGTCCCGGGTCTGTTCACGCTGGGACCCCCTTTCGCGTTGGTCGCGCACCATGATGCGCGCCCGCGCCGGCGCGGACAAGGGGCACCTTGTCCGCCGGCCAGGGGGTGCTAGAATCGCGGGGCCATGCCCGTCCAGGCGCTCTACGCCCTGCAGAACGGCTTCATCGGCTTCCAGCGGGCGGGCCTGTTCTACGGCGAGTTCTCCGCGGAGAAGGTCCAGATCCCCATCGCGTGCTGGCTCGTGCGCACCGGAGACGCGACGATCCTGTTCGACACCGGCCTCTCGCCGCGGGCGATCCCGGGCCTCATGCGCAACGACCCGATGGCGCGCTTCACGGAGGACGACCTGCTCGTCCACCGGCTCGACCGCGTCGGGCTCGAGCCCGACGACGTGGACCTCGTCGTCCTCTCCCACCTGCACTACGACCACGCCGGCGGCGCGCAGCTGTTCCCGAAGTCCGAGCTGGTCGTGCAGAAGGACGAGTACGCGTACGCGCACTACCCGGCGTCGTTCTTCGAGAGCTTCTACTACCGGAAGAACTTCGACCTGCCGGGCTACCGCTGGCGGCTCCTCGACGGCGACACCGAGCTCGCGCCCGGCGTCAGCGCGCTCCGCAGCGACGGCCACACACCCGGCCACCAGTCGCTGTTCGTCGAGCTGCCCGAGTCCGGCCCGGTCATCCTCGCCGGCGACTCGTGCTACTGGCTCGAGCACGTCGAGACGGAGCGCCCGCCCGGCGTCGTCTGGAACCCCACGCTCGCGCTGCACTCGATCAAGCGGCTCAAGACCCTGGCGCGCCTGACGGGCGCGCGGATCTTCCCCGGCCACGATCCCGTCTTCTGGGAGACGGTGACGCAGGCCCCCGACGCGTACCGATGACAGGAGGCCCCCCATGCCACGCGCCTTGACGAGCATCCTCTGCGCCCTCAGCCTGGCCCTGGCCCTCGCGCTGCCGCCCGTCGCCGCGGCGGTCGAGCTCGTGATGGGCAACGTGAACCCCGCGAAGCACGGCACCACGCTCGCCGCCCAGCAGTTCGCGGACAAGCTCAAGGAGCTCACCGGCGGCAAGGTCACGATCGTCCACCATCACTCGGGCGTCCTCGGCGGCGAGCGCGAGGTCGCGCAGCAGATCCAGCTCGGCACGGTGGACTTCGGGCCCATCACGACCGCGCCGCTGTCCACGCTCGTGCCCGAGATGTCGGTCTTCCAGCTCCCGTACATCTTCCGCGACTACGCGCACGCCTACGCCGCCCTCGACGGCAGCGACGTGATCCGCAAGTACTACGAGCCGATCCTCGACCGGAAGGGGTTCAAGCTCGTCGGCTTCATCGCGGCCGGGTACCGGGGCATCTACGGGCACTACCCGATCAACTCGCTCGCCGACGTGAAGGGCCGGAAGATCCGGGTCCAGGAGGACAAGATCCTGGTCGCCACGTTCAAGGCGCTCGGCATGATCTCGACGCCGATCGCCTTCCCGGAGGTGGCGACGTCGCTGCAGACGAAGGTCATCGACTTCGCCGAGGGCGGGATCAACACCTTCTATCACAACAAGTTCTACGACGTCGTGAAGAACGTCGCCGACGTGCGCCACACCCACCAGGCGATCGCGCTCATCATGTCGAAGGCGTCGTGGAACAAGCAGGACGCCGCCACGCAGAAGGCCATCATGGACGCCTGGGAGCACGCCCGGCAGTTCAACCGGAAGTTCATCCTCGACGAGGACAAGGGGATCCAGGAGCAGGTCCGCGCCAAGGGGGTCCGCATCACCAAGCCCGATGCCACGCCGTTCCGGGCGGCGACCAAGAGCGTCTACGACGAGTTCTTCGCGACGCCGGCGGGGAAGGACGCGCGGAAGATCGTCGACCACATCCTGAGCATCAAGTAGGGCGTGACGCCCGACCGGCCTCTCGGCCGCTGGGGGACCCGGGCCTACGACGGGCTCGGGTACCTCGGCGGCCTGGTGCTCGCGCTCATCACCGCGGCCGTCTTCCTCCAGGTCGCCCTGCGCTACGTCTTCGCCGCGGGCATCGAGGGCCTGGAGGAGGTACCCCGCTACCTCTTCGTCTGGCTCGTGATGCTCGGCGGCGCCGCCGCGATGCACCGGGGCGAGCACACCGCGCTCGACTACTTCAGGCAGCGCCTCGGCCCCCGCGGCCGGGCGCTCGCGAGCGTGATCACCGAGGCCGCCGGGATGCTGCTCTTCTTCTCGCTCCTCCGGTCGAGCGTCGTGCTCGTGCCGAACGCGCAGCTCCAGACGAGCGCGGGCCTCGGCCTGCCGCTCGGCTGGGTCTACGTCGCCGTCCCGGTCGGCGCCGTGCTCTTCCTCCTGCCCATGGGCTGGCGCCTCGTCGCCGCCCTCCGCGCGCTGTGGCCGAAACCCTCCTGATCGTCTTCATCGTCTTCGTGGTCGTCGGCATGCCGATCGGCCTGGCCCTCGGGGTCGGCACGCTCGCGGCGGCCGTGGTCTATCCCGCGCTCAACCCGATCATCATCCCCACGCGCTTCGTGGGCCTGCTGTCCGACTCGTTCCTGATCCTGGCCGCGCCGCTCTTCATCCTCGCCGGCAACGTCGCCGCGCGGAGCGGCGTCGCCCGGACGCTCATCGACCTCGCGACCGTGCTCGTCGGCCGCTTCCGGGGCGGGCTCGCCTACGTGAACATCCTCGACTCGATGTTCTTCGGCGGCATCTCGGGCTCCGCGGTGGCCGACGTGTCGGCGCTCGGGACCTTCCTGATCCCCCAGATGGTCCGGAAGGGCTACGACAAGGACTTCGCGACCGCGCTGACGATCGCGACCGCGGTCATGGCCCCGATCGTGCCCCCCTCGATCATCGCGGTGATCTACGCGTGGATGGCCGACGAGTCCGTCGCCGCGATCTTCGCGGCCGGCTACCTCCCCGCCCTCCTCGTCGGCATCGGCATGGCGGTGCCGACCTTCATGATCGCGCGGCGGCGGAACTACCCGCGCGAGCCGGCGCCCACCTGGGAGCGGTTCTGGGCCGCGTTCCGCCGGGCCGCGCCCGGCCTCATGATCCCCGCGATCATCATGGGCGGGATCGTCCTCGGCTGGTTCACGCCGACCGAGGCCGCGGCCGTGGCCGTCGTCTACGCGCTGCTCGTCCCGCCGTTCTTCTACGGCGAGATGTCCTGGCGCGACCTGCCCGGGGTCTTCGCCGACTCGGCCCGGCTCTCCGGCGTGATCGGCCTCATCATCGGCCTCGTGGGCGCCTTCGGCTGGGTGCTCACGTACTCGAAGTTCCCGTTCCGGGTGGCCGAGGCCATCGCCTCCTTCGCGCCAACCTGGTGGATGTTCCTGATGGTCGTGATCGTCGTCTACGTGTTCCTCGGCACCTTTCTCACGCCCTCGGAGATCATCCTGGTGACCGTGCCCGTGCTCCTGCCCGGCGCCCAGGCCCTCGGGATCCACCCGATCCACTTTGGCATGGTCTGCGTCATCGCCTCCGCCATCGGCCACGTCACGCCGCCGGTCGGCCTCTGCCTGTTCGTCGGCATGGCGATCAGCGGGCTGCCGATGGAGCAGCTCGTCAAGCCGCTGCTGCCGCTCATCGCCGCGATCGTCGTCGTCCTCCTGCTGGTGGCGTTCGTGCCCGAGACGGTGCTCATGATCCCGCGCCTGCTCGGGTTCATCCAGTAGCCGCGCTCAGCCGACCAGGTCTGCGAGCTCCGGGATCACCCAGCGCGGCCGGTCGCCGCCCGCGACGCGCTGGATGTTGTCGAAGGCGTTGCGGAAGGCGCGCGGCCAGTTCTCCCAGGTCGGCCCCGCCATGTGGGGCGTGAGCGTGACGCCCGGCAGGCCGAAGAGCGGGTGGCCGGCCGGCGGCGGCTCGTCGAACATCACGTCGAGGCCGGCGCCCGCGAGCTGGCCCCCGCGGAGCGCCTTCTCGAGCGCCACCTCGTCCACGACGGGGCCGCGGCACGTGTTGACGAAGACCGCGCCCGGCTTCATCAGCGCGAACTGCTCCGTGCTCAGCATGTTGCGCGTCAGCTCCGTCAGCGGCACGTGCAGGCTCACGACGTCCGACGTGCGCAGGAGCTCCGTGAAGAGCACGAAGCGCACGCCGAGGGCGTCCTCCTGGTCCTCGGTCAGGCGCACGATGTCGTAGTACTGGACGCGCATGTCGAAGGCCTGCGCGCGGCGCGCGACCTTCTTGCCGATGTTGCCGAGGCCGACGATGCCGAGCGTCTTGCCCGCGAGCTCGTAGAGGCGCGTCTCCGAGAAGTCGCCGACGCGCCACTTGCCCGCGACCACGTTGTGGTGCTGCCACGCGAGCTTCTTCGCCACGGCCAGCATCAGCATCAGCGTGTGCTCGGCGACCGCGATCGAGTTGGCCCCGCCGTTGTTGGCGACCGGGACGCGCGCCCGCCGCGCCGCCTCGACGTCCACGCGGTCGTAACCGGCGCTGATGAGCTGCACCAGCCTGAGCCGCGGCGCGGCGCGGTAGAAGTCGGGCCCGAGGCTCGTGCGCGCGAAGCCCACGAAGTACTCGGCGTCGGCCATCGCGGGCAGGAGCTCGGCGGCCTCCTGGGCCACCACCCGGAGCTCGTAGCCGGGGGGCAGCAGGCTCCGGGCGGTGTCCACCAGCGCGTCGGGCAGGCGGGGCGAGAGCACGATCCTGGTCGGCACAAGCGTCTCCTTTGCGGGCTCGCGTTCAGAGCTCGACGGTCTGGCCGTCGTCGGCCCCCTCGACGCCGAGCGCGGGGAGGCGCGCCAGCACGTCCTCGCCCATGTGGGTGAGGACGAGGCGCCCGCACTCGAGCTCGGCCCGGTGGGCCATCAGGGTTTTGAAGTCCAGATGATACTTGATCGGCTTGTCGAAGAAGAGGGCCTCGGCGACGAAGAGGTCGGCGCCTCGCGCGGCGTCCGCGAGGCTTGCGGTCCACTCCGTGTCGCCCGAGTAGGTCAGGACCTTGCCGTCGCACGCGATCCGGAGCGCGAACGGCGGCGCGCCGCTCGCGTGCACGACCTCGTACGGCGTGACCGTGCACGCGCCGAGCGCGAGCGGCGTCCGCTCGCTCCACGCGACGAACCGTGTCGCGAACCGCCGCTCGACCCGCGTGGAGCCCGGGAAGAGCACCTCCATCGCGTCGCGCACGCGCGCCTCGACGCCAGGCGGCCCCGCGACCGTGAGCGGCCGGGTCCGCCGCTTGAACTGGGCGTCGAGGATCAGGAACGGGACGCCCGCGAAGTGGTCGCCGTGCAGGTGCGTGAGGAGCACCGTGTCCACGTCCAGCGGGTCCACGCCGAAGCGCCGCATCGCGACCAGCGAGGACGCGCCGCAGTCCACGAGGAACCGGCCGCCCGCGGCCTCGACGTATATGCACGTCTGGAACCGCCCGCCGCTGCCGAACGCGTCGCCCGAGCCGAGGAACCGGACCTTCACGCTGACCTCCTCCGCGGCCCTATGATATCGTGCCTGCCATGAGCGCCACCGCCCGTCTCGCCGAGTTCGTCGTGAAGACGTCGTTCGAGGACTGCCCGCCCGAGGCGATCGCCGGGGTGCGCCGCGCCGCGCTCGACACGCTCGGCGTCACGCTCGCGGGCGCCGGCGAGCCGGCCGCGCGGCTCGTGCGCCGCGTCGTCCGCGCCGAGGGCGGCACGCGCCTGGCGACCGTGATCGGCACGCGCCTGGTCACGGCGCCCGGCTGGGCGGCCCTCGCCAACGGCACCGCCGGGCACGCGCACGACTTCGACGACACGAGCTTCGCGCTGATGGGCCACCCGAGCGTCCCGCTGCTGTCCGCCGCGCTGGCCGCCGGCGAGGCCGAGATGGCCGATGGCCGCGCGGTGGTCCTCGCCTACGTCGTCGGCTTCGAGGTCGGCGCCGCGCTCGGCACCGCGGTCAACCCGGCGCACTACACCCGCGGCTGGCACGCGACCTCGTCCATCGGCACGCTCGGCTGCGCCGCCGCGGCGGCGCGGCTGCTGCGCCTGGACGTCGAGCAGACGCGCCACGCCCTCGCGCTCGCCGCCTCGCACGCCTCGGGCCTCAAGGAGAACTTCGGCTCGATGACCAAGCCGTACCACGCCGGCCACGCTGCGCGGAGCGGCGTGCTCGCGGCGCAGCTCGCGCGCGAGGGCTTCACGGCCTCGGCCACGGCGCTCGAGGGCCGGCAGGGCTACGCCGCGGCGTTCGGCGCCGCGCACGCGCTCGACCCCGCGTGCGAGGCGCTCGGCCGCCGCTGGCAGATCCTCGCGTCGGGGATCGCCGTGAAGCCGTACCCCTCGTGCGCGCTGACCCACGCCGCGATCGACGCGCTGCTCGACCTGCGCGCCCGGCACGGCTTCGGCGCCGACGACGTCGCCGCGATCGAGGTGGGCGTGAACCGGGTCGCGCCCGACGTGCTCGCCCACACGCGGCCGGCGACCCCGCTCGAGCGGAAGTTCTCGATGCAGTTCTGCGCCGCGGCCGCCGCGGCCGAGGGGCGCGTGGACCTGGCCTCGTTCGCGGACGCCGAGCCGGCTGCGGCCGTGCGCGCGCTCATGGCGCGCGTCGCGATGGTCGTGGATCCCGCCCTGCCCGACGAGCTCGAGCAGCACGCCTGGAGCCGCGTGACCGTCCGCCTCCGGGACGGCCGCACGCTCGCGAGCCCGCCGCGCGGCGCCCAGGGGCATCCCGCCACGCCGCTCTCGGCCGAGGCCCTCCGCGCGAAGTTCCTCGGCTGCGCGACGCGCGTGCTCGGGGGCGAGGAGGCCGAGGGCGTCGCCATGCTGCTCGAGCACCTCGAGGACGTCCCGGACATCCGCGCCCTCACCGCGCGGCTCGTCGGCGACCTCGAGTGAGCGCGAACCCGATCACCTGAGGAGATGCCGAACCCGATCACCTGAGGAGATGCCGAACCCGATCACCTGAGGAGACGCCGAAGCTGATCGCGTGAGGAGATGCCGAAGCTGATCGCGTGAGGAGATGCCGATGGGTGTGCTCGACGGGATCAAGATCCTCGAGCTGGCGCGGGTGCCGCCGGCGGAATTGCCCGGGATGCTGCTGGCCGACGTGGGCGCCGACGTGCTCAAGATCGAGACGCCCGAGCCCGACCGCCCGCAGGGCGAGGAGTGGGTGCGGCGGACGATCCACACGTTCACGAACCGCAACAAGCGGTCCATGACGCTGAACATGAAATCGCCCGAGGGCCAGGCGCTCTTCAGGAAGCTCGCCGCGACCGCGGACGTGATCGTCGAGGGCTTCCGGCCCGGCGTGATGAAGCGGCTCGGCGCCGACTACGAGGCGATCGCGAAGCTCAACCCGCGCGTCGTCTACTGCTCGCTCTCGGGCTTCGGCCAGGACGGCCCGTACGCCCGCTACCCGGCGCACGACATGAACTACCTCTCGCTCGCCGGCGTGCTCGGGCTGATCGGCGAGGCCGACCGCAAGCCGGCGATCCCGCTCAACCTGGTCGCCGACTACGCGGGCGCCTCGATGCACGGCGCGCTCGGCATCGTGCTCGCGCTGTTCGCACGGGAGCGCACCGGCCGGGGCCAGCACGTGGACGTCGCCTACCTCGACACGAGCGTGTCGCTCCTGGCCGCGACGCCGAACATGCGCTTCTTCTTCAGCGACGGTCTGGCGCCCCGGCGCGGCGAGGGCTTCCTCGGCGGCTCCTATCCCTACTACGCGATCTACGAGACGCGCGACGGCAAGCTCCTCACGATCGGCTGCACCGAGCCGTGGCTCTGGAACAACTTCTGCAGGGCGATCGGCCGGCCCGACCTCGAGCGCTTCGCCCGCACGGCCGACCAGTTCGTGCGCGCGGCCAACGCCGAGGAGGACGCCGCGCGGCGCGAAATCGAGGCGATCATCAAGACCCGCGACCGCGATGAGTGGTACGAGCTTCTCGTCCGGGCCGACGTGTGCGTCGGCAAGGTCTACGACGTCGAGGAGATGGTGCGGGACCCGCAGCTCAACCACCGCCAGATGATCGTGGACGTCCAGCACCCGACGCAGGGACGCGTGCGGCAGGTCGGGATCGCGATCAAGCTGTCCGACACGCCGGGCACGATCCGGAGCGCCGCGCCGATGCCCAACGAGCACACCGAGGCGGTGCTCGGCGAGCTCGGCCTGCCCGCGGCCGAGATCGCGAGGCTCCGCGCGAAGGGCATCATCGAGTAACCCCCCGCGTGAGCGCCGCCTGGCGGCAGCTCGTCCTGCTCTCGCTCGCGGAGCTCGGGGCGCTGGGCCTCTGGTTCAGCGCCAACGCCGTCCTGCCGGCGCTCTCGCGCGACTGGCAGCTCGGCGACGGCGGGCGCGCGGGCCTCACGCTCGCGGTCCAGCTCGGCTTCATCGTGGGCACCCTCGGCGGCGCCCTGGCGAACCTTCCCGACGTCGTCCCGCCCCGGCGGGTCATGGTCTGGAGCATGCTCCTCGGCGCCGGCGCCAACGCGGTGGTGGCGCTCTGGGTGGACGCCCTCGGCCCCGCGCTGGCGCTCCGCTTCGTCACCGGCGTCGCGATGGCCGGCGCCTACCCGCCCGCGATGAAGCTCATGGCCACGTGGTTCCGCGAGGGCCGGGGCCTCGCGATCGGCATCCTGATCGGCGCGCTCACCGTGGGCTCGGCGAGCCCCTATCTGATCCGGGGGGTCACCGACCTGCCGTGGCGCGGCACGCTCCTCGCCGCCTCGGTCCTCGCGGCGGCCGGCGCCGCGGTGGCCCACGCCTTCGTGACCGAGGGGCCACACCGCTTCCCGCCGGCGCGCTTCGACCTCCGGATGGCCGCGGCGGTCTTCCGCGAGCGCGGCGCGCGCCTGGCGTGCTACGGCTACTTCGGCCACATGTGGGAGCTCTACGCGATGTGGGCCTGGATGGGCGTCTTCCTCGCCGAGAGCCTCGAGGCGCGCGGCGGTGGCAGCTACGCCGGGCTCAACGCCGCCAGCGCGACGTTCGCCGTGATCGCCGCGGGGGCTCCGGGCTGCTGGCTCGGCGGCCTCGCCTCCGACCGGTGGGGGCGGACCACGCTCACGATCGCGGCGATGGCGCTCTCGGGCGCGTGCGCGCTGCTCACCGGCCTCACGTTCGGGGGGCCGCCGCTCGTGACGCTCGCGCTCGCGCTCCTCTGGGGCGTCACGGTCGTGGCCGACTCGGCGCAGTTCTCGACGGCGATCACCGAGCTCTCCGCGCCCGCCTACGTGGGCACCGCGCTCACGACGCAGACCTGCGTCGGCTTCGCGCTCACGCTCGTGACGATCTGGCTGGTGCCGCCCCTCGTGCGCCTGGCCGGCTGGCCGCTCGCGTTCGCGGCGCTGGCGCTCGGGCCGGCGCTCGGCGTCGCCGCCATGGCGCGCTTGCGGAGCCTGCCCGAATCGGCGAAGCTCGCGGGCGGGCGCCGCTGATGGAGCGCTACGACCTCGTGGTGATCGGGTCCGGCCCGGCGGGCGAGAAGGGCGCCGCGCAGGCGGCGTACTTCGGCAAGCGCGTCGCGCTCATCGAGCGCGCGCCCTGGGTCGGGGGCGCGGGCGTCAACACGGGCACGGTCCCTTCCAAGACGCTCCGCGAGACCGCGCTCTACTTCTCGGGCCTCGCGCAGCGCGGCCTCTACGGCGTCGACTACACCGTCAAGCCCGACCTCACCGTGCAGGACTTCATGTACCGCGAGCACGAGGTGGTGAAGTCGCTCCGCGAGGTGGTCCGGGCGAACGTCGCGCGGCATGCGATCGAGCTGATCCACGGCGAGGCGGCGTTCGAGGATGCGCACACCGTGTGCGTGACGCCGCCCGAGGGCGCGCCCGCCCGCCGGCTCCACGGCGACGTGATCCTGATCGCCACGGGCTCGGTGCCCGCGCGCCCGCGCGACATCCCGTTCGAGGATCCGCGCGTCTACGACAGCGACGAGATCCTCCGGATGGCGCGGCTGCCGCGCACGCTCGCCGTCGTCGGCGCGGGCGTGATCGGCTGCGAGTACACGACGATCTTCGCCGCCCTCGGCCTCAAGGTCACCCTGCTCGACGGGCGCGACCGCCTCCTGGGCTTCCTGGACGCGGAGATCTCCGGCCGGCTGCGCCTGCAGCTCGAGCTGCTCGGCGTCGATGTCCGCCTCGGCGACGGCGTCAGCCGCGTCGCGCCCGAACCCGACGCGGTGTGGCTCGACACGCGGCGCGGCGACCGGCTCGGGGTGGACGCGGTGCTCTTCGCCGCGGGCCGCCACGGCGCGACCCGGGGCCTCGCCCTCGAGCGCGTCGGCATCGCGGTGGACGACCGCGGGCTGCTCGCGGTCAACGAGCACTACCAGACCGCGCTCCCCCACGTGTACGCCGCCGGCGACGTGATCGGCTTCCCCGCGCTCGCCTCCACCTCGATGGAGCAGGCGCGCGTCGCCATGTGCCACGCCTTCGACCTCCGCTACAAGACGCGCGTGGCGCCGACCTTCCCGCTCGCCGTCTACACGATCCCCGAGATCGCGATGGTCGGCGAGACCGAGGAGACGGCGCGGGCCAAGGGCATCGACTACTGCGTCGGGCGCGCCCTCTACCGCCAGAACGCGCGCGGCCAGATCGTGGGCGACCTCGCGGGCCAGCTCAAGCTCGTCTTCCGCGCCGCCGACCGGACCCTGCTGGGCGTCCACGTCTTCGGCGAGGCGGCGTCCGAGCTGGTGCACGTCGGGCTGATGGTGCTGCTCGCGGGCGGGACGATCGACACCTTCGTCGACGCGGTCTTCAACTACCCGACGCTCGGCGACGCGTACAAGTACGCGGCGTACGACGGGCTCGGGAACCTCGCGCGGCGCGGGAGCGGCGGCTAGCGTGCCGTCGGGGAGCTCGTGTCAGCGCGCGCCGGCTCCGGGGGCCCGGCGGCAGGGACCCCCCGGACCCGTTCCCTCCATGGGCAGCGGATCTCCCGCGCCTGGATGGAGTGAAGCCGCCCCGGGGCAGCGGACGCGTGCCGCGTGGTCCCGGGGGTCCCTGCCGCACGGGCCCCCGGGGCCGACGGGTGGACGACACGAGCTCCTGGACGGATCGCGAATTAGACGGCGAGGGGCCGGATCGAGGGCACGAGACGGCGGAGCAGCGGCTCGCCATGGCCGGCGAGCCATTCTTTCGTGGACTCGTAGCCGTAGCGGAGCGCGGCGTGACTCGCCTCGAACCCCATCGAGGGCCCGAGCATCGGTGCGTCCGCGCGCGGGGGCTGGATCAGGAAGAACTCGGTGCGCGCGTACTTCACGCGCATCGCGGCGAGGCCGAGCTGCAGGAGGTTCTGGCTGTAGATGCGCCCGGCCTGCTCGAGGATCGAGTAGAGGCCGCGGCTGCGCAGCGGGACCACGCCGGGCTCGTGGTTCGGCACGAGCGGGTTGACCACGACGACCACGCGCGCGCCCGTCTCGGCGGCGAGGTCGGCGTGGCCGCAGAAGCCGACGCCGCCGTCCACGTAGTCCCGGCCGTCGATCGCGTAGGGCTCGAAGAACCCCGGGATCGAGGACGAGGCCGCGATCGCCTGGCTGATCGGCACCCCCGCGAGCTCGCCCTGCCCGAACACGACGCGCCGCGCCTGCTCGATGTCCACCGCGGGAACCAGGAGGGTCCGCGGCAGCGCGGCGAAGTCGTTCGCGAGCCCGCGCTTGGCGAACGCCTCGCGCATGAAGCGCTCGAGCGCGGCGAGGTCGAACAAGCCGGCGGGCAGGTCGCGCTCGGCGCGCGCGAGCATGTCCGGGACGGAGCCGCGCAGGCCCGTGAGCGCGTTCTTGCCCACGGCCCACACGAGCCGCCCGAAGCGGCCGGCCGCGTGGCGGAACGCGTCGGAGGAGTAGACGGCGCCGCGGCGGAAGTTGAGCGGATCGGCGAGGTCCTGGTCGAGGATGCGGTAGACCTCGGAGGCCGGCACGCCGTTGGCGAGGAGCGAGGCGACCACCGAGCCCGCGCTGCAGCCCACGTAGACGTCGAAGCCGCCAGGGCTCGCGAGCCGCTCCTCGAGCGCCGTCAGCGCGCCGACCTCGTACATGCCTCCGATGACGCCGCCGCCCGCGAGCGCCAGCGCCAGGCGGGGACGGTCCCGCCGGGCCCTCCAGTAGGTGATCGCGCGCCGCAGCATCTCCATTCCGCCCCTCATTGTAGCAAGCCCTCTGCCAGCCGCCGTCCATCCGGAAATGCCCGGAATTCCGAGGGACGGTCCGGCGCCGCACCCGGGGAACAGCCAAAGGGCCCGGCAAGTTCTGACACACGAGGTAGGATTGGAGCCATGACCGACCCCGCCACGCTGCCGGCCGCGGCGCCCGGCAGGATCGCCGCGCTTCGCCGGGGGCTCGGGGGTATGCGACTGGCCTACGTCCCCATCCTCGCCACGTACTTCTGCTACGGCGCGAGCGGCATCATCGGCGTCGCCCTCCTCTACTTCCAGAAGGACGCGCTCGCGCTCACGCCCGCCGAGGTCGCGGGCATCGGCTTCTGGCTCGGGCTGCCCTGGTCCATGAAGATGGTCGCGGGCGTCGCCTCCGACGTCTACCCGATCTTCGGCAGCCGCCGGGGCGCCTACCTCCTGCTGGGGGCGCTCGGCTCGGCCGCGGGCTACGCGGCGCTCGCCGCGGGCGTCGGCACCAAGGGGGGGTACCTCCTCGCGATGCTCGCGGTCACGGTCGGCTTCATGGTGCAAGACGTCGTCGCCGACGCGCTCAGCGTCCAGGTCGCCGAGACCGACGCGGAGATGGGCCAGATCCAGACGCTCGGCCGGATGGCGCTGCTCGCGGGCTCGATCAGCGTGGGCTACCTCTCGGGCTGGCTCGCGGCGCGAATCGGTCCGCGCGCGACCTTCGGCGTCGCGACGGCGCTGCCCCTCCTCGTCGCGGCGACCGTGCCGCTCATCCGCATTGCCGCGCGCGCGGCGGCGGCGCCGCCCGCGACGGCGGGGCCCCTCGCCGGCGGCAAGGCGCGGCTCGTCCTCGGGGTCGGCCTCGCCTACGGCGCGCTCGGCGTCGCGCTCGAGGTTCTGGACGTCGCCTACGCGCAGGAGATCGTCCTGGTCGTCTCGGCGGCGCTGATCGGCCTGCTGCTCCGTCGTGTCGGCATCTCGCGCGCGGTCGTGATCGCCGCGATCGTGATCTTCATGTTCCGCGCCACTCCGGGCGTCGGCCAGGGCTACAGCTACTGGGCCATCGACGCGCTCGGGTTCGACCAGAAGTTCCTCGGCCTGCTCGCCCAGGTGAGCTCGATCCTGAGCCTCGCCGGGCTGCTCGTCTTCCGCAAGACGATCGTCGAGCGTCCGGTGAGCTTCACGCTCTTCTGGGTGGTCCTGGCGGGGACGGTCCTCTACCTGCCCAGCATCGGGCTCTTCTACGGGCTCAACGAGTGGCTCGGGATGAGCGCGCGCACGTTCGCGTTCATCGACACGACGATCTCGGCGCCGCTCGCCCAGCTCACGATGGTCCCGATGCTCGTGCTGATCGCGCGGACCGCCCCGCGGGGCGCCGAGGCGACGATGTTCGCGATCATGGCCTCGCTGATGAACCTGGCGCTCTCGGCGAGCGAGCTGTTCACGCGATACCTCAACGCCGCGTACACCGTGACCCAGACCGACTACTCGAACCTCGGCCGGCTCATGATCACCGTCGGCGCGCTGGGGCTCCTGCCGCTCCTCGCGCTGCCGGTCCTCCGCCGCCACGAGGCGCCGGACTAGCCCGCACAGCCGATCCCCTCCCGCCGTGTCGGCGAAGCGCGCAGGGACGACATGTCATTTCGTCTCGCCATCGCGTAGCCTATGGGAGCACGCACATGCGCCTCAAGGACAAGGTCGCGCTCGTCACCGGCGGCGGCACCGGCATCGGCCGCGCCATCGCGCTCGCGTTCGGCCTCGAGGGCGCCGCGGTCGCGGTGAGCGGCCGGCGCGAGCCGCCGCTCCGCGCGGTCGCCGAGGCGATCGTCGCCGCGGGCGGGCGGGCGCTCGCCGTCGCCGGCGACGTCACGCGCGCCGCGGACCTCGAGCGCGTGCTCCGCGCGGTCGTGGACGCCTTCGGCCGGCTCGACGTGCTCGTCAACAACGCGGGCGCCGTGGTCGAGCGCGCGCCCGCCGGCCTGACGAGCGACGAGACGTGGGCCCGCACGCTCGAGGCCAATCTGACGTCGGCCTTCCGCGCCTCGAGGGCCGCGCTGCCCGAGCTCGTGCGCGTCCGGGGCGCGATCGTCAACGTCGCTTCGGTCGCCGGTCTCAAGGGGACCCCGGCGCTCGCCGCGTACGGGGTGGCGAAGGCCGGCGTCGTGAACCTGACCAGGTCGATGGCGCTCGACTACGCGCGCGACGGCGTCCGCGTGAACGCGGTCTGCCCCGCGTACATCCAGACCGACCTGAACCGCGACTACCTCGAGTCCCTCCGGCCGACCGGCGCGTACGACGCGCTCGTCGCCCGCCACCCGCTCGGGCTCGGCCGGCCCGAGGACGTGGCGTGGGCCGCCGTCTACCTGGCGAGCGACGAGGCGCGCTGGGTCACGGGCGTCGCGCTCCCCGTGGACGGCGGCATCCTGGCGGGACTCTGATGCTGACGATCCGCCGCGCCGGCGCGCGGGGCCACGCCGACCACGGCTGGCTCGACACGCGGCACACGTTCTCGTTCGCCGACTACCACGACCCCGCGCACATGGGCTTCCGCAGCCTGCGCGTGATCAACGAGGACCGCGTGCGGCCGGGGGCGGGCTTCCCGACCCACGGGCACCGCGACATGGAGATCCTCTCCTACGTGCTCGCCGGTGCGCTCGAGCACCGCGACAGCCTCGGCACCGGCTCGGTGATCCGCCCGGGCGACGTGCAGCGCATGAGCGCGGGCACCGGCGTGATGCACAGCGAGTACAACGCCTCGGCGGCGGAGCCGGTCCACTTCCTGCAGATCTGGATCCTGCCCGAGCGACGGGGCCTGGCGCCGGGCTACGAGCAGAAGCACTTCCCCGCCGCGGACCGGCGCGGACGCCTGCGGCTCGTCGCCTCGCGCGACGGGCGGGACGGCTCGCTCGTGATCCACGCGGACGCGCACGTCTACGCGACGCTGCTCGAGCCCGGGCAGGCGGTGACCCACGCGCTCGCGGCGAACCGCCACGCCTGGGTGCAGGTGGCGCACGGCACGGTCTCGCTGGACGGCGAGGCGCTCGCGGCGGGCGACGGCGCGGCGGTGAGCGGCGAGGGAGCACTCGCGCTCGCGGCGCGCGAGCCGGCGGAGGTGCTGGTCTTCGACCTGGCGTGAGGCCGCGGCGCCCTCAGGCGCCGCCTTCCGTGGAGCGCCGGACCTGGCGCAGCCGCTCCAGCTCGGGCTCGACGTATTTGTCGCGGCACTCCGGGCAGATCCCGTGCGTGAACTGCGCGTCGGAGTGCCCCTCGATGTACGTCTCGACCTGCTGCCAGTAGTTCCGGTCGTCCCGCACCTTCTTGCAATAGGAGCAGATCGGCAGGAGCCCCTGGAGCTGCTTCACCCGGGCGAGCGCGTCCTCGAGGTCGCGGACGCGGTCGGCGAGGGCCGCCTGGAGGTCGAGCATGCGGGCCCCGACGCGGACGCGCGCGTGGAGCTCCTCGCGGTTGAACGGCTTGACGATGTAGTCGTCCGCGCCCGCCTCGAGCCCGGTGACGATGTCCTGCGTGCGTGCCATGGCGGTGACGAAGATGAGGTACGGCTTGCGGGGCTTGCCGAGCGCGCGGACCCGGCGGCACAGCTCGAGGCCGTCCACCTCGGGCATCGTCCAGTCGAGGATCGCGAGCGAGGGCGCGTCGGCGCGCTGCAGGATCGCCCACGCCTCTTCGCCGCCCGGGGCGGCCAGGACCTCGTAGCCCCACTCGGTCAGCGAGGTCTCGAGCAGCCGGCGCACGATCGGCTCGTCGTCGACGATCAGGATCTTCACGGCGGCGCTCCCTGCGCCAGGCGCGTGCGCCAGCCCGGATCGGCGAAGAACGCGGCGACCCGGTCGAGCTCGCGCTCGAGCGCGGTGAGGAGCCCCGGCGCCGAGTCGAGCCGGCGCTCGCGCGCGGCGTCCTCGAGCGTGAGCGCGGCCGACCGCAGCGCCGCGGCGCCGAGGATGCCCGCGGAGCCCTTCACGTTGTGGGCCAGCCGCTCGAGCTGCCGGACGTCGCGCGTGACGCTCGCCTCCTTCAATCCGCGGAGCCGGTTCGGGATGTCCTCCACGAACACCTCGACGAGCTCCAGGAGCAGGCGCCGGTTGCCTCCGACCTGGCGGAGGGCGCTCTCGAGGTCCACGGCAGGCTCGCACTCATCGCTCACGGCGCATCGGTCCGGCGCGACGGGGGCGCCCCGGAGCATCGGCGCCTCCCGGCCCGCGGATGTGCGAGCGATACTAGCACGGCGGGGCGCAGCGCGCGACGCTCCGACGGCCCCGCCGTGCCGCGTGGTCCCGTCGACCCCTGCCGCCCGCGCCTGACGGCCCGTCGCGCGCGGACCGTGAACCTGAGTTCGTGGACGGAGCACTAGGCGCGGAGCTCCGCGGCACGGATCGGCAGCCGGCAGACCGTGCGGCCCAGCGGGCGGACGGCGTCGGCGACCGCGTTGGCGATCGCGGCGGGGGCGCCGATCGTCCCGCCCTCGCCCATCCCCTTGACGCCGCCCGGCATCAGCGGCGAGGGCGTCTCGCGGTGTCCGGTCTCGATCGCCGGCACGTCGCCCGCCTTCGGCAGCGCGTAGTCCATCAGCGTCCCGGTGAGGAGCTGGCCGTCGGCGTCGTAGACGACCTCCTCGAGCAGCGCCTCGCCGATGCCCTGCGCGACCGCGCCGTGAATCTGCCCCTCCACGATCGTCGGGTTGACGAGGGGCCCGCAGTCCTCGACGAGCGCGTAGCGCAGGATCCTCACCCGCCCGGTCTCCGGGTCCACCTCGACGACGGCGACGTGGACCGCGCCCGAGAAGGTCGGTCCCGGCGGGTCGAAGTGGACCGTCGCGGCGAGGCCGGGCTCGAGCCCGGCGGGCAGCCCGCCGGGCGGCGGCGCGTGCGCGGCGCGCGCGACGTCGGCGAGCGTGACGGCGCGGTCCGGGAAGCCGCGCACGCGCGCGTGCCCCTCCGCGAGCACCACGTCGGCGACGGCCGCCTCGAGGAGGTGGCCGGCGAGGGCCTGGAGCCGCGCGCGCACGAGCTCCGCGGCGGCGCCCGCGCTGCCGAGCGCCGCCACCGTCCCGCGGCTCCCGAACGTGCCGCTGCCGCCCGGCCCGGCGTGCGTGTCCACCGGCAGCACGCGCACGCGCTCGAGCGGCACGCCGAGCCGGTCCGCGACGACCTGCGCGATCGTCGTCGCGTGCCCCTGCCCCTGCGAGGGAAAGCTCACCGCGCAGCGCACCGCGCCGTCGGCGTCCATCGTGACCGTCGCCGCCTCGACGCCCGGCACGTCCTCCATGCCGCGGCGCCGGAACACCTCGGCGCCCATGCCCGTGTACTCCGTGTAGCAGGCGAGGCCGATGCCGAGACAGCGCCCACCGGCGCGCGCCGCGCGCTGCTCCTCCCGGAGACGCTCGTAGTCCACGGCGGCGAGCGCCTGCTCGAGCGCACCGGGGAAGTCGCCGCTGTCGTAGACCATGCCGCTCGCCGACGTGAACGGATAGGCGTCGCGCGGGATCAGGTTGCGGCGGCGCATCTCGGCCGGGTCGAGGCCCACCCGCTCGGCCAGGAGGTCGAGCACCCGCTCCATGACGAACGTGCCCATGGTCATGCCGACGCCGCGGTAGGCGCCGAGCGGCGGCTTGTTCGTCGCGACCGCGAGCGCCTCGTACGCGTACGCGGGCGTCCGGTACGGGCCCGGCAGGATCCCCGCGCTGCCGAGCGGCTCCAGGGCGCCCGTGAGCGGGAAGACGTGGTACGCGCCGCCGTCGGACAGCGCCCGCGCGCGGAGCGCGAGCAGCCGGCCCTCGGCGTCCGCCGCCGCCTCGACCTCCATCCGCTGCTCGCGCGCCTGGGAGGCCGCGGCGAGGTTCTCGCGGCGTTCCTCGACCCACTTGACCGGCCGCCCGAGCAGCCGGGCCAGGGCCGCGACCGCGACGTCCTCGGGGAACACGTGCATCTTGAGCCCGAAGCCGCCGCCGACGTCCGGCGCGATGACACGCACGCGCGGCTCGGGGAGGTCGAGCGCCGCCGCGAGGGCGGTGCGCAGGATCGACGGCGTCTGCGTGGACGCCCACACGGTGAGCGCCTCCCCGTCCCAGTCGGCGAGGACGCCGCGCGGCTCGAGCGGCGACGGCGCGCACCGCCCGTGCTCGAACGTCTCGCGCACGACGTGCGCGGCGCGGGCGAAGGCGGCGTCCACGTCCCCCCGGCGCTCTCCGCGGCGGAACAGCACACGCCCGGCGGCGAGCGCCGCGTCCAGGGAGGCCAGGACCGGCAGCGGCTCGTACGCGGCGGCGACGCGCTCGCGCGCGTCGGCGGCCAGGGACGCGCTCGCGGCAGCCACCGCCGCCACGGCCTCGCCGCAGAACCGCACGACGCCGTCGGCGAGCGGCGGCCACGCGGTGGGCGTGAATCCCGCGTCCGCGAGCCGCGGGACGAGCGGGCGTGCGACCCCCCTGAGCTCGGCGGCCGTGACGACCGCGGCGACGCCGTCGAGCGCGCGCGCCGCGGCGGTGTCCACGCGCGCGAGGCGGGCGTGGGCGTGCGGGCTCCGGGCGAACGCGACCCAGAGCATGCGCGGCAGGGCCAGGTCGTCGAGGTAGCGGCCGCGCCCCCGCACGAGGCGCGGGTCCTCGAGGCGCCTGACGCGCGCCCCAATGTAGCGGCGCGGCGCGCCGCTCAGAGCCGCGCCACCGCCCCGACGACGCGGGGCAGCACCTCGCCCGCGATCAGCTCGAGCTGCTCGAGCCCCCAGTCGAGCGGGTTCAGCACGATCGTGTCCACGCCGCCGTCGAGCGCGGCGATACGCGCGCTGATCCGCCGGGCGAGCTCCTCCGCCTCGCCGAGCAGGTAGTACGTGCGCCAGTAATCGAGGTCCATGCCGGAGTAGACCTTGAAGCGCGGGATCGCCGACTCCGGCTTCTCGCCCTGCTTGAGCACCCAGACGAAGTTCGAGTAGACGCGCCCGATCCGCCCGGGGTCGCGTCCCGCCTCGCGGGCGAACCGCTGGACCTGCTCCCAGTCGCCCCGCACCATCTCGGGCGTCGCCGAGGAATGCGGCACCCAGGTGTCGGCGTACTTGGCGATGCGCCGCAGCACCGGATCGATGTTGCGCACCGTCTGCGCGTACACCTTCTCGGACGGCTGCGTACCGCCGCCGATCCAGATGGGCGGGTGCGGCTTCTGCGCGGGCTTGGGGTCGATCGTGAGGTTGCGGACGCGGTAGTACCTCCCCTCGTACGTGACGTCGTCGCCCGCCCAGAGCGCCTGCACGAGCTCGATCGCCTCGTTCATGCGCGGGCCACGCTCGCGATAGGGCACGCCCATCAGCGCGAACTCGTCCTCGTGCCAGCCCACACCGATCCCCAGGATCGAGCGCCCGCCCGACAGGAGGTCGAGCGTCGCCCACTCCTTGGCGAAGGAGACGGGATTGCGCAGCGGCAGCACGAGCACCATCGTGCCGAGCTTCATCGTCCGCGTGACCCCGGCGAGCGCGGACAGCAGCGCAAGGGGCTCGAGCCACGTGCACGCGTACGCCGGCGGCGTCAGCAGCAGATGGTCGATCGACACGGCGCAGTCGAACCCGAGGTCCTCCGCGCGCCTCAGGTAGCGCCCCATCTCCTCGAGCGTGGCCGTCCGTGGCCCGAGCGCGAACGACGGGATCCGGAGCCCGTACCTCATCGGAGGCCGTCCTCCTTCCTGGCCTCGTCCTTCGTGAGCCCGCCGACGCGCGGGTGGGGCCGGCCGCCGGCGGTCACCGCGATCGCCAGCACGATCTCGTTCGCGCGCGGCGCGTCGTGCACCCGCACCTCCATCGCGTCGTAGTGCGTCCGCACGAACGCCGCGTCCTTGAAGTGGAGCGGCACGTCGATCGCGGTGCCGGGGCCGCCGAGCTTCTTCGCCGACGGGATGATCGCCTTGCCGCCGCCGACGGCCGCGCGCAGCGGGGCGCCGAGCTTCGGGTGCAGGAGCGCGGCGGCGTGCTCGTACTCGCCCGCCTCGCCGACGACGGCGGCCTTGCCGTACGACTCGGCGGCGGCGCCGAGCGCCTCCGTCGCCCGCTTCGCGAGCAGGGCGCCGAGCTCCTCCCCCGCGTCGATCAGCGGACCCAGGTCCTCGACGAACCGGCCCGCGAACGGGTTCTCGAGCACGGCCACGGCCGCGACCTTGCGCACGGGGCGCCGGGTCTCGCGCCCGCCGTCGCTCAGGATCTCCTCCACCACCGTCACCAGCTTGCGGATCCTCGTCATCACGCCTCCTCCCGCACCCGGGCGGGCGCGGCCATCAGCGGCCCTCGAGCCGGTGGAACACGAGCCCGTCGAGCAGCTTCGGGTAGAAGTGCGTGGACTTCTGCGGCAGGAGCTCCCCGCCCCGCACCACGGCCCACAGCTCCTCGGGCGTGGTCGGCGCGATCAGGAACGCGGCCTGGCAGCGGCCGGCGCGCGCGAGCCGGACCGCCTCGGCCTGGTCGGCCGTGTAGTCCACGTGGGTCTTCGCATCGAGCTTCGCGTCCGTGATGTCGAGGAGCGGCCGCAGCACGCCCTCGTGCAGGATCGAGACCGCCAGCTCGCGCCAGGCCCGCGACGTCCCGTCGGGCCACTTGATCGCGTCGAGCCCGTCGGCCCGCAGCCGCAGCACCGCCGCGGCGCGCCCGGAGACGACGCCGATCGCGCGGTGCTCGGGACGGAAGGCGAACGGGTCGCCGAGCGGCGTGACGTCGAACCACCGGCCCGCCGCGCGGAGCAACGCGCCGAAGTCGAAGCCCTCGACGTCGTGGACGAGGCGGTGGTTCGGGAGGATCGTGAGGCCGGGCGCCTCGAGCGCGAAGAAGGCCATGAGCTTGTCGCGCGCGGCCGGGTGCCGCCGCGCGTACTCGACCGCGGTCTCGTAGCGGTGGTGGCCGTCGGCGATGAGCACCGGCCGCGGCGCCATCAGCGCCTGCGCCCGCGCGAGCGCGGCCGGATCGGTGATGCGCCAGAGCCGGTGGACCTCGCCCTTGAGGTCGCGCGCCTCCGCGATGGGCTCGCCCGCCGGCACGGTGGCGTGCCGCAGGTCGCCCGCGGGGTCGCTCACGAGCATGAAGAGGAGCCCCACGTCCGCGCCCGTCGCCTCGAGCAGCGCCATCCGGTCCCGCTTGGGCCCCGCGTGGGTCCGCTCGTGCGGGAGCACGACGCCGGCGGCGTAGTCGCGCACCTCGCCGAGCGCGATGAACCCCGTGCGGGTCACCGGACGCCCCGCCACCGTGTACGTCTGCTGGTAGGGGTAGATCGCCGCCTCGGCCTCGCGCGCCCACACGCCGTCGGCCAGCCACGCGTCGAGCGTCCGCCGCGCGGCCCGATACCGGTCCGCGTCGGCCCCGGCGCGCGGGTAGGAGACGCGCACGATGTTCCAGGCGCTCATCGCGTACAGGCGCGCCTGCAACTCGTCCGTGATCTGGTCGTACGGCGGCGCCACGACGCGCGAGGCGTCGCGATTCGCGCCGCCCCGGAAGCGGTAGCCCGCGACCGGCCGGATGTGCACGCTCAGTGGCCCCCGGCGGCGGGTCCCGTGCCCGTGAGCACCAGGGCGGCGCGCGCCGCGGGCGGCGTGTTGCGGCTGCGGCCGATCGTGATCCGGCCGTCGATCAGCACCATCGAGATCCCCGGCAGGTCGCCGACGGCGAGCGCGCCGAGCGCGTCGCGGGCGATGCTCCCCGTCGGCGCGTCGCAGATCACGAGGTCCGCCGCCCGTCCCTCGGCGACGAGCCCGGCGTCGAGCGAGTAGACGCGCGCCGTGTTGCCCGTGGCGCAGGCGACGGCCTCGGCGGGCGGCATGCCCCCGAGCCCGGCGAGCAGGCTGAGCGTCCGCAGCACGCCGAGCGGGATCACGCCGGTGCCCGAGGGCGCGTCGTTGCCGACGATGAGCCGGTGCGTCGCCCGCGCGTCGGTCGCCGCGCGCAGCGTGTGCAGCGCGGTCTTCAGGTTGCCGCACTGGACGATCTCGAGCGCCATCTCGGTCGCGACCAGCCGGTCGATCTCCGCGGGCGCCATCGACGTGGTCCCGCCGTTGATGTGGCCGACGACGTCCGGGTCCGCCTCCAGGACGACGTCGGCGTTGATCGGGCTCGAGCCGGCGATCGACGGCCCGCCGGTGTGGATCGTCACGGTCATCCCGTACCGCTTCGCCCAGCGCACCATCGGCGCCGCGTCCTTGCCGGTCCGGACCGAGCCCAGACCGATCTCGCCGACGAGCGTGACGCCCGCCGCGGCCATCTCGGCGAAGTCGGCCTCGACCATCCCGAGCTCGAGGATCGGCGCGCCCGCCCGGACCTTGACCCCGCCCGGCCGGAAGTTCGCGTAGGCCTTCGCCGCGACGATGGCGAGTGCCTTGAGTCCCACGATGTCCTTGGGCCGGCCCGGCAGGTGCACCTCGCCGGCGGAGATCGCGCTCGTCACGCCGCCGTGCATCGCGGACTCGAGGAAGTCGACGGTCCGCTGGCGCGGCGTGAAGTCCCCGAAGACGGGATGGACGTGGGAGTCGATGAGGCCCGGCATGACGGTGGTGCCCTTGGCGTCGACCACGGTGTCGGCGTCCGGGTCGAGGCCGCGGCCGATCGCGGCGATCCGGCCGTCCGCGAGCACGAGCGAGTCGGCGTCCAGCAGCGGGCGCCGGATGTCACCGCTCACGAGCTGCCCGATGTTGCGGATGAGAGTCGGCATGGGCGCGGAAGGCGTCCTCCGTCGGCACTGTCAGATCAAACACGGGAGAAGTCAAGACGCTAGAATGGCGGCATGCGGACCCGCCGGCTCGCGCCCTGGCTCCTGGCCGCCGGCCTCGCCCTCGCCGGCTGCGCGGAGCTCGCGTGCCGGCCGGTCACGATCGTCGTCGCGGGCCGGGAGCGGCGCACGCGGCTCGAGAGCGAGTTCCGCGGCGTCACGACCGACCCGACCGGCCGCGTGGTGGAGCGGCGCCGCGACGTCGTCGTGGACGAGTTCTGGGTGAAGGACGGCGGGGGACGCTGGTACCGGGTGTCCGAGGCGGCCTGGCGCGGCGCGATCGTCGGCGCGTCGCTCGAGGTCTGCCGCTAGGCCCGCGGCGCCGGCGGCGTGCCCGCGAGCACGACCGCCGCGTAGTCGGCGAACGCCTCCGCCAGCCGGACCTCGCGCCCGTCGAACGTCCGGCCGGCGACGTCGCCGATCGCGAGCGCGCCGAGCACCGCGCCCTTCACGGCGAGCGGCACCGCGAGCACGGCGCGCATCCGGCTGCCGGCGATCCACTCCCGCACCGCCGGCGGGTACTCGATCCGCGGGTCCTCGAGCACGTCGGCCGAGAAGATGGTCCGCCCCTCGCGCACCACCATCCCCGTGACGCCCATGTCCGCCGACAGGAGCCGCCGGCGCTCGGGCGGCAGCGGCTCGGCGCTCGCCCGGGCCAGGACCAGCATGCTGCCGACGCCGGGCTCGACGCGCGAGAGGACCGTGACCCGCGCGCTGAAGAGCCGGCGCACGCTCTCCGCGATCCGCCGCGAGACCGCGTCGCGGTCGAGCGACTGGGCGTGGAGGCGCCCGATCTCGCTGAGCGCCCGCGCCGCGCCCGTGGCCAGCTTGCTCTCGGTGACGTCCACCATGACGCCGTGGAGTCGCCGCGTGTGGCCCGGCTCGTCGCCAAGCACGCGCACGCGGTCGCTCACCCAGACCAGCCGCCCGTCCGCGGCGACCATCCGGTACTCGAGCTCGTCGCCCGCCCGCCCGAACGCGGGCCTCCGCCGCATCGCCTCGAAGCGCGCGCGATCGTCGGGGTGCAGGTGGGCGAGCCAGAAGTCCGGCTCGCCGAGCCAGCGCTCCACGGGGTAGCCGAGGACGCGCTCGACGGCCGGGCTCATCGACAGCATCCGCCAGGTCGCGGCGTCGGCCTCCCACACGATGCCCGTCAGCCCGCGCACGAGGCTCGCGAAGCGCTGCTCCGAACGCGCCGCCGCCGCCTGCGCCCGCGCCCGGGCCCGCTCGGCCTCGCGGTAGAGCCGCGCGTTCTCCAGCGCGAGCGCCGCCTGGTCGGCGAAGGCCTGGAGGAGCCGCGCGTCCTCGTCGTCGAAGCGCCGTCCGGTGCGGTCCTTGACGACGAGGGCGCCGAGCGCGCGGCCCTGCACGAGCAGCGGCGCGGCGAGCGCCGCCTGGAAGCCCGCCTGCTCGAACCGCGCGCGCAGCTCCGGCGTGAGCGTGATGCGCGGGTCGGCCAGGATGTCGGGTGACGCCACGGCGCTCCGCTCGCGGATGGCGACCCCGACGGTTCCCAGGCCCGGGGGCAGGACCGCGCGGCTCAGGGCGAGCGGCGAGGGATGCCCGGAGGCGGCGGCGGTCACCGAGGCGCCGGTGTCCGGCGCCACCAGGACGAGCGCCGAGGCGTTCGCCTGGAACAGCCCGAGGACGCTGTCGGCGATCCGCTGGGCGACGACCTCGGGGTCGAGCGACTGCGAGATGAGCCGGCCGACGTCGGCCAGGCCCTCGGCGGCGCGGCGGCGGTGCTCGCTGCGCTCGTAGACGCGGGCGTTGCGGAGCGCGATCGCGGCCTGGTCGGCGAGCCGCGCCAGGATCGACTCGTCGTGGTCCGTGAACGGCCGCGGCGAGCGGTTGTGGACGTAGAGCAGCCCCTCCACCCGTCCGTCGATCGAGATCGGGACGACCAGGCCCGTCAGGATGCCGTCCGCCTCGAGCAACGGCAGGTACTCCTTCGTGAAGCGGGGATCGTCGCGATAGTCGTGCGTCCGGAGCGGGCGGCCGGTCACGAGCACCTGGCCGCCGAGCCCCTTGCCCGGCTCGATCGGCACCTGGCTCAGCGAGCCCGTGGAGCCGGCCCAGTAGCGCATCAACGCGACCTCGCCGCCGGGCTCCCGGAGGGCGATCATCGCGAGGTCCGAGCCACAGAGCTCCCGCGCGCCCTCGACGACGGACGGCAGCACCGTCGCGAGGTCCAGCGAGGCGTTGAGCGTGCGCGCGAGCTCGGCGATGACCTCCGCCTCGCGCCGCCGCCGCTCGGCGTCCTCGAACAGGCGCGCGTTCTGCAGGGCGAGCGCCGCCTGGTCGGCGAAGCCCGAGAGGACGGCGAGCTCGTCGGCGGCGAACACGCGTCCCGGGGCGTCGGCCAGCGCGAGGGTGCCGAGGATCTCGCCCCGCGACACGAGCGGCACGCTGACGACCGCGCCGTGCCCCTCCTCCGCCCCGAGCCGCCGGATCCAGTCGGGCATCACGAGCGCCGGATCCCGGGCGGCGTCGCTCGACCACGCCGGCCGCTTGTCCCGCACCGCCCGGCCGGAGACGCCCGCCCCCACCGGCAGGCGCTGGCCGATCCACTTCGCCGGGTCACGCACGCCGGCGACCGCCGCGCACACGAGGACGCCCGCGGCGGGATCGAGCCGAAACAGCGACGCCGTGCGCACGCGGAAGATGCCGAGGACCGTGGACACCACGCGCTCGGTCGCCTGCGCGGGATCGAGCGTGGAGGCCAGCTCGCGCCCGGCGCCGACGAGGGCGCGCGTCGCGTCCTCGGCGCGCTTGCGCTCGGTGATGTCGCGCACGATCATCAGGAGCCGGGGCGGGGCCGGCGCGCGCTCGGCGAGCGGCACGAAGCGGGCCTCGTAGCTCCGGACGACGGGCTCCCGGCCGTCGCCCGCGCGTGACGGCAGCGTGAACTCGACCGAGGCCGGCGCCGACGCGGCGAGCGCGTCCCGTGCCGCCGACTCGAGCGTCGGGGCGAGCTCGGGCGGGAAGGCGTCGCCGAGCCGCTTGCCGACCACGGTCTCGGGGGCGACGTGGAAGCTCGAGCTACGCCCGGCCTGGTAGGCGAGAAAGGTCCCGTCGGCGTCCAGCCAGAAGTGGAGGTCGGGGAAGGCGCGGAAGATCGCCTCGAGCTCGGTCTCGAGCCGCACGAGCCGGCTCGTGACCTCGCGCAGCCGCGCGAAGTCGATGATCTTGGCCTGGCGCGCGCCCGGCGCGGCCTCGGGCGCCGCCCGCCGCCGGGCCGCCACGGGCCCCTCCCCGGTGCCGAACATCACCCACTCCGGGGAGACGTCGAGGTCGCGGGCGAGCCGCACCAGGTTCTCCCAGGCCGGCAGGCGGCCGCGCAGCCAGGCATAAAGGTATTGGGGACGATAGGCTCGTTCCTGGCAGAAGCGCAGGATGTCGGGACGACCGTTCTTGCTGTAACCGAGCGCCTTGAGTCGCGCCTGGATCCGAATACAAACGCCCGGAAAACCATTCATCGGAGCCCTTCATAGCATAGAATTCTTCACGTGAAACGTGAAACGTGTTCGCCTTTTGGATCAAGCACTTAGACCATATCCATTACCTATCGCTCCCTTTCAACGCCGATGGCAACGCCAGGACGCCATCGCGGCGAAGCCATCTGACGCCCGGGTGATAGCGGGTACACTAAGCGCGCGCGTCGCATGGGGGAGGCGCCAATGGCCACTGCGAGCAGGGAAACGAGCCGATGAGCGCGCCCGAGGCTGCGGGAGCCGCGCTGCTCAGGGTGGTGCTCGGCGCGGTCTTCGTCATGCACGGCGCCTACGCCTTCACCGTGCTCGGCCCCGCCGGCGTGGCGGCGCTGGTCATGCGGCTCGCGTATCCTGCCGGACTCGCCGGCCTGCTCGCCTGGTACCTCATCCTCGCCCACGCCGCCGGCGGCGCGCTCCTGGTCGTCGGCCTCTGGACGCGCTGGGCCGCGCTCGCCCAGGTTCCGATCATGGCGTCGGCGGTCTTCCTCCTCCACCTCCCGGAGGGCTTCTTCATGCGCGGGATCATCGTGGACCCGGCGGCCGGGCGCGCGATCGCGGCCGGCTGGGAGCATTCGCTGCTCGTCCTCGCGGCGACGCTCGCCGTGGCCCTGCTCGGGGCGGGCGCCTGGTCCGTGGACCGCGCGCGCGCGACGCGCCGGCGGCCCCACCTGCCGTGAGCATGGCGCAGACGCAGCGTCTCGACGCGGGCTGTGCCCACTGCGAGTGGGACGACGCGCCGCCGCGCCTCGAGATCGAGCCCGGCGACACCGTGGTCTTCGACCCGCGCGACGCGGCCGACGGCGCTGCCCGAGTCCGTCTTCGGCGCGCGAGGGCCACGCTCACCCAGCACCCGACGAGGAGACAGGAATGCACATCGGCGTCTGCATGTTCAACACGGACTATGCGATCCGCATCGAGGAGCTGGCGCGCGCGGCCGAGGAGCGCGCCTTCGAGTCGCTGTTCGTCCCGGAGCACACGCACATCCCCGCGAGCCGGCGCACGCCGTTCCCGAGCGGCGGCGAGATCCCGCGTGAGTACTCCCACACGCTCGACCCGTTCGTCGCCCTGGCCTACGCCGCCGCGGTCACGACCCGGCTCAAGCTCGGCACCGGCATCTGCCTCCTGATCGAGCGTGACACGATCACGACCGCCAAGGAGGTCGCGAGCCTCGACTTCGTCTCCAACGGGCGCTTCCTCTTCGGCGTCGGCGGCGGCTGGAACATCGAGGAGATGGAGAACCACGGGACCGACGCGAAGACGCGCTTCAAGCGCCTCGCCGAGCAGATCCGGGCGATGAAGGAGATCTGGACCAAGGAGGCGGCGTCCTTCCACGGCGAGTACGTCCGCTTCGACCCGATCTGGATGCACCCGAAGCCGGTCCAGAAGCCGCACCCGCCCGTGCTCCTCGGCGGCGAGAGCGGGCACACGCTCCAGCGCGTCGTCGACTGCTGCGACGGCTGGTTCCCGCGCGGGCGCGCGAGCGAGGTGATCCTCGCGGGCCTCGCGGATCTCAAGGCGCGGGCGGCGCGGGCGGGCCGGGACATGAGGACGATCTCCGTCTCCGTCTTCGGCGCGCCGGTCGAGCCGCCCGTGCTCGACCGCTTCGCCGAGGCGGGCGTGACGCGCGCGATCCTCCGGCTGCCCTCGGAGCCGCGCGACGCGATCCTGCCCCTGCTCGACCGCTACGCGAAGCTCATCCGGTGACCGCGCCGGTCCCCGGCTGGGCTGCCGCGCTCCTGCGCGAGGGGCGCGTGGCCCGGCTGGGCACGGCGGACGCCGCGGGCAGGCCGCTGGTGGTCCCCGTCTGTTACGTCTTCGATGGCGAGCGTTGCTACGCCCCGATCGACGCCAAGCCCAAGCGCAGCCCGGGGCGGACGCTCAGGCGCGTCCGGAACATCGAGGAGAACCCCCGGGTCTCGCTGCTGGTCGACCGCTGGGACGAAGACTGGGCCGGGCTCCGCTGGGTCATCGTGGAGGGACGCGCCGACCTCGTGCACGCGGGGCCGGTGCTGGCCCGGGCCGTCGCGCTGCTCGTCGCCAAGTACCCGCAGTACGACGCGCTCGCGCTCGCGGACCGCTTCGAGGCCGTGATCCGGATCGCGCCCGAGCGCCTCCTGGCCTGGAGCTTCTCCTAGCGGTGGTCGACCTGCAGGCCGGCCTTCGTCACGAGCACGCCCGCCTGCCCGGCCTGACGCAGCGCCTGGGCGAGCCGGTGCTGCTCGACCCAGGCGCGGAGCTCCGACTCCCTGTGCTCGTCGAAGAACTCGGCCGTGAGCGTGGCGAGCTGCATGACCTTGCCGTGGTTGTCCTGGAGCTGGAACACCTGCGCGTTGCGCTGGAAGTCGTGGAAGTCGTACACCGTGCTCATCGGGAACTCGCGCTGCAGGTACTCGCGCACCACGCCGGTCTTGGCGTCGTCGAGCGCGGTCGGCCGTTCGAGGAACTTTCGCCACTGCGGGGCGAGCTCGCCGTTGGACGGGAGCTTGAGTCCCTCGAGCAGGAGGCGCTGCGGGTCGAGCAGGGCGTCGGCCGAGCGCCGTGCCTCGGCCCCGCCGCGCGGCGCGGGCGACATTGGCCGGGGCGGCAGGGCGATCTCCGGCTCGGCGGGCGCGGGCGGCTCGGCCTCCGCGATCGGCGCCGGCGCGGCGTCCGCCACGGGCTCGACGGGCTCGACGTCCTCGAGCGCCGGTGCGGGCCGGCTGTCGAAGCCGCCCGTGAGCTTGTCGAGGAACTTGCGCCACGTCGGCGTCAGCTCGCGCGTCGCGCCGAGGTCGAGCTCGTCGAGGCCGGGCTGCGCCGCGTCGGCCCCGGGGGCCTCGACCCGGTCGTCCGGCGCGGCGTTCTCCGGCGCGGGCGCGTCGGTCACCTGCGCGGCGTCCCGGACGCGCTCGGCGGCCTCGGCACGTCCGCCGAGGAGCTCGCTCCAGTCTGGCGAGCGCGGCCGTGTGACGGCGGTGCGGTGGCCGTTGGTCGGCGTCGCGCTCGGCACGCGGCGCTCCTCGCGCGCCTCCGGCTCGGGGCCCGGCGGCGCGGGCGGCGGCGGGGCATCCGGGGGCGGGGACACGGGCCGCGCGGGCGCGCCGCGCGTCCAGTCCACGGGATCGAGGTAGAAGCCGGTGGAGCCGTTGACCTCGACGTAGCGGTACTCGAAGCAGTCCATCTGCGGGAACTTCAGCAGCCGGATCTTCCTGAGGAACGACTCGAGCAGCCGCTCGGCGACGAACGCGACGCGCGGCGGCCAGTCGCACGGGCCGGCGTCGCGGGGCACGAGCCGCTGCACCGACTCCGGGTACTCCAGGCACCACGCGTACGCCTCGACCATCTTGAAGATCATCGCGTCGTCGGCCGTCAGGTCGAGCGCGATCAGGACGGGCCGGCGCGAGACGTCGAGCCCGGCCAGATCGACCGACGAGCGCCCGAGGCTCACGCTGGTCGCGACGACTCGCAGCCCAGGCTCGATCGCGTCGGCGTTGTCCGTCACCAGCGACTGCAGCTCGCTGAGGTTCTTGACTTCGCGCTTGCGGAATGTCAGCTTCATGCTCGTCTCCCCGTAGCGATGAGCAACCGCTATGCCAGGGAAAGCACAGGGCTCATAACTGTAAAATCAACAACTTAGGTGGGATCTCGCCGCCTACTCGCATCCGCGAGCCCGCCACCCTGACACGTCGTTGGAAGACGATCTGTCACGGAAACGGTAACGGATCGCCAGCTGGTCACGGATGTGGCCAGCAATGTGTCACTGCTCAGGAAACAGCTGGTCAGAAGTTTCTCGGCGGTGGCTGGCCTCGCGGTCGAGCGTCGCGGAAGCTAGCGATAGATAACATGTTCGGCGGAGACCTTGGGAGCCCAGGGGGTGGCACCGTGATTGCTGAAACAAATTCGCCATGCTTTCGGTGGAGTCTATGCGTCTGCCCATGAATCTGACCGAGGTCTTCAGGGATCTCGTGCACATCGGCATCGCCCTGACGAGCGAGCGCGACCTGGGGGACCTCCTCGAGCTGATCCTCACGGAGGCGCGGCGGTTCACGCGGGCCGAGGCGGGCACCCTGTTTCTCAGAGAGGACACCGCGCTCCACTTCGCGGTCGTCCAGAACGACCGGCTGGTCCGGCAGTTCGGCGACACGGAGATGAGGAGCCGGCTCCAGGCCGAGCCGCTCAAGCTCAGCGAGATGAGCCTGGCGGGCTACGTGGCGCTGACCGGCCAGGTCGTCAACATCGCGGACACGGCGGCGATCCCGCCCGACACCCCGTACGCGCTCAACCCGCTGTTCGACGCGCGGTGCGAGTACCGGACGCGCGCGGCCCTGGTCGCGCCGATGCAGGATCCCGCCGGCAACGTCCTGGGCGTGCTCGAGCTGATCAACCCGCTCGACGAGGCCGGCGACGTCGTCGCCTTCGACCCCGAGTACGAGGACCTCGTGCGCTCGCTGGCCTCGCAGGCGGCCGTCGCGATCCGCAACGCCCGCCTCGAGGACCTCTCGTTCAAGGACGCCCTCACCGACGTCTACAACCGCCGGTACTTCAGCGTCCGGATCGAGGAGGAGGCGCGGCGGCACGCGCGCTTCGCCGAGCCGGTCTCGCTCGTGCTCCTCGACCTCGACCACTTCAAGGCCGTGAACGACCGCTTCGGGCACCAGACGGGCGACGAGGCCCTCCGGGAGGTCGCGCGGCTGCTGCTCAAGCACTCGCGGAACTTCACGGTCGTGACCCGGTTCGGGGGCGACGAGTTCGCCGTGCTCCTGGTGAACACGCCGAAGGCCGGCGCCGTGACGTACGCCCACCGGATCCGCGAGGTCATCGAGGCGCACGAGTTCGCGCACGGCTCGGTCACCGTGAGCCTCGGCGTCGCATCGCTGCCGGAGGACGTGGCGGCCGGCGACGATCTCGTCGTCGGCGCCGACAGGGCGATGTACGAGGCCAAACGCCTCGGCCGGAATCGAGTGGCGGTCCTCTAGGGACCGGGAGGCGCCGTGCGACATCCAGAGCTTCCGGCGCTGAACATGACGCAGGCGTTCCGCGACCTGGTGCAGATCGGCATCACGCTCACCAGCGAGCGCAATCTCGCGACGCTCCTCGAGCGCATCCTGAGCGAGGGGCGGCGGTTCACGCACGCCGAGGCCGGTACCCTCTTCCTCCGGGAGGGCGACCTGCTCCGGTTCGCGGTCGTCCAGAACGAGCGGCTGGCCCGCGAGCTCGGCGAGGACGAGATGCGCCGCCGGCTCCAGGAGGAGCCCCTGCAGCTCCGCGAGCTGAGCCTCGCCGGGCACGTCGCGCTGACCGGCGACATCCTCAACCTCCACGACACGTACGCGATCCCGCCGGACCGGCCGTACAGCTTCGATCCCCGCGTCGATGCGCGCCTCGACTACCGGACGCAGTCGATCCTCGTCGTGCCGCTGCAGGACCCGGCGGGCAACATCCTGGGCGTGCTCGAGCTGCTCAACGCGCTGGGACGCAACGGCGCGATCGTGCCGTTCGACGCCCAGTACGAGGGCCTCGTCCGGTCCCTCGCCTCCCAGGCGGCCGTCGCGATCCGCAACGCGCGCCTCGAGGACCTCTCGTTCAAGGACGCCCTCACCGACGTCTACAACCGGCGCTACTTCATGGTCCGGATGGAGGAGGAGTTCAAGCGCCACACGCGCTTCGTCGAGCCCCTCGCGCTCGCGCTCGTGGACCTGGACCACTTCAAGGACGTCAACGACCGGTTCGGCCACCGGACGGGCGACGAGGCCCTGCGCGACGTCGCGCGGCTCCTGCTCAAGCACTCGCGGAGCTTCAGCGTCGTGACCCGCTATGGCGGCGACGAGTTCGCGATCATCCTCGTGAACACGGGCAGGCTCGGCGCCCTCACGTACGGCGAGCGCATCCGCGCCGTCGTCGAGCAGCACGCGTTCGGCCACGGGCGCGTCACCGTGAGCCTCGGCGTCGCCTGCCTGCCCGACGACGGGACGAGCGCCGACGATCTGATTGCCGCGGCCGACCGCGCGCTATACGATGCCAAGCGGCTGGGGCGCAACCGGGTGGCCGCCCCATGAGCCTCACGACCACGATGGACCGAACGCACCTGCTCGAGGAGCTGCTCGAGATCGGGATCGCTCTGACGAGCGAGCGGGACCTCTACGCCCTGCTCGAGCGCATCCTCGACAACGCGCGGCGCTTCACGCGGGCCGAGGCGGGCACGCTCTTCCTCCGGGAGGGCGACCACCTGCGGTTCGCGGTCGTCCAGAACGACTTCCTCACGGCGAAGCTCGGCCGGCGCGAGACGCAGCGCCGCCTGCAGGCCGCGCCGGTCCCGCTCTCGGAGGCGAGCCTCGCGGGCCACGTCGCGAAGACCGGCGAGATCATCAACGTGGCCGACGCCTACGCGGTCGGCATCCGGCAGACGCTCGCCTTCAACCAGGCCGTGGACGGCAGCAACGACTACGGCACCCGGTCGGTCTTCGTCGTGCCGCTCCAGGACCTCGCGGGCAACATCGTCGGGGTCCTCGAGCTCATCAACGCGCTCGACGACAACAACGCGATCGTCCCGTTCGACCCCGACTACGAGAAGCTGCTGCGCGCCCTCGCCTCCCAGGCCGCGGTCGCGATCCGCAACGCCCGCCTCGAGGACCTGTCGTTCAAGGACAACCTGACCGACCTCTACAACCGGCGCTACTTCGCGTTGCGCATCGACGAGGAGGCCAAGCGCAGCGCCCGGTTCGGGCACCCGCTCTCGCTCGTCTTCCTCGATGTCGACAACTTCAAGGCGCTCAACGACGCCAAGGGCCGCCCGGCGGGCGACGAGACGCTGAAGGAGGTCGCGCGACTGCTCGTCCGGCACTCGCGGAGCTTCACGGTCATCACGCGCCGGGAGGGCGACGACTTCGGGGCGATCCTGGCCAACACGCCCAAGGCGGGCGCGGTCAGCTACGCCCAGCGGATCCGCGGCGTGCTCGAGGACCACGAGTTCGCCCACGGGCGGGTCACGGCCAGCTTCGGGATCGCCTCGCTGCCCGCCGACGCGGCCTCCGCGGAGGATCTGATCGCCGCCGCGGACCGCGCCCTCAACGAGGCGAAGCTGCACGGCCGTAACCGCGTCGCGACGCTCTGACCCACGAGCCCCGCCCCCACCGGCGCGTTCTGGGGTAAGCTAGCGCCCGGTGAAGTTCGAGGTCGAGGTCTACCAGAACGAGGCCGGGGAGTGGGTGGCGACCGCCGTCGCCTGGGGCGTCACGGTCACGGGCCGCACCGAGAAGGAAGCGCTGGCCCTGATCCTGGACGCCCTCGCGAGGCACTTCAAGAAGACCGCGGGCGCATGAGCGGCGCGCTCGCCGGGCTCCGCGTCATCGACTGCTCGCGCCTGATCGCGGGCGGCGTGCTCGCGACGACGCTGGCCGACCACGGCGCCGACGTGATCAAGGTGGAGAACCCGCGCGGCGGCGACCCGCTGCGCACCTGGCTCCGCGAGCGCGGCGAGCTGTGGTGGAAGATCTACGCGCGCGGCAAGCGCTCGATCACGCTCAACCTCACCCACCCGCGCGGGCAGGACCTCCTCCGTCGGCTCGTGCGCGACGCCGACGTCCTCGTCGAGAACTTCGTCCCCGGGACCTTCGAGAAATGGGGGCTCGGCTGGGATGTGCTGTCAGCCGAGAACCCGCGCCTGGTGTTTGCGCGCGTGTCGGGCTGGGGCCAGGACGGCCCCTACCGCAACCGGCCCGGCTTCGGCACGATGGTCGAGGCGATGAGCGGTTTCGCCGCCGCGACGGGACTCGCGGACGGCCCGCCGACGCTGCCCGCGTTCCCGATGGCCGACATGGTCGCGGCCCTCGCCGGGGCGACCGCCGTCCTGGCGGCGCTCCGCCACCGCGACCAGGTCTCCGGACGCGGCCAGCAGATCGACATCTCGCTCTACGAGCCGCTCCTCGCGGTGCTCGGGCCCGCGGTCGCGGAGTACGCGCTCGACGGCCGGATCCGGATGCGGCACGGCAACCAGTCCGACAACGCGAGCCCGCGCGGCACCTACCGCACGCGCGAGGGTCAGTGGGTGGCGCTCTCGGCGTCCACACCGGCCTCGGCGGCGGCGCTCTTCAAGAGCCTCGGCCTCGAGGCGATGCTCGCCGACCCCCGCTTCGCGACCAACGACGCGCGGGTCGCCCACAACGACCTGGTGGATGCCGCGCTCGCGCGCGCGATCGGCGCGCGCACGCTCGCCGAGATGCTCGAGCTGTTCGAGAAGGTGGACCTCACCGCCTCCCCCGTCTACGACGCCGCCGACATCAGCAAGGACCCGCACGTGCTCGCGCGCGGGATCCTGCTGGACGTGCCCGACCCGGCCCTCGGCGCCGTGCGCATGACCGCGCCGACGCCGCGCCTCGGCGGGACGCCGGCGGCGATCCGCTGGGTGGGACCGCCGCTCGGCGCGCACAACCGCGAGGTCTACGCGTCCGTCGGCGTCGGCGACGCCGAGCTCGACGCCCTCGCCCGCGAGGGCGTCGTCTAGCGTGGCCGACCGGGCCGCCCGCCCCGTGCGGCTCCTCGCCGTCGCGCTCGCCGCCGCGCTCGCCGCCGCCGCGCCGGCCCCCGCGCGGGCGGCGTCGTACGCGGGACCGCTGATCGACGCCCACTCCCACCTGCCGAGCGCCCGCGCGATCGGCGGGTACGTGGAGGCGATGCCGCGCCACGGCGTCACCCGGGTGGTCCTCCTCGGCGTGGGCGGCGTGCAGAAGGACGACCCCGCGTGGCTCGCCGCGGCGGCGCGGCGCCATCCCGACCGCGTCGTCGCCGGCCTGCCGCTCCCCGACCCGACCGACCCCGCGGCCGCGGCCCGCCTGGACGCGGCGCTCGGCCAGGGCGGCGTGCGCGTCGTCGGCGAGGTCCACCTGCGGCAGGTCGGCCGCCGCACGATCGACCGCGACCCGGGCGATCCCGCGTTCGGGCGGATCCTCGACGTCCTGGCCCGGCACGGGGTCCCGGTCGTGATCCACTACGAGCTCACCGACCCGGCCGCGGCCGCGCTCGAGGGCGCGCTCGCGGCGCACCGCCGGGCGACGGTCGTCCTCGCCCACGCCGGCGAGGGACCGCCGGCACGCGTCGAGGGGCTGCTCGCGCGCAACCCGAACCTGCTCGTCGACCTCTCCGGGATGCACTTCCAGCGCCGGCCGGCGCTCGCCACCGAGACGGGGCCGCTCGACCCGGCCTGGAAGGCGCTGATCGAGAAGCTGCCGGACCGCTTCCTCATGGGCGTGGACGTCTGGGCGCCGCGGCTGTTCGAGCCGGCGACGCTCGACCGGCTCCTCGCGTGGACGCGGCGCATCCTGGGCGAGCTCCGCCCGGACGTCGCCGAGCGGGTGGCCTGGCGGAACGCGGCGGCGCTCTTCCGCCTCGAGTAGCGCCGATGGGCGCGAACCCGTTCGCCCACGCCACCGTCGCCTCGATGCTCGACGCGGTCGCGCCGGGCGAGATCGAGGCGTTCCTGATGTCGCACCCCGACGTCGCGCAGGCGCTCGTCGACTTCGGGTCGAGCGCGCGATGAGGCGCGACGCGCTCGCCGCGCTCCCGCGCCGCACCCGCCAGACCTGGCGCAGACCTAGGCCGAACGGCTGGCTGTTCTGGCCGCGCGCGGCTCGCTACAATAGCCGCACCCCCGGCAAAGGAGACGGCCCGTGAAATTCGACGTCGGCATGCTCACCCACGACCTGAAGTCGATCCCCGACTACGCGCGCCGGGTCGAGGCGCTCGGCTTCGACTGCCTCTGGTCCTCGGAGACGCAGCACGACCCGTTCCTGCCGCTGGCGGTGGCCGCGACCGTGACCTCGCGGGTCAGGCTCGGCACGGCGATCGCGGTGGCGTTCCCGCGGAGCCCGATGATCCTGGCGCACATCGCCTGGGACCTCGCGAAGGCCTCCGACGGGCGGTTCATCCTCGGCCTCGGCACCCAGGTCAAGGGCCATAACGAGCGGCGGTTCTCGGTGAAGTTCGAGTCGCCGGGCCCGAAGATGCGGGAGATCGTCCAGGCGCTCCGCGCGATCTGGGACTGCTGGCAGAACGGCACCAAGCTCAACTTCAAGGGCCGGTTCTACCGGTTCGACCTGATGACGCCGTTCTTCAACCCCGGGCCCGTCGCGCATCCGCGGATCCCCGTCTACATCGCGGGCGTCAACCAGCACATGTGCCGCATCGCGGGCGAGGTGTGTGACGGGCTGCACGTCCACCCCTTCAACAGCCCGAAGTACCTGCGCGAGTACGTCCACCCCGCCGTCGAGGAGGGCCTGCGCGCCTCCGGGCGCGCGCGCGCCGACTTCGCCTACGCCACGTCGACCTTCGCCGTCGTCGGCGACACCGAGCAGGAGCTCCGCCAGGCCCGGCAGTCGGTGCGGCAGCAGATCGCCTTCTACGCCTCGACGCGCACCTACGAGCCCGTGCTCGCCGCCCACGGCTGGCAGGACCTCACGCCGGCGCTCCACCGAAAGTCGGTCGAGGGCGACTGGAAGGGCATGGCCGACCTCGTCACCGACGAGATGGTGGACGCGTTCGCGGTGACCGGCACGTACGCGACGATCGGCGGAAAGATCAAGGAGCGCTACGCGGGGCTGCTCGACCGCACCTCGCTCTACCAGCCGTGGCAGCCCGGGCTCGACGACCCGCGCCTGCCGAAGCTCGTCAAGGAGTTCAACGGGTGACGCCCCGACGGCGAATCCAGGAGGAGCTCAGCTGATGGCGGACCTGTACGAGCTCGGAGACAAGCCCCCGCTCGGCGAGGTGCCGGCGCGGATGCACGCGTACCTGGTGCGGCAGAGCCGCTTCGGCCAGCCGCGGGAGGCCTGGCAGCGTGAGGTCATCCCGACGCCGGCGATCGGCCCCGACGAGGTGCTGATCTACGTGATGGCGTCGGGCATCAACTACAACAACGTGTGGGCCGCGCTCGGCTACCCGCTCGACGTCATCGGCGAGCGCCAGAAGCTCGGCGAGCCCGAGGACTTCCACGCCGGCGGCAGCGACTGCTCGGGCATCGTGTGGGCGGTCGGCCGCGATGTGCGGAACGTGCGGGTCGGCGACGAGGTGATCGTCCACAGTGGCTGGTGGCGGCCGGACGACCCCTGGGTGCGCTCGGGCAAGGACCCCATGCTCGCCGAGAGCACGCGCATCTGGGGCTACCAGACCAACTACGGCAGCTACTGCCAGTTCGCGCGCGCGCAGGCGCATCAGTGCGTGCCCAAGCCGAAGCGGCTGAGCTGGGAGCAGGCGGGCTGCTTCCTGCTCTGCGCCTCGACCGCGTACCGGATGCTGATGGGCTGGCCGCCCCACGTGGTCGAGCCCGGCGACGTCGTGCTCGTGTGGGGCGCCGCGGGCGGGCTCGGGAGCATGGCGCTCGAGATCACGCGCGCCCTCGGCGGCCGCCCGATCGCGGTCGTCTCCGACGACGCCAAGAAGAAGTTCTGCCTCGAGCACGGCGCGGTCGGCGTCGTCAACCGGAGCCAGTTCACGCACTGGGGGCCCATGCCCGACACGAAGGACGCCAGGGCCTACGGCGAGTGGGCCAAGGGGGCCCGCGCCTTCGGCAAGGCGGTCTGGGACGCCCTGGGCGAGCGCACGAGCCCGCGGATCGTCTTCGAGCATCCCGGCGAGGCGACGCTGCCGACGTCCGAGTTCGTCTGCGCCACCGGGGGCATGATCGTCATCTGCGCGGGCACGACCGGCTACAACGTGACCCTCGACCTGCGCTACCACTGGATGCGCCAGAAGCGCTTCCAGGGCAGCCACCTCTCGAACGACCCGCAGGCGGCCGCGGTGACCCGGCTCGTGGCCGAGGGCAAGGTGGACCCGTGCCTGTCGAAGACCTACGCCTTCGACGACATCCCCGCGTGCCACCAGCTCATGCTCGAGAACCGGCACCCGTACGGGAACATGGGCGTCCTCGTCAACGCGCGGGAGCCCGGGCAGGGCGCCGGCGCCTGAGGGCGCTCGCGCTCGGCGAGG
>MGCF01000030.1 GCA_001788495.1 Candidatus Rokubacteria bacterium RIFCSPLOWO2_02_FULL_73_56
CACGGAGGCCGGGGCCCAGTCCCGCCTGAACGACATCATCGACTCGGTCGTCCGGGACCAGGTCTCGGGCAGCGAGCTCGTGGAGCTGGTCCGCAGCGCCTCGTGGGTGGTCCCGGAGGGAGAGATCCTGGAGGAGGTCCCGGCCGAGGTGCGGGAGGAGCTGAAGAAGCAAGTCAGCCGTGGGCGCGAGGAGCTGACCCGGAATGTCCTGGTCGAGGCCCGGAAGGTCATCCCGCAGTACGGGATCGAGCTGGTGGACGTCCGCATCAAGCGCCTCAACTACGTGGAGAGCGTCCGGGAGAAGGTCTACGCCCGGATGATCTCCGAGCGGAAGCGGATCGCCGCGCGCTTCCGGTCGGAGGGCGAGGGCCGGAGCGCCGAGATCCTGGGGACCATGGAGAAGGAGCTGCGCCAGATCCGCTCGGGCGCCTACCGGCGCGCCCAGGAGATCCGGGGGAAGGCCGACGCCGGCGCCACGCGCGTCTACGGCGACGCCTACAGCGGCGATCCGGAGTTCTACGCCTTCTCGCGGACGCTCGAGGCCTACCGGGAGGGGCAGAACAAGGACTCGGTGCTGATCCTCACCACCGACAGCGACTACTACCGGTACCTCAAGCAGGCCGCCCGCCCGGCGCGCGCGGGGCGCTGAGCCCGGTCAGGCGGCGAGCGCGATGAGGCGGTGCGCCACGCCGCCCGCCAGGAGCGCGAGCGCGATCGTGAACCCCGAGATCAGGAGGGCGCGCCGCCAGCCGAGCTCGCGGGCGAGCACGGCGACGGTCGCGATGCACGGGATGTAGAGCGTGTTGACGAGCGCGTAGGTGAAGATCTGCCCGCGGTCCATGAAGCGGAGCAGGTCGTCGGCGCCGGCGCCGTACTGCGCGATCGCGAGCGTGAGCAGGAGCTGCAGCGCCAGCTCCTTGCGCAGCACCGCGAACATGAGCGTGAGGCCGGCGACGGCGGGCAGCCCGAGCCAGCCCTCGACCACCGGCCGGAGCGGCACCGTGAACGCCCACACGAGCCCCGTCTCGTAGATCACGCCGAGCACGAAGCTGCCGACGAGCACCACGGGCGTGGCGACCCGGACGAAGCCCTCGAAGCGGTGCCACGTCTGCCGGAGCATCGCCCGGACCGACGGCCGGCGGAACGGGAACATCTCCATCACGAGCCCGGCCGAGCGGCCCGGCAGCACGCGGTTCATTCCCCAGCCGGCGCCGAAGCCGAGGCCCGCGACGACCAGGTAGATCGCCACCGCGGGGCCCCAGCCCACGTAGCGGGCGACGGCGCCCGCGATCACCGCGGTGCGCGCGCTGCAGGGCATCAGGCAGACCAGCGTGCTCGCCAGGATGCGCTCCCGCATCGTCGCGAGCACGCGCGTGCCCATGATCGCCGGCACGTTGCAGCCGGCGCCCGCGACGAGCGGGATCGCCGCGCGCCCGTGCAGGCCGAGCCGGTGCATGAACGGGTCGGTGAGGAACGCGACGGCGTTCAGGTAGCCCGTGTCCTCGAGCACCGAGAGGATCAGGTAGAAGGTGAGGACGTACGGGATGCCGACGGCGAGCGCCGCGAGCACGCCGGCGTCCACGCCCCAGAGCACGCTGCGCGCGGCGGCGCCCTCGCCGAGCGCCAGGTGGACGACCGCGCGGAGGCCGGGCGACACCCACGCCTCCCAGCCGGCGGTGAGGAGCGTCGCCAGGGCGTCGCCCACCCAGAAGAGCGTGGCGAAGAGGCCGACGAGGACGAGCGCGAGCAGGGGGAAGCCGGTGAGCGGCGCGGTCGTGAGCCGCCAGAAGCGCTCCTGCGCGGTGGAGGGCGCGTGCACGCGGGTCTTCACCTTCGCGGCGATCTCGCCCGCGAGGCCGTGGCGCTCGCGCGCGATGCGGAGCGCCGCCGGCTCGTCGTGGCCCGCGGCGATGCGCCCGGCGGCGTCCGCCGCGTCGCGGAGGATCCGGCCGCCGTCCGGCAGGTCCCGCGCCCAGGCGCACGCCTCGTCGTCCTCCTCGAGCAGCAGCAGGGCGACCGCGCGCGGTGAGAGGCCCCAGGGCCGCGCGACGCCCTCCGCCGCGAGGCTGTCGGCGAGCGCGGCGATCGCCTCCTCCACGTCGCGGCCGTAGCGGGGCGCCGCCGGCCGCCGGGCGCCCGCGCGGGCCTCGCGGAGCGCGGCCTCGACGAGCCGGTCGAGCCCCTGGCCGCGGATCGCGACGGTGGGGACGACGGGGACGCCGAGCAGCCGCGCGAGGCGCGCCGAGTCGATGCGCAGACCCTCGCGCCACGCCTCGTCGACCAGGTTCAGCGCGATCACGACGCGGAAGCCGAGGTCGAGGAGCTGCAGCGGCAGGAAGAGGTTGCGCTCGAGCCGGGTCGCGTCCACCACCACGAGCACGACGTCGGGCCCGGCGTCGAGGAGCGCGCGGCGCGCGACCCACTGGTCCTCGGACGTCGAGCCCATGGCGTAGGTCCCGGGCAGGTCCATCACGCCGATCTCCTCGTCCTTGAAGCGCGTCGTCGCGAGCTGGACCTCGACGGTCTTGCCCGGGTAGTTCGCGGTCACGACGCCCATGCCCGTGAGCCAGTTGAAGACGCTCGACTTGCCGACGTTCGGGTTGCCCGCGAGCGCGACGCTCGTCGGCAGCTCCCGCTTCCAGCGCGCGATCTCGCCGTGGCAGGAGAGCACGCGCTCAGACCTCGCGCACGAGGATGCGCGCGGCGACGTCGCGCCCGAGCGCGTAGCGCGCGCTGCCGACGCGCACCAGGAGCGGCCCCCCGAGCGGCGCGACCTCCTCGATCTCGACCTTGGTCTGCGGCAGGAGGCCGAGCGCCGCGAGGTCGCGGAGCAGTCCGGGCTCCTCGCGTTCGATCCGGAGGATGATCCCGGCCTGGCCGGCCCGGAGGCGGTCGAGGGGCGTGCCGCGCTCGGCGGTGAGCGTGCCGTCGGCCGCGGGGATCGGGTTGCCGTGCGGGCAGGTCGCCGGGTCGCCGAGGAGCCGCGCGAGCGCGTCGGCGACGTCGTCGGCGAGGACCGGTGTCAGCCGGCAGGCCTCCTCGTGCACGCGCGCCCACGGCAGGCGGAGCTGGTCGGTGAGGAAGCGCTCGAGCAGGCGGTGGCGGCGCACGAGCCGGAGCGCGATGCGCTCGGCCGCCGCGGTCAGCCGGAGCCGGCCCCCGCGCTCGGTGCGCAGGAGGCCGCGCGCCTCGAGCTCGCGCAGGCGCCTGGCGGCGGCCGCCTCGTCGAGGCCCAGCCGGGCGGCCAGGGCGGCGCGCGAGGCCGGGGGCGCCTCCCGCTCGAGCCGGGCGACGGCGTCCAGACACTCGAGCAGGGCCGGCGGCACCTCGGCAGCGTCCATGCGACTGATTTTAAGCAAGCCAGTTGCCAGAAGTAAAGGCGCCCTAACTCCACGACAACCCGGCAGTCCCGGCGCGGGCCGGCCCGCCGCGGGCGGGGCGCGCGCGCCCCAGCCGGGGCGGCGCGATCCCACGTTGCCGTGCACCGCCCGCCAGAGTAGCGTAGGGCAGCCGGAGGTCGGGCGCATGCTCGAGCAGGAGCCGGGCGCGGGGACGGCGGCGAGCCGGCAGGGCGCGTACACGCCCGCGGACCTCGCCGCGCGGGGGTTCGACGTCGCGCGCGACCTCGGCGCCCCCGGCGCGTACCCGTTCACGCGCGGCATCCACCCGTCCATGTACCGCGGGCGGCTCTGGACGATGCGCCAGTACGCGGGCTTCGGCACCGCGGCGGAGACCAACCGCCGCTTCCGCTACATGCTCGAGCGGGGTCTCGGCGGGATCAACGTGGCGTTCGACCTGCCGACGCAGCACGGCTACGACTCCGACCACCCGCTCGCGCGCGGCGAGGTCGGCAAGGTCGGCGTGCCGGTGAGCTCGCTGCGCGACCTCGAGACGGTCTTCGACGGCATCCCGCTCGAGCAGGCGAGCCCGGCGAACGCGATCAACGCGCCCGCGGCGGTGATCCTCGCGATGTACGTCGCCCTGGCCGGCCGGCAGGGCCTGCCGCTCGAGCGGCTCAGCGGCTCCACGCAGAACGACATCCTCAAGGAGTTCATCGCGCGCGGCACCTACGTCTTCCCGCCGGCGCCGTCGCTCCGGCTCGTGACCGACGTCATCGAGTTCTGCGCCGGGCGGCTGCCGCGCTGGAACTTCATCAACGTCTGCGGCTACCACATGCGCGAGGCGGGCTCGACGCTCGTCCAGGAGGTGGGCTTCGCGCTCGCCGACGCGCTCACGTACGTCGAGGCCGCGCTGGCGCGCGGGGTGCCGGTGGACGCCTTCGCGCCGCGCTTCGCGTTCAACTTCACGGCGGGCACCGAGCTCCTCCGCGAGGCGGCCAAGTTCCGGGCGATGCGGCGCCTCTGGGCGCGCCTCATGCGCGAGCGGTTCGGCGCGACGAAGCCGGCGAGCTGGCTGTTCCGGACCGGCGCCGGCTCCGGCGCGAGCCAGCTCACCGCGCAGCAGCCCGAGAACAACATCGTGCGGGTCACGCTGAACGCCCTCGCCGCGATCCTCGGCGGCGCGCAGTCGCTCCACACGGCGGCCTTCGACGAGGCGCTCGCCTTGCCGACCGAGCAGTCGGTGAACCTGGCGCTCCGCACCCAGCAGGTGCTCGCCCACGAGACGGGGGTGGCGGACGTCGTGGATCCGCTGGGGGGCTCGTACTACGTCGAGGCGCTGACCGACGAGATCGAGGCGGGCGCGCGGGCGCTGATCGCCGAGGTCGAGCGCCGCGGCGGGATGCTCGCCGCGATCGAGTCGGGCTGGGTCCAGCAGCAGATCGCCGACGCCGCCTGGGAGCAGCAGCGCCAGATCGAGGCCGGCGCGCGCGTGGTCGTCGGCGTCAACCGCCACGTCGAGGCCGCGCCCTGGCGCGTCGCGATCCACCGCCACGCCGAGGAGGTCGCCGGGGCGCGCGCGGCCGAGCTCGCCGCGCTCCGGGCCGGGCGCGACGCGCGCGCCGTCGCGCGGGCGCTCGGCGAGCTCGAGACGGCGGCGCGGGGCGACGCCAACCTGCTCCCCGTGCTGGTGCGCGCGGTCGAGACGTACGCCACGGTCGGCGAGATGTTCGACGTGCTGCGCGGGGTCTTCGGCGAGTACCGCGCGGTCCAGGCGTACTGAGGCGCGCGCGGGCTCACGCGCCGCGGGCCGCGCGCCGCCGCACGAGCTGGTGGCCGAGCATCGTCAGCACGGCCTCGCCGTGCTGGTTGCGCGCCTCGTAGCGGAACGTCGCGACGCCGCGGTCGGGCTTCGAGGCCGACGGGCGGGCCGCGACGACCTCGGCCACGACGGAGAGCGTGTCACCCGGCCGGACGGGGCGGAGCCAGCGGACCTCGTCGAGCCCGGGCGAGCCGAGGCTCGCCGCCGCCAGCGCGCCGGTCTCGAGGAAGAGCCGGAACGTGAGCGCGAGCGTCTGGAGCCCGCTCGCGATGAGCCCGCCGTACGGGCCGCGGCGCGCGGCCTCGGCGTCCACGTGGAAGGGCTGGGGGTCGAAGCGCCGCGCGAAGTCGAGGATGTCGGCCTCGGCGAGCGTGAGGGGCGGCGACTCGAAGCGGCGGCCGACGCTGAAGTCCTCGAACCAGAGCTCAGCCACCCGCGAGCAGCTCCTCGGCGATGCGCTTGACCTCGGCGGCCTCGACCTGGCCCTTGTGCGTCTTCATGATGTCGCCGACGAGGCGGCCGACCTGCCTGGGGTCGGCGACCCCGAGCGCCGCGACGCGCTCGCGGACGAGCGCCCGCAGCGCGGCCGCGTCGAGGCCCGCCGGCAGGAAGCGCTCGCAGAAGGCGATCTCGAAGGCGAGCTGCGCGGCCTGGGCGGCGCCCCGCGCGCCCAGCTTCTCGTACTCCGCGAGCGCCTTCTGGAGCTGCCGGCGGTACGCGCCGATCACGTCGACGACGAGGGCGTCGTCCACCGTGCCCGCGAAGCCCTTCGCGGTGCGGCGCTCCTGGAGCCGCGTCTTCAGCATGCGGACGACGTCGGCGGTGCGCGCGTCCCTGTCCCGGATCGCCTGCGTGAGCGTGTCGCTGAGCGTCTGCTCGAGGCCCATGGTCTTCTCCGTCCCCGGCGGGGTATGATGCTCCCACTCTATCGCCATCGTCGCCGAAAGGAGAAGCCTCGGGATGGACGCGGCCGAGCTCTGCTGGACGCCCGCGACCGAGCTCGTCGGGCTGATCCGCGCCAGGAAGCTCTCGCCCGTCGAGCTGACGCAGGCGGTGCTCGCGCGCCTCGCGCGCCTGAACCCGGCGCTCAACGCCTTCTGCACGGTGACGGCCGACCTGGCGCTCGCCGAGGCGCGCGACGCCGAGCTGGCGGTGATGCAGGGCGCGCCGCTCGGCCCGCTCCACGGCCTCCCGTACTCGATCAAGGACCTCAACCTGACGAAGGGCATCCGCACCATGTCGGGCTCGCACATCTTCGCCACGCGCGTGCCCGACGTGGACCCGCCGTTCGTGCGCCGGCTCCGCGAGGCGGGCGGGATCATGCTCGGCAAGACGACGAGCCCGGAGTTCGGCTGGAAGGGGATCGGCGACAGCCCGCTCACCGGCATCACGCGCAACCCCTGGAACCCGGCGACGACGACGGGCGGCTCGAGCGCGGGCGCGGGCGCGGCGGCCGCGGCCGGGCTCGGCCCGCTCCACCAGGGCTCCGACGGCGCGGGCTCGATCCGGATCCCGTCGGGCTTCTGCGGGATCTACGGGCTCAAGCCCTCCTTCGGCCGCGTGCCGACGTGGCCGGTCTCGAACACCGACTATTCCTCCCACGTCGGGCCGATGACGCGCACCGTCGCCGACGCGGCGCTGATGCTCTCCGTGATGGCCGGGCCCGACGAGTGGGACCGGACCTCGCTCGAGGCCCCGCCCGAGGACTACGTCGGCCGGCTCGACGCGGGGATCGAGGGGCTGCGCGTGGCGTGGAGCCCCGACCTCGGGGGCCTGCGCGTGGACCCGGAGGTCGCGGCGCTCGCGCGCGAGGCCGCGCGCGCCTTCGAGGGGCTCGGCTGCGCGGTCGAGGAGGTGCAGCCCGGCTTCGCCGACTCGCAGGAGCTGATCCGCCTGCTCTGGAGCACCCACGAGGCGGGCAACTACGCGCAGTACCTGCCCGCGTGGCGCGCGCGCATGGACCCGGGCCTGGTCGCGTGCATCGAGGACGGCCTGCGCGTCGGCGTCGTCGAGTACATCGAGGCGCGCGGGCGGAAGCTCGCGTACTGGGACAGCGTGCGCCCCCTCTTCGAGCGCTACGACCTGCTGCTCACGCCGACGCTCTCGGTCGCCGCGTTCCCCGTCGGCCGGCTCAACCCCGAGCACTGGCCGCAGCACGTCTGGGACTGGCTGCCGTGGGCCTCGTTCAGCTATCCGTTCAACTTCACCGGCCAGCCCGCGGCGACCGTGCCCGCCGGGTTCACGCCGGCGGGACTGCCCGTCGGGCTCCAGATCGTCGGCCGGCGCTTCGCCGACCTGACCGTGCTCCAGGCCTCGGCCGCGTTCGAGAAGGCGCGGCCGTGGGCCGCGCGGCGTCCGAAGCTCGACTAGTGTTCCATCCACGAAATCATGTCAACGGTCGCCGGGCGACGGGCCGCCGGGCGCGCGCAGGAGGGGTCGACGGGGACCGCGCGGCATGCGTTCGCTTCCCCGAGACGGCTGGGCTCCACCCGGGCGCGCTGGGCCCGTTGCCCGTTGGCGGGAACGGGTCCCCGTCGACCCCTCCTGCGCGCGCCCGGCGGCCCGACTCCACGTGCCGCGCTTCCCATGACTTCGAGAACGGCACACTGGTCGCGCACTCGAACGAGAGAGGACCGACATGACGTTCGGCTACCGGCGCAGCTACCGCGGCAAGGTCCGGGCCGTGCTGCTCGACTGGGCGGGGACCACGATGGACTTCGGCTGCATGGCGCCCGCCGTCGTGTTCGTGAAGGTGTTCGAGCGCGCGGGCGTGCCGATCACGATGGACGAGGCGCGCGCGCCGATGGGCGCCCACAAGCGCGTGCACATCCAGCAGGTCACCGAGCTCGACGCCGTCCGCGCGCGCTGGCAGGCGCGCCACGGCCGCCCGCCGGGCGAGGCCGACGTGGACCGGATGTTCGCCGACTTCGTTCCGCTCCAGCTCGAGTGCCTGTCCGAGTACTCGACGCTGATCCCGGGCACGCTCGAGGTCGTCGCGGCGCTCCGCGCCCGCGAGGTCAAGATCGGCTCCACGACGGGCTACCTGCGCGAGATGATGGCGATCAACCTGGCCGACGCCAAGGCGCAGGGCTACGAGCCCGACGCGACCGTCTGCGCCTCGGACGTCCCCGCCGGGCGCCCGTACCCGTACATGTGCCTGCAGAACATGCTCGACCTGCGCGTGTGGCCCGTGGAGGCGTGCGTGAAGGTGGACGACACGCTGCCGGGGATCGAGGAAGGGCTGAACGCCGGCATGTGGACGGTCGGCCTCGCGGTCAGCGGCAACGAGGTGGGGCTGCCGCTCGCCGCGTGGCAGGCGCTCCCGCCCGCCGAGCAGCAGGCGCGCCGCGAGCGCGCCCACGCGCGCCTGCGCATGGGCGGCGCCCACTGGGTCGTGGACACGATCGCCGACCTGCTCCCGTGCCTCGACGACATCGAGGCGCGCCTGGCGCGCGGCG
>MGCF01000031.1:0-29498 GCA_001788495.1 Candidatus Rokubacteria bacterium RIFCSPLOWO2_02_FULL_73_56
CACCTTGTAGCCGCGGATCTGGACGTCGCGCTCCTCCATGATGTTGAGGAGGCCCACCTGGATCCGCTCGGCGAGGTCGGGCAGCTCGTTGAGCGCGAAGATGCCGCGGTTCGTGCGCGGCAGGAGCCCGTAGTGGATCGTCAGCTCGTCGGAGAGGTACCGCCCCTCGGCGACCTTGATCGGATCCACCTCGCCGATGAGGTCCGCGATCGTGATGTCGGGCGTCGCGAGCTTCTCGCCGTAGCGGCGGTCGCGCGGGAGCCAGACGATCGGGGTCCGGTCCCCCTCGGCGGCCAGGCGCGCGCGGCACGCGCCGCAGATCGGCGCGGCCGGGTCGTCGTTGATCTCGCAGCCGGCGAGCGCGGGCACCGCCTCGTCGAGGAGGCCGACGAGCAGCCGCGCCAGGCGCGTCTTGGCCTGGCCGCGCTCGCCGAGGAAGACGATGTCCTGGCCGGAGAGGAGCGCGTTCTCGATCTGGGGGACGACGGTCTCCTCGTAGCCGATGATCCCGGGGAAGAGCGGCGCCCGGCGGCGGAGGCGTGCGAGCAGGTTGTCGCGCAGCTCCTGCTTGACGGGCCTCCCGACGTAGCCGCTCGCGACGAGCTCGCCGAGCGTGCGGGGCCGGGCCGGCACGCTAGCGCTCCGCCGGTGTATAGCCGAGCTCGGTCATGCAGCGCTCGTAGCTCGACTGCAGGCGCCGGTCCTCGAGGGCGAGGCGCCCGACGTCGAAGGCGCCGCCGACCCAGGATTCGGTGGTCTTCGGCAGGTCGCGCGCCTTGCGGATGCAGTCGATCTCGTCGAGCGTGATGCGCTGGTACATCGTGTTCGGGCGCGTCCACGCCGTGCCCGCGACCTCGAGCTTGGCGCTGCAGCCCGCGAGCAGCGCGGCGGCCACCGCGAGCGCGATCCGTCCTCTCATGCCCTGGCCTCCCGGAGCCGGCGCGTCGCGTCGGCATCCACCTTCAGCGTGACGGGGTCGAGGCGCGCGTCGCCCGGGTGGAGGTCGTTGCCGAAGAGGCGGAGCGCCTGGTCGAGGGGCATGGGCGGATTGTACCCCGCGCCGCTATCCGCCGTCGCGGGGGGCGGCGGGCGCGCGGCGGTCAGCGCGCGGGCCGGAGCGTGTCGAGCGCGAGGTCCACCTGCGCGGGCGCGAGGTTCGGCGGCAACAACAAGATCGGCAGCGCCGCGCCGGCCGCCTGCCAGCGCGCGAGCCGCGCGCGCGCCTCGTCGGGCGTCCCCCAGACGAGGAGCTCGTCGAGCAGCACCTCGGCCTCCGGCGGCACGACCGCGGAGCCGCGCGTGGTGTTCGCGGCGATCACGGCCTTCACCTCCCGCTCGAAGCCGAGGCGGGAGATCGTCCGCGGATAGAACGGCCCCATCGAGGTGAGGTAGAAGGCGACGAACCACGCCGCGCCCTGGCGCGCCTCGGCGGCGTCGCGCGCGACCACCGCCGGCAGGCTCGGGCAGATGCGCGGCAGCGGGCGCGCGCCGCCCGCGCGCGCGGCGCCCTCGCGCAGCAGCGCGACGCCGTCGGCCATGCGCGAGCGCGGGAAGAGGAACGGCATCCAGCCGTCGGCGACCTCGCCCGCCAGGCGAATCGACTCGGGCGCCAGGCCGGCGAGGTAGATCGGGACGCCGGCCACCGGCGGCAGGTTCAGCTTGAGGGGCCGCGCGCCGTTTCCGGCGGCGAGCGGGATCCGCTCGCCGGCGAGGAGGGCCCGGACCTGCCCGACCACGCGGCGCATCCTGTCGGCCGGCGCGGCGAAGGTGACGTCGTGGAACCCCTCGGCGAGCTGCGCCGTGCTCGCGCCGAGGCCGAGCGTGAACCGGCCGCCCGAGACGTCGTGCAGGGTGGCCGCGGCCATCGCGAGCTGCGCCGCGCTCCGGCCCCAGACGCCGAGGATGCCCGTGCCGAGCCGGGTGCGCGCCGTTCGCACGGCGGCCTCGGCGAGGAGCACCGTGGTGTCGTGCGCCCAGGTCTCGGGGAGGAAGAAGCCGTCGTAGCCGAGCCGGTCGGCGCCGGTCGCGAGCCGCATGATCGTCTCGCGCCGCGTCTCGAGCGGCATGAGCGAGAGCGCGACGGCGCCGGTCACTGCGCGAGGATCCGGTCCCACCGCCCGTACTCGCGGGCGGCGTCCATGAACCACTTGACGCAGTCGGGGTTGGCGCGCGGCGGCAGCTCGCACGACGTCGAGAGCACGTACCGCGAGCGGCGCCCGACCGTGTCGAGGCAGCGGCGCACCTCGGCCTCGATCTGCGCCTTCGTCGCCCGCTCGAAGATCGTGACGTCCACGTTGCCGATCGCCACGACGCCCCGCGCGTTGCCCAGCGTCACGAGCCGGTCGAGCTGGTCGACCATCAGCGCCGGATCGGCCTGCTGGTCGAGGTCGATCGTGATCGCGACGAAGCCGACGTCCACGAGGTCGGCGTGGATCTGGTGGGTCGTGCCGCAGATGTGGATCGTCGTGCCGACCTTCTTCGCCTTGAAGTAGTCCACCAGCTCCCTGTGGTAGGGCTTGATGAACTCGCGGTAGGTGTCGGGCCCGACCAGCGAGCAGGAGGCGGTCGGGTCGGAGTAGCTCAGGCCGATCTTCGTCTCGAGCACCGCGTCGCCGACACGCTTGGCGTACTCGGTCGCGAAGCGCATGAGCTCGTGCACGAACGGCGGGTCCTCGAGCGTGTCGATGCACATCTGCTCGGGGTTGCGCATGAGCATCGCGATCGTCCACGGCCCCACGTTGACCGCGCCGAGCGCGCTCGGGAGCCGGGCCGCGGCGAGCGCCTCGCACTGCTCGAGGAAGGCCGGCAGCCGCCCGTCGCGCCGGGGCTCGGGGATCTCGAGCCGCGCGAGCTTGCCCTTGTCGCCCTCGAGCACGTGCCGGTCGATGGACGGCACGACGTAGTCCGAGTACTTCACCCGGCAGCCCACGGCCTCGGCCTCCTTGGCGAGGTCGTTGAACGCGATCATGATGTCGGGCTGGTAGCGCTCGTAGTAGTTGAGCATCGCCTTTGCGGCCTTCTTCGGGTCCGTGCAGTACTCCTCGATCGAGAGGCCGTCGAGGCAGCCGGCGAAGGAGCCGGCGATCGGGTAGGCGGGCACGCGGTCGGCGAAGCCGCCCTTGTACGCCGCGACGACGCGCTCGCGCGGGGTGTACCCGGTTCTCGCCTGCTCCATCGGCGTCCTCCTCCGGCGTGGTCCGCCTATCTTACCCCAGGCGCCGGCGGCCGGCCCCGCGCCTCGCGCTGGACCAGCCAGATGCCGGCGCCGACGACCGCCGCGCCGAGGAAGTCGCGCGCCCGCATGGGCTCGCCGAGGACGAGCGCGCCGAGCGCCACGCCGAGCACCGGGTTGAGGAACCACCACGCGCTCGCCCGGGTCGCGTCGCCGTGGCGGAGGAGCCAGAGCCAGAGCAGCATCGCGCCGATGCTGACGGCCACGGTCAGCCAGGCCTGCGCGCCGAGCAGCGCGGGCGTCGGGCGCACGTCCGCGAGCGACTCGAGGCCGAGCGCGGGCGGCACCAGCAGGAGGCCGCCGGCCAGCGCCTGGCCGCCGTTGACGACGACGAGGTCGAGCGTCGGCTGCCAGCGCTTGAAGAGCACGGTGCCCGCGACGAGGAAGCCGATGCACCCGAGCCAGACGGCCATCGCCCGCGGGTCGTCGCCGCCGCCCACGCGGCTCCACATCACCCACGCGACCCCGGCGTAGCTGACGACGAGGCCGACCCCCTGCCGGCGGGTGAGCCGCTCGCCGAGCGCCCAGGGCGCCACGAGCGCGAGCACGAGCGGGTTCGTGCTCGCGAGGACCGCGCCCATGCCGGCCGAGACGTGGACGAGCAGCACGGAGGTGACGCCGAGGTAGATCGCGTTGTTGAGCAGGCCGAGGACGACGAGCGGGCGCCACGCCGCGAGGTCCGCGGGGAGCCGCGCCCCGCGCAGCCGCGCCGCGGCGAGGAGCACGGCGCCGGCGACGAGGAAGCGCGAGGCCATCAGCAGGAGCGGCGGGGAGTCGCGCAGCGCGAGCTTGATCGCGGGGAAGCCCGACGCCCAGAGCAGCGAGAAGGCCAGGGCCAGGAGCGTGTACCGCGCGGTGGAGACCGGCTGGGCAAGCGCCACGGACTCGCGTATCTTAACGCCACACCGCCCAGCCCGAAACCAGGGGAGGAGTGTCACGATGGGAGAGATGCTCACGCTGACCGCGGAGGATGGTCACAGGCTCGCCGCCTATCGCGCGACGCCCGCCGGCGCGCCGCGCGCCGGGCTCGTCGTCGTGCAGGAGATCTTCGGCGTGAACTCGCACATCAAGAGCGTGTGCGACGGCTTCGCGGCCGACGGCTACACGGCGCTGGCGCCGGCGGTCTTCGACCGGGTCGAGCCCGGCTTCGAGGTCGGCTACAAGCCCGAGGACATCGAGCGCGGGCGCGGTGTCCGGGGCAAGCTCGGCATGGACGACATGGTCCGCGACGTGCGCGCGGCCGTGACGGCGCTCGCCGCCGCCGGGCTCAAGGTCGGCGTGGTCGGCTACTGCATGGGCGGCTCGCTGGCCTGGCTCGCGGCCACCCGCATCGACGGGCTCCGCGCGGCGGTCGGCTACTACGGCGGCGCCATCGCCGAGCACGCGGCGGAGCGGCCGCGCTGCCCGGTGCTCCTGCACTGGGGCGAGACCGACCAGTCCATCCCGTCCGACCACTGGCAGAAGGTCGCCGTCGTGCACCCGACCATCCCGATGCACGTGTACAAGGGCGCCGGCCACGGCTTCAACTGCGACCAGCGGGCGAGCTACGACGCGGCGAGCGCCAGGCTCGCGCGCACGCGCACGCTCGAGTTCTTCCGCCAGCACCTCGGCTGAGGGACGGCGATGCCCGACGGGCCCGCGGCGTGACGCCGGCGGCCGCGCTCGGCGTGGTCGGCGCGTACGCCGCGGCGAACTGGGTCGCCCACCACCTCTGGGCGCCGCCGGGCGGGCGCGCCGGCTACGTGCTCGCGGTGCCCGTCCTCGTCGGCATCGTGCTCCCGGCGTGGGTGCTCGCGCGCCGCGCCCCCGGCCTCCTCGGGCTCGCGCGGCGTGACGCGGTCGCCGTCCCGGCCGCGCTCGTCGCGGGCGTCCTGATCCTCGGGCTCCTCGCGCGGGGCGCGCCCGGCGCGGAGCCGGCGCGCCTCGGCGCGCTGGCCCTGCACCTGATCCCGCCGAGCCTGGCGGAGACCCTCGTCTTCCTCGGCGTGCTCCTCGCCGCGCTGCAGCCGCGCGCCGGGGGCGTGGGCGCCGCGGCCGTCGCGAGCGTCGCCTTCGGTCTCTACCACTTCACGTTCTACCCGCCCTGGAACACCTGGCCGGTGGCCCTGCGGCTCACGCTCGTGTGGCTCGCCGTGAGCGCCGTGTTCGCGCTCACCCGGAGCGTCTGGGCGGCGGCGGCCTTCAACACGCTCATGGCCGTCACGGGGTTCGTCGTGAACCGTGTCACGCGCCTCGATACCGAGCCCGTCGCCCTCGCCGCGGTCCTCGCGGCCGTCGCCCTCGCCGCGCCGGCGGCCGTGCGCGCGGTGCGCGGGCCGGTCAGGCGGCGGACGTAGCGCCGCGGCCGTGGACGGGGCGCGGCGGATCGTCGAGGGGCTCGAGGCGGGCGGGGTGACGCTCGCCGCCGCCGTGCCCGACACGTGGATCGGCGCGCTCACGACGGCCGTCCGCCGCTCGCCGCGGATCCGCGTGGTGGACGCCGCGCGCGAGGAGGAGGCCGTCGCGCTCGCGTGCGGCGCCGCGCTCGCGGGCGGCCGGGGCGCGGCGCTGATGCAGAACGCGGGGCTCCTGAACTGCGGCGGCGTGCTCGCGAGCCTCGTCGAGCTCTACCGCATCCCGTGCGTCCTCGTCGTGTCCTGGCGCGGCGACTGGCGCGATCCGGTCTACTACCACGCGCCGAAGGGGCGCGTGACCGAGGCGACGCTGGCCGCGTGGCGGCTGCCCTGGGCGCGCGCCGACCGGGCGGGCGACCTGGCGGCGCAGGTGCGCCGCGGCGTCGAGTTCGCGGTCGCCTCGCGCGGGCCCTTCGTGCTCCTGCTGAGCGGGGAGGACCTCGCATGACGCCGCGCCGGGCGTACCTCGACGCGCTCGTCGCGTGGCTCGGCCCGGAGGACGTGCTCGTCTCCGGCCTCGGCGCCAACGCGCGCTGGCTCCCGCACCTGCCGGTGCGCGCGCCCGTGTTCGCGCTCTGCGACGCGATGGGCGCGGCGATCCCGCTCGCGCTCGGCATCGCGCTCACGCGCCCGGACCGGCACGTCGTCGCGCTCGAGGGCGACGGCGCGCTCCTGATGAGCCCGAACGTGCTCGCGACCGTGGCCGCCGCGCGTCCCGGGAACCTCACGTGCCTGCTCTGGGCCAACGGCCACTACGAGTCCTCGGGCGGCCAGCCGCTGCCGGACGCGCCCGTGGACTGGCCGGCGCTCGCGCGCGCCGCCGGCATCGCCGAGGTCGCGCGCGTCGGCGACCCCGTGGGGCTCGCGGCCGCGCTCGGGCGCGCGCGGGCCGCCCGGGCGCCCTCGCTCCTCGTGCTCGACGTCCGCTTCGACCCCGCCGAGGAGATCCCGCCCTACTCCGAGCGGCCCGAGGAGATTCGCGCCCGCTTCAGGCTCTGAGCCGCCGCTAGGCCCCGCGTCCCATCGTGTAGAACTCGGCGTTGGGTCGCATGGCGGCCATGTTCGCCATGCGGTTGGAGAAGTTGAAGAAGCCCGCGATCGCGCCGATGTCCCAGATGTCCGAGTCGCCGAAGCCGTGCCGCCGGAGCCCCTCGAAGTCCGCCGCCTCGATCGCCGCCGACTCCCGCGTGACCTTCACGGCGAAGTCGAGCATCGCGCGCTGCCGCGGCGTCAGGGCCGCGTGGCGATAGTTGGCCGTCACCTGGTCGGCGATGTGGGGGTGCTTCGCGAGGACACGGAGCGCCGCTCCGTGGGCGACCGTTCAGTACATGCAGGAGTTCTCGGCGCTCACCGCCACGACGATCATCTCGCGCTCGGCGCGCGTGAGCCCGGACTCGCCCCGCATCAGCACGTCGTAGTACCGGAAGAAGGCCCGGAAGTGCTCCGGCTTCCACGCGTAGGCGAGGAACACGTTCGGGACGAAGCCCGCCTTGGCGGCGTTGGCCTCGATCACCTGGCGCAGGTCCTCCGGCAGCGTCGCCGGGTCGGGGACCGGGAAGCGGCTGACCGCGTCGCTCGGGGTGTCGCTCATGGCCCCCATTGTCCGTCGGGGGCGCGCCCCGGCTCAATGCCGCGAACGCACTAGGCCGCGCCACGCCCGGCTCTGCGATAATGGCCGCGCCCGCGATTGCGCGTGCACGACCAGGGAGGCCAGGCGATGCCCACGGCCGACGTCGGCGGCGTGAAGCTCGACTACGAGGAGGCGGGGCAGGGGACGCCGCTCCTGTTCGTCCACGAGTTCGCGGGCGACGGGCAGAGCTGGCGGCCGCAGGTGCGCTTCTTCTCGCGCCGCTACCGCACGATCACCTTCAACGCGCGCGGCTACCCGCCCTCCGACGTCCCCGAGGACCCGCGCGCCTACTCCCAGCGGCAGGCCGTGGACGACGTCCGGGGGGTCCTCGATCACCTCGGCATCAGCCGGGCGCACGTCTGCGGCCTCTCGATGGGCGGCTACGCCACGCTCCACTTCGGGCTCGACCACCCGGCGCGCGCGCTGTCGCTGGTGGTCGCAGGCGCGGGCTACGGGAGCGACGATCCGGCGAGGCACCGAGCCGAGTGCGAGGTGGTCGCCCGCCGCTTCGAGACCGAGGGCATGGAGGCGGCCGGCGACGCCTACAGCCGGGGGTCCACGCGGGTGCAGTTCATGGAGAAGGATCCCCTCGGCTGGCAGGAGTTCCACGACCGCCTCACCGCGGGCTCGGCGAGGGGGCACGCGCTCACGCTGCGCGGCGTGCAGATGACGCGCCCGGCCATCTACGACCTCGGCGAGCGCCTGGAGCGCCTGGCGGTGCCGACGCTCGTCGTCACCGGCGACGAGGACGCGCCCTGCCTCGAGCCGGCGCTCTACCTGAAGCGGAAGATCCGCACCGCGGGGCTGGTCGTCCTGCCGAGGTCGGGTCACACGATCAACCTCGAGGAGCCCGGGGCCTTCAACCGTGCCGTGCTCGACTTCCTCACCGCGGTGGACGCGGGGCGCTGGACGCCGCGCCACCCCGACGCGCTCACGGGCTCGCCGATCCTGCCGCGGGCGGCGCGATGACGGGCCGGCGTTTCCGGACTCGGAATTTTCGCTTGGCAATCGCCCGCGGTCGCGCCCACACTATCCAGGTCACTATCGTTACGAAGGGAGATTTCCGGTAGCGATGCGTCAACGCCGACCGATGCGACTGCGGCAGGCATCCGTCACGATCTTCGCGCTCACCGCGATCCTGCCGCTGCTGCTCTTCGTCTTCTTCATGTGGCGCTTCGAGCGCCTGCAGGAGACGGAGGCGCAGCTCGGCGTGTTCCTCGCGCTCGTCATCGCGCTCCTCGGCTTCGTCCTCTTCCGCCAGCTCGTCGACCACGTCGCGGCGCTCGGCCGCGCCCTGGAGGGGGCGGCGCCGGGCCTGGCGCCGGCGGAGCCGAAGACGAGCCGGTCCGCGGTCGTGCCGGGGCTCGGGCACGTCGAGGAGATCGGCGAGATCGCGCACGCGTTCGGCCGCATGCTCTCGGAGCTGCGCGCCTCCACCGAGCGCCTCGAGGATCTCGTGTTCAAGCTCGGCACGCTGAACGACATGGTCGAGATGGCGGCCCGGATCCCCAAGATCGAGGACCTCCTCTCGCACGTGCTCGAGCGCACGATGCGCGCGGTGAGCGCCGGCATCGGCTCCATCATGCTCCTCGATCACGAGCGGCAGCTGCTCCGGCTGGCCGTCGGGCGCGGCCTCCAGGACCCGACCCAGGCCGAGGTGGAGGTGCGGGTCGGTGAGGGTATCGCCGGCAAGGTGGTCGAGCTCGGCGAGCCGGTGCTGGTCGCCGACATCGCGACCGATCCGCGGTTCGGCCAGCAGGGCCCGAAGTACGGCGGCGGCTCCTTCATCTGCATGCCGCTCCGGGTCGGCGAGCGGATCGTGGGCGCCGTCAACCTGGCCAAGAAGGAGTACTCGACCGGCAGCCCCGGCGGCGCCCCGGCGGCCTTCACGCAGACCGACCTCCAGTTCCTGAACGCGCTCATGACCTACACCGCGTACGCGGTGGACAACGCGCGGCTGTTCCAGGAGGCGCAGGAGGCGACCCACCAGCTGCAGGAAGTGGTCGAGGACCAGAAGCTCCGGCTCACGCTCGCGCAGCAGCAGATGGTCCAGGCCGCGAAGCTCTCGGCGCTCGGCGAGCTGGTCGCGGGCGTCGCGCACGAGCTGAACAACCCGCTCACCGTGCTCATCGGCGTGACCGACATGCTGGAGGAGAAGGTGCCGGAGTCGCTCCGGGACAACGTGGCGCTGCTGAAGGATGCGGTCGAGGCGGCGCGCCACGTCGTCCGGGGCCTGCTCACCTTCGGGCGGAAGATGCCGCTCGAGCGCCGGCGCGTGGACCTCCGCGAGCTGCTCGACAAGGTCCTGGCGCTCACGGCCGCCGAGCTCCGGCTCACCGACGTCGTGGTGGAGAAGGAGGTCGAGCCCGAGCTGCCGTCGGTGTGGGCGGACGGCAACCAGCTCCAGCAGGTGCTGACCAACCTGATCGCGAACGCCAAGCAGGCCATGGCCGGGCAGGGCGGCGCGCGGCGGCTCCGCATCGCGATACGCCGCGGCGGCGCCAGGAGCGTCCGCATCCAGGTCGCCGACACCGGGCCGGGGATCCCGCCCGCGATCATCGGGACCGTCTTCGACCCGTTCATGACGACCAAGGCCGACGGCACGGGCCTCGGGCTCAGCATCTCGTACGGCATCATCCGCGAGCACGGCGGGCAGCTCAGCGTGGAGAGCCCGCCCGACCGCGGGGCGACGTTCACGATCGAGCTGCCGATCGAGGCGCCGGCCGCGGACACCGCGCGCGCCTAGAACGTCGTCGGCCAGCCGCCGAGGCGGCCGGCGCGAAGCGCCTTGACACGCGCGACGGCGAGCGCGTACCGTTCCCGCGGTGGGTGAGCAGGGCCATCTCTACTTCCACTCGCCGGGCTTCGACGGGATCGCCTCGGCCGTCCTCGCCTCGGATCTTCTCGAGACGGCGCGCGGCATGGCCCCTCTCGGGCTCCATCCGGTCGACTACGATCTCCGACCGGGCTGTACTTTGCCTTGACCGTCTACCGCGACTTCGTCCGGATCTAGCGACGACAGGAGGAGGACGGCCCGCCTGAGGATGGCGTTCCCGCACGGGCTCCGGGCGCTCCGGCACCGCGACTTCCGCCGCTTCTACGGCGCCCAGATCGTCGCGCAGGTCGGCTCGTGGATGCAGCTGGTGAGCCAGTCCTGGCTCGTGCTCCAGCTCACCGGCTCGCCCCTCCGGCTCGGCTTGATCTCCACGCTGCAGTTCGCGCCGGTGCTGCTCTTCTCGGTCGTAAGCGGCGCCGTCGCGGACCGGCTGCCGAAGCGGCGCGTCCTCGTCGCGACGCAGGCGACGCTCGGGAGCCAGGCGCTCCTGCTCGGCCTGCTCGCGGCCACGGGGCGCGTCGAGTACTGGCACGTGGCCGCACTCGGGCTCGTGCTCGGCTTCGCCAACGTGACCGACCAGCCCGCGCGCCAGTCGTACGTCGTGGAGATGGTGGGCCGGGAGGACGTCGCGAACGCGGTCGCGCTCAACTCGGCCTCGTTCAACGCTGCCCGCATCGTCGGCCCCGCGGTGGCCGGCGTGGTGATCGGGCGCTGGGGCGTGGTGCCGTCGTTCTTCGCGAACGCAGCCGGGTTCGTCTGCGTGATCGCCACGCTGCTCCGGCTCCGGGCGCCCGGCCTGCCCTCGCGCGAGGCCCGCGTGCCGATGCTCGAGGCGATCCGCGAGGGGCTCGCCTACGCGTTCCGCACGCCGCGGGTCCGGCTCGCCCTCGGCCTCGTCTTCGGCGTGAGCCTCTGCGTGTTCAACTTCACCGTGTACGTGCCGCTGCTCGCCCGGGACGTCCTGGGGCTCGGCGCCGAGGGGTTCGGCTTCCTCATGGCCGCGCTGGGCGTCGGCGCGGTGGCGGGCGCGCTCACGGTGGGAGTGCTCGGCACGCGGGAGCCGCCGGTCGCGGCGATGTTCGCCGCCGCCGCGCTCGCGTTCACGACGCTGCTCGGGCTCGGGCTCACGCGGCACGTCGGCGTGGCGACCGCGCTCCTCTTCGTCACCGGCTACTTCGGCCTGGTGCTGATGGCCACGTGCAACACGGCCATGCAACTCAGCGCGCCCGACGCGCTGCGCGGGCGGGTGATGAGCCTCTACACGTGGCTCTCGAGCGGCGTCTTCCCGGTCGGCGCGTTCATCGTGGGGGCCATCGCCGAGGCGTGGGGCGTGTCGATCGCGTTCGTCTGGAACGGCGCGCTTGGGCTCGCCATCCTCGCCGTGCTCGCCCTCTGGTGGCGCGTCCGCGGGAGCCGCGCCTAGCGCGTCTTCGCGTAGCCCTTCTGCTGGAGCGCGTCCGTGATCTCGCCGAGGATCGCGGGATCGTCGATCGTCGCGGGCAGCACGTACTCCTGGCCGTCGGCGATCTTCTTCATGGTCCCGCGCAGGATCTTGCCCGAGCGCGTCTTGGGCAGCCGCTTGACGACGATCGCGGTCTTGAACGCCGCGACAGGGCCGATCTGCTCGCGCACCTTCTCGATCAGCTCCCGGGCGATGTCCCCGTCGCCGCGCTCGACGCCCGCCTTGGTGACGACGAAGCCGACGGGCACCTCGCCCTTGACGTCGTCGGCGACGCCGACGACGGCGCACTCGGCCACGTCCGGATGCGAGGCGAGCACCTCCTCCATCGCGCCCGTCGAGAGCCGGTGGCCGGCGACGTTGATGATGTCGTCCACGCGGCTCATGATGTAGACGTAGCCGTCCTCGTCCCTGTAGCCGGCGTCGCCCGTCAGGTAGTGCCCGGGGTGCTTCGCGAGGTAGGACGCCTCGTAGCCCGCGTCGTTGTTCCAGAGCGTCGGCAGGCACCCGGGCGGCAGCGGCAGCTTGATCGCGATCGAGCCGATCTGGCCGGCCGGCAGGTCCGCGTTCGCCTCGTCGAGGACGCGCACGTCGTAGCCCGGCACCGCCTTGGTGGGCGAGCCCGCCTTGACGGGGAGCGTGCCGAGCCCCACGCAGTTCGCCGCGATCGGCCAGCCGGTCTCCGTCTGCCACCAGTGGTCGATCACGGGCACGCCGAGCTTGTCCTCGGCCCAGTGGAGCGTGTCGGGGTCGCAGCGCTCGCCCGCGAGGAAGAGCGTGCGGAAGCGCGAGAGATCGTGCCGCGTCATGTGGGTGCCCTGCGGGTCCTCCTTCTTGATCGCGCGGAAGGCCGTGGGGGCGGTGAACAGCGCGTTGACGCCGTGCTGGGCGATCAGGCGCCAGAAGGCGCCGGGATCCGGCGTGCCCACGGGCTTGCCCTCGTAGAGGATCGACGTGCAGCCCTCGAGGAGCGGCGCGTAGACGATGTACGAGTGGCCGACGACCCAGCCGATGTCGGAGGCGGCCCAGTAGACCTCGCCGGCGCCGACGCCGTAGATGTTCGCCATCGACCACTTGAGCGCGACGGCGTGGCCGCCGTTGTCCCGCACGACGCCCTTCGGCACGCCCGTCGTGCCCGAGGTGTAGAGGATGTAGAGCGGGTCGGTGGCGGCGACGGGCACGCAGTCGGCGGGCCGCGCGCCGGCGAGCGCGTCGCCCCACTCGAGGTCCCGCCCGGCGACGAGCGGCGCCCGCTCTTGCGGCCGCTGCAGGATGACGCAGCGCCCGGGCTTGTGGCGCGCCAGCTCGATCGCGCCGTCGAGGAGCGGCTTGTAGGGGATGACCCGGTTCACCTCGATCCCGCACGAGGCCGACAGGATGAGCTTCGGCCGGGCGTCGTCGATGCGCTTGGCGAGCTCGTTCGAGGCGAAGCCGCCGAACACGACCGAGTGGATCGCGCCGATGCGGGCGCACGCGAGCATCGCGACGACCGCCTCGGGAACCATCGGCATGTAGATGATCACGCGGTCGCCCTTGGCGATGCCGAGCTTCTGGAGCATGCCCGCGCAGCGCGCGACCTCGTCGCGCAGCTCGGCGAAGGTGAAGGCCTGCACGGTGCCGGTGACGGGGCTGTCGTAGACGAGCGCCTTCTGCTTGGCGCGGCCCCGGTCCACGTGCACGTCGAGCGCGTTGTAGCAGGTGTTGAGCACGCCGCCCGTGAACCAGCGGTAGAAGGGAGGGCGCGAGTCGTCGAAGACCCGGTCCCAGCGCTTCTCCCAGTGGATGGCCTCGGCGGCAGCCGCCCAGAAGCCGTCCGGATCCTGCATGGAGCGCGCGTAGACGCCCTCGTAGACACTCCTCATCCCCGGGTGCCCTCCCTGTGGGCCCCGATTCTATGCGCACGGCGGGGCTTTCCACAACGCGCGCAGGGCGCCGGGTCGATTTGCGTAGTGCACTTGACGGAGGGGAGGCGGATGGCGTACAGTCCCGAGAAATCCGATCGGTAATGGGGTATTCGCAGCGGCCGAGGCCGCCTAACCAAAGGAGGACCCCATGTCACTCAGACTCGGTGACGTCGCTCCCGACTTCGAGGCCCAGACGACGGAGGGCCCGATCAGCTTCCACCGGTGGATCGGCGGCAGCTGGGCGATCCTGTTCTCGCACCCGAAGGACTTCACGCCGGTCTGCACGACCGAGCTCGGCTACGTCGCCCGCGTCAAGCCCGAGTTCGACCGCCGCAACGTGAAGGTCATCGGGCTCTCGGTGGACCCGCTGGACGCGCACACGCGGTGGGCCCAGGACATCAAGGAGACGCAGGGGCACGCGCCCAACTACCCGATCATCGCCGACCCCGAGAAGAAGGTCGCGAACCTGTACGGCATGATGCACCCGGCCCACGACGAGGTGTACACGGTGCGGACGGTCTTCGTGATCGACCCGCAGAAGAAGATCCGCCTGATGATCACCTACCCGCAGACCACGGGCCGCAACTTCGAGGAGATCCTGCGCGTCCTGGACTCGCTCCAGCTCACGGACAGCCACCGGGTGGCCACACCGGTCAACTGGACGCAGGGCCAGGACGTCATCATCGTGCCCGCCGTCTCCGACGAGGAGGCCCGGGCGAAGTTCCCGAAGGGCTGGAAGGCGCTCAAGCCGTACCTGCGCCTGACGCCCCAGCCCGGCAAGTGAGCGCTCAGGGCGCCAGCGCGATCGCCCGGAGCGGCGAGCCGCTGGCGCCCTGGATCTCGAGCGGCGGCTCGAGGTTCGCGTTCTCGACGGCGTAGATGCCGTGGTCGGTGAGCAGCATCCTGTGCATGCGCTCCTCCTCGTCCGTTGGGTTGGCGGCGAGCGTCGACGCTCGCGTCCGCCAACGCAAGGAGTCCTGGGGTAAGATTGCCCAAATCCGTTCCGTGCGGAGGAGCCGGACATGAGCGAGTTCCGTCACGTGTACCGCACCGAGCTCACCCCGGTGAGCTTCCTCGAGCGCAGCGCCTCGGTCTTTCCCGACAAGACCGCCGTGATCCACGGCGCTCGGCGCTACACCTACCGCCAGCTCCAGGAGCGCGTGAACCGCCTCGCCAACGGGCTGCGCGCGGCCGGGCTCGCCAAGCAGGACCGCGTGGCGTTCATCTGCCCGAACATCCCCGCGATGCTCGAGGCGCACTACGGGGTGCCCGGGGCGGGCGGCGTGCTGGTCGCGATCAACACCCGGCTCAACGCCGACGAGATCGGCTACATTCTCCAGCACTCGGGCGCCAGGTTCCTGTTCGTGGACGCGGAGCTCGAGGCGGTGGTGAAGCCGCTCGACCTCTCGGGCCTGCGCGTGATCCGCGTGGACGACACCGGCGCCCCCGGCGACCCGTACGAGGACTTCCTGGCCCAGGCCTCGCCAGCGCCCGTGCCGAGCTGGCTCGAGGACGAGGAGGAGATGCTCTCGATCAACTACACCTCGGGCACGACGGGCCGGCCCAAGGGCGTCATGTACGCGCACCGCGGCGCCTGGATCAACGCGGTCGCCGAGGTCGTCGAGACCGCGATGGGCTTCGACACGAAGTACCTCTGGACGCTGCCGATGTTCCACTGCAACGGCTGGTGCTTCACCTGGGGCGTCACCGCGGTTGCGGGCACGCACATCTGCCTGCGCCGGGTCGAGCCGGCCCGCGTCTGGGAGCTGATCGATACCGAGGGCGTCACGCACTACAACGGCGCGCCCACCGTGCACGTCGGCGTCGTGAACGACCCGAGGGCGCACCCGCTCGCGCGGCCGGTGACGGTCACGGTGGCCGGCGCGCCGCCGTCGCCGACGCTGCTCGCCCGGATGCGGGACCTCGGCTTCCGCCCCGTCCACGTCTACGGCCTCACGGAGACGTACGGGCCGCACACGGTGTGCGGGTGGCACGAGGAGTGGGACGCGCTGCCGCCCGAGGAGCAGGCGCGCCTCGCGGCCCGCCAGGGCCAGGGCTACGCGCTCTTCGACCTGGTCCGCGTGGTGGACGCGAACATGACCGACGTGCCGCGCGACGGCCAGACGCTCGGCGAGGTCATCATGCGCGGCAACAACGCCGCGCTGGGCTACTTCAAGCAGTCCGACGCCACCGCCGAGGCGTTCCGCGGCGGCTGGTTCCACTCGGGCGACATCGCGGTGTGGCACCCGGACGGCTACATCGAGCTGCGCGACCGCAAGAAGGACATCATCATCTCGGGCGGCGAGAACATCTCGACGATCGAGGTCGAGCAGGCCGTGGTCAAGCACCCGGCGGTCCTCGAGTGCGCCGTGGTCGCGATCCCCGACGAGAAGTGGGGCGAGCGGCCGAAGGCGTTCGTCACGCTCAAGCCCGGCCAGCGGGCCACCGCGGCGGAGATCATCGAGTCCTGCCGCCAGCACATCGCGCACTTCAAGTGCCCGGCCGCGATCGAGTTCGGCGACCTGCCGAAGACCTCGACGGGCAAGGTGCAGAAGTTCGTGCTGCGCGAGCGGGAGTGGAAGGGCAAGGAGAAGCGGATCAACTAGACCGCGCCCTCCGCGCGCAGCGCCCGGATCTCGGCGTCGCCGTAGCCCGCCTCGCGCAGGATCTCCTCGGTGTGCTCGCCGGCGCCGGGCGCCGGCCGGCGCACGCTCGCGCGCCCGGTGGAGAACTCGACGGGGAAGCGCAGCAGCTTCACGCGCCCCGCCACCGGGTGCTCGACCTCCTCGACGGCGTCGGCGGCCTGCACCGCCGGATCGGCGAACGTCTCGGCATGGCCGTTGACCGCTGCCGCCCAGACGCCCCGCGGGACGAGGCGCTCGAGCCACGCGGCGGTCGTGCGGCGGCGGAGCACGGGCTCGAGCAGCCGCGCCACCTCCTCGCGCGCGTCGAAGTTCCAGGTGACGGCCGCGTAGGGCCGGAGCTCGGGCACCGCGAGGGCGTCGGCGAGCGCCGCGAGCGGCGCCAGGGACAGCACGAGCCAGCCGTCCCGCGTCGCGTACACGCCGTAGGGCGCCGGGTGGAAGGTGGACGCGAGCCCCGTCGCGCTCTTCTGGAGCCGCGCGCCGTTCAGGAAGTAGGTGGCGACCTCGAGCTGGAGGTCGAGCGCGGCGCGCAGCATGCTGACGTCGACGTGCAGCCCCCGGCCGGTGCGCGCGCGCTCGAGGAGCGCCGCGAGCACGCCGAGGGCGAGGAGCGTCGCGCCGTGCTGGTCCACGACGGCGGTGCCCACGGGCGTCGGCGGCTGGCCGGCGCGCCCGGAGATGGTCGCGAGCCCGGAGAGTGCCTGCATGAGGAGATCCTGGCCGGGGCGCTCGCGGTAGGGGCTCGTGGTGCCGTAGCCGGAGGCGGAGACGTAGATCAGGCGCGGGTTGAGCGCCTGCGCCGCGTCCCAGCCGAGGCCGAAGCGGTCCATCACCCCGGGGCGGAAGTTCTGGACCAGCACGTCGGCGCGCTCGATCAGGTGGCGCGCCACGGCCTGGGCGCCGGGCTTCTTGAGGTCGAGCGTGAGGCTCCGCTGATTGCGGTGGGCGAGCAGGAAGAAGACGCTCACGCCGTTGAGGAACCGGTTGGCGCCCGACCAGTGGCGCTCCCAGAGCCGCCCGCCCGGCGGCTCGATCTTGACGACGTCGGCGCCGAGGTCGCCGAGGAACTGCACGCCCGAGGGGCCCAGCAGGAACTGCGTGAAGCTCAGCACCCGGACACCCGAGAGGATCGCGAGCGGCGGCCGTGCGCTCACTCGACCACCTTGAGGATGTGCGTCGCCGCGGCGACGACGTCACCGCGCTGGGTCGTGCAGGTCACGCGCGCGAAGGTCTTCATCGCCGCCTCGTCCCGCCCGGTGATCTCGTACGTCACCGTCACCGTGTCGCCGATGAAGCACGCCGCGGGAAACCGGACCCGGTCGTAGCCGTAGGAGACGATCGTGCCCGGCAGGTCGGTGATGACCTTGGTCGAGGCGTGCGACATGAGGCCCACGAGCAGCGCGCCGTGGGCGATCCGGCGGCCGTAGGTCGTCGTCTTCATGTACTCCTCGTCCACGTGGTTGGGCGAGAGGTCGCCGGTGATCCCGGCGAAGAGGTAGACGTCGGACTCGCCGACGGTCTTGCGCACGGTCACGCACCGGCCGACGGGCAGCGCGCGGAACGCGTCCTGGCCGTTCATGCGCTCACCTCCGCTCCCGGGCGGCGAGCTCCTCGTGCGCGATCCGGAGGCCCTTGAGCGCGCAGGGGATGCCCCCGTAGAAGGCCATCTGCATCAGGATCTCCTTGAGTTCCTCGGGCGTGACGCCCACGTGGAGCGCGCCCTGGATGTGGCGGCGCAGGTAGTCGTCCCGGCCGAGCACGGCGAGCGCCGCCACCGTGAGCATGCTGCGCGTCTTGAGGTCGAGCCCCGGGCGCGTGTAGATGTGGCCGAACACCCACTCGTCGGTGTAGCGCAGCAGCTCCTCGGCGAGGTGCCCCGCCGGCACCGGGTGCTCCTGGCCCTCCCCGAACAGCCGGCGCTTGACCCCGAGTCCCATCCGGTAGCGGTCGTCGGACATGTGCGTTCCTCCCGTGGCTGGTGTACGTTGCCGGCGGGCGATCCCCCACCGAGGAGGACATCATAATGGTCAAGCGCGGCTTCCAGGTGCTGAACTCGGGCCCGCTCGCGCGGCGGGAGCCGGTGCTCGCGGCGGCGCAGAAGGCGGAGGCGCTCGGCTACGACGCCCTCGTCGTCACCGACCACGTCGTCATCCCCCGGCGGATCGAGTCGCGCTACCCGTACAACGCGACCGGGCGCATCGCGGTCCCCCCCGACGCCGACTACCTCGAGCCGCTCGCGATGCTCTGCTTCCTCGCCGGGGCGACGAGCCGGATCCGGTTCGGCCCCAGCGTGCTCGTGCTCCCGTACCGGAACCCCGTGCTGACCGCCAAGATGCTCGCGACGATCGACGTGCTCTCGGGCGGCCGCCTGCTCGTCGGCGTGGGCGTCGGCTGGATGGCCGAGGAGTTCGAGGTGCTGCAGGCGCCGCCGTTCGCCGCGCGCGGCGCGGTGAGCGACGAGTGGCTCGAGGTCTTCGTGAGGCTCTGGACCGAGGACAATCCCGTCCACGAGGGCCGCTTCTACCGCGTGCGCGACATCGGCTGCTTCCCCAAGCCCGTGCAGAAGCCGCACCCGCCGATCCTCGTCGGCGGCAACAGCCGGCCGGCGATCCGCCGCGCGGCGAAGTACGGCCAGAGCTGGCACGCCTTCCGCGTCCCCGCCGCGGAGCTGCCCGCCCACCTCGCCGACCTGGAGGCGCAGGTGCGGGCGCACGGCCGGCCGCCGGGCGCGTGCGGGTTCAGCGTGCGTTACGGCGTGCGGGTGGTGGGGCCGGGCGGCGATGCGGAGCGCCGGCCGCCGGAGGAGCCCGGGCGCGTCTTCGTCGGGACGGCGGCCCAGGTCGCCGAGCAGCTCGAGCCGATCGTCGCGCTGGGGCCGACGCACGCGATCTTCGACTGCCGGACGGGGACCGAGGCCGAGGTGCACGAGACGATGGAGCGCCTCGCCGACGAGGTGTGGCCGAGGCTCCACTGAGCGCGCCGCACCTGCACCAGACTGGTGCACCTGCCCCGGACTGGTGCAATGTCTGACGCGGCGCGCAGACGCGGCGACGCGGCGAGCGCTGCGGCGACGGGGACTTATGGGTTGTGGCTGACGCGACGCGTTGTGGTCCGTCCCTTGCTCCGGGGTCGCACCGTTGGGCGGGGACATGGACAGGGACGAGCTGGAGCGGCTCAAGCTACAAGCGGAGATCGACGAGCTGCGGGTGAAGGCGGACACCGCCCGGGCGGCGGCCGAGTCCGAGCGCAAGCGGCGGGTCAGGAACAGCCTGGTCGCCTGGGTCGGCGTGCTCACCGCGGCCGCCACGCTCGGCGGGGCGGCCCTCGGCGTGTACATCCAGGGCTCGAACTTCCTGCTCGAGCGCAAGCGCACGAAGGAGGTCCAGCTCACGGAGCGGATGGTCGAGCTCGTCGGAAAGCTGGGCGGCGACAACCCGTACGCGCGTGAGACCTCGGCGCTGCTCCTGGCGAGCTACGAGGGTGACGCGATCCCGATCCTGCTCTGGAACCTGGAGCGCGTCCAGGAGCCCGCCGCGACGATCGAGGCGCTGCGCCTCGTCAAGGGCAAGAAGAGCGTCGGCGAGGCGGCGCTGCTCGGCGTGCTCCTGCGGGCCGCCGAGGACAGCTTCGCGCGGGAGGAGGGCAAGAACGCCTGGACGGAGGAGTCGGCGCGGGCGCTCGCGAACTACGCCGCCTGCATCGGCGAGCTGTCCACGGCGCAGCCCCGTCCCGCCCTGGAGCTGCTGGACCGGTGGCAGCGCCGGCTCGACGACCAGACGCTCGCCGTGCCCCTCGTCCGCCGGGGGATCCTGAAGGCGGCCGTCGAGCGCGCGCGATCGAAACTGGCCGGCGCCGCGGCGCGGGCGACATGACGCGCGCGGGGGGCCGGCGCCACGCGCTCGTCGGCCTGGCCGGCCTCCTCGCGCTGGTGTCCCCCTCGTCCGCCGACCCGCCGAAGCCGCTGGTGATCGTCACGCAGTTCTTCGTGCAGACCGACGAGCAGCGGACGGACAGCCGGCTCGAGATGGAGCTGCCGCGGAGGATCCACCGGAGGCTGGAGGAGCTCGGCCGGGTGCGCGTCGAGCTCGCCTCGTCGGCGGAGACGGACCGCCTGGGGCCGGCGGTGATCCGGAGTCTGCCCCCCGAGACCTACCTGGTGCGCGGCGAGGTGCTCCAGGACCCGGGACAGCGCCTGCGGCTGGCCATCGAGCTCAAGGCCAGGAGCCAGGACGAGTCGTGGACCCCTGTCCGCGCGTGGGAGATCCGGCGCGAGCGGCTCGACCTGTTCCCGCACGACTGGGCCGCGCGCGTCGCCACCCGCATCCACGAGGAAACGGTGAAACAGCCGATCCCGAAGCGGGTCTTTCTCTCCTGCTTCAGGACGGACGACGATTTCGAAACCACGGTCCGTGAGTTCCGGTGGAAGGTGCCGTTCGGTCTGTTCGTGGCGCTGGGCCGCGGCGGCCTCGGCCCGACGTTCGTCCTGCAGACGTACTCCCGCTCGGAGATCCGCGAGCGCTGCACGGGGCCGCCGGCGCGCGGCGGGAGCTTCACCGCCGAGTACGACTACGTGATCGGCGGCGCGATCGAGCACGGTGCCGCGGCCGGTCTCGTCGAGGTCCCGGTCGACGTGCGCAGCACGATCGACCTCGCCCCCCAGACCATGGGGGATCCGGTCACCGGACAGCAGCAGCTGACGCCGCTGGTCAACTCGCTGGCCGACCACATCGTCAAGCACTGGCCGACGATGAGCAAGCCCTAGACGGAGGCGGAACCATGATGCGGGCACGGTCCTCGCTCGTCCTCGTCCTCTGGCTCGCGGCGCTGCTGGCGCTGCCCGGCGGCGCGGCGCAGGCGGAGCGCAATCCGAAGGCGCCGAAGCAGGCGCGCCAGGACGTTTCACCGCTGCGGTTCACGATCGCGGACTTCCACCAGTCGGGCGGCGATCCGCGGTACCGGAGCCTCAGCCGCAGCCTCCCCGAGGCGATCGCGATGTCGCTGCTCGGCGACACGCGCGTCGCAGTCGTCGACCGGGGCGAGCTGTGGCGCGTCGCGACGCAGGTGCTGCCCCTCGAGGACCTCCAGAAGAACCCGGACCTGGTCCTCGACGCGCGCGTGCTCGACCAGCTCAAGATCGACCTCGTGCTGCGTGGCGAGTTCTGGGAGTATGCGGGCCGGATCCGCCTCGAGGCGCGCCTCGAGGACCGGCGGACGGGCCGCTCGCGCGAGATCGCGCCGGAAGTGCTCGACGCCCGCGACATCTACCAGCCGGTGGGCCGCGTCGCGCGGGAGCTGAACGCCGAGCTCTCCGCCCTGCTGTCGCCGGCGGCGGCGAAGCGGCTGGCCGTGATCTGCTTCCGCGACGACTCGCCGGCCCGGTCGCCGGCGACGGCCCGGCTCGCGGACGAGCTGGTGCTGTCCCTCATGAGCGACCTGGACGGGCTCGCGGGCGTGACGCTGCTCTCGCGCAGCGAGACCGCCGGGGCGTGCGCACCCGGCGCCCAGGCCGCGCTGCGGGACGTCGCCGACCGCCTGGGCGCCGACGCCGTGCTGAGCGGCAGCTACACGGTGGCGAACGACCGGATCGCGATCAGTCCGGCGCTCTACATCCGGACGGCGGACTTCCGCTTCGCCTTCGGGCGCACCGAGGACGCGCTCGGCGGCGACCCGGGCCTCGCCGACCGGCTGGGCGACGACGTCCGGAGCGTGCTCGAGGCGATCATCGTCGGCGGGCAGTGGTCCCTCGGGCCGCTCCGCTTCTCGGCGCCGGTCCCCGGCGCGTACGTCGCGCGCGCGCGGCGCTACCTGGGCGCGCACGGGAATGCGGCGCTCGCCGCCCTCATGGCGCGGCGCGCGCTCGAGCTCGACGGCACCCACGCCGAGGCGTACCTCGTCCTGGGCCTGGCCCGGATGCGACAGGACCGCGCCGCCGAGGGCGTGCGCGCGCTGGAGGAGGCGGTGCGGCTCGACCCGGCGCGTCGCGAGGCCTGGGTGGAGCTCGGCAATGGACGCCGCGCGCGCGGCGCGTACGCCGCCGCCGCGACGGCATTCGGCCGGGCGCTCGCGCTCAAGGACAGCGCCGACGTCCGCGTGAAGCTGGCCGAGGTCTACTTCTTGATGCGCAAGCCCGACGCCGCCCGCGTCGAGCTCGACCGCGCGCTGCAGCTCGACGCCGGGAGCGTCGCCGCGCTCACGCTGCGCGGGCGGACCTACCAGGCGGACAAGGCGTACGACCAGGCGATCGCGGCGTTCAGGGACGCGCTGCGGCTCGAGCCCGGCGCCGCGGCGGCGCGCGCGGCTCTGCGCGACGTCTACTTCGCGCGGGGTCGCGAGCGGGCCACGCGACGCGAGTGGCGGGAGGCGCTGGTCGACTTCAACGAGGTGAAGGCGCTGCGGGCGGACGCGTCGATCTACCAGTGGATCCTCGCCTCGCACAACGCGCTCATGCAGTACCCCGAGGTGGTGAGCCTCGCGGACGAGGCGATCCGGGCGAAGCTCGCCGACGCGTACATCTACAACTACAAGGGGCTGGCGCTCCGCCGGCTCCAGCGGCACGCCGAGGCCATTCAGGCGTACGACGAGGCGCTTCGCCTCAACGCCGGGCTGGTGTTCCTCCACAACAACAAGGGCTATGCGCTCGCGCAGTCCGGCCGCGTGGCCGAGGCGCTCACGCTGTACGACGAGGCCCTCCGCATCGACCGGCGCTACGTCACGGCGTACACGAACAAGGCGGACGCCCTCGTCCAGTCGGGGCGCCTCGACGAGGCGCTCCGGGTGATCGACGAGGCGCTGGCCCTCCAGCCCGACGCCGCGCCCGCCTACCGGGTCAAGGGCCAGACGCTCCGCCGGCTGCGGCGGTACGACGAGGCACAGAAGGCGTACGAGGAGGCGCTCCGGCTGAGCCCGCGGGACACGCTCGCCTCCCAGGGCAAGGCGAGCGCGCTGGCGGACCAGGGCCGCTTCGCGGAGGCCCTGGCGATCTTCGAGGGCATGATCCGGCAGGAACCGGACGGTTACCTCGGCTACAACGGCAAGGCGTACGCGCTGGCCGAGCTCGGGCGCTACGGCGAAGCGGCGCAGGTGGCGGACCTCGTCATCGCGAAGTACCCGCGCTTCGCCAATTCGTACAGCCACAAGGGCTTCAGCGAGTACCGTCTCGGGGACCGCGAGGGAGGGCTGCGCGACCTCCAGAAGGCCATCGCCCTCAACCCGCGCTACGCGGGCGCCCACTTCAATCTGGCCCGCATCTACTCGCTGGAGGGGCGGACGACGGAGGCGATCGAGAGCCTGCAGAAGGCGCTCGAGCTCGACGACACGTACCGCGCCCACGCCGTGAGCGCGAAGGAGTTCGACCCGCTCCGCCAGGCCGAGGAGTTCCGGCGGATCGTCGGGGCGCCGGGGGGGTGAGGCCCGGGCCCCGCGCGGGCGCCGACGTCCGCCGCCGCCCGCGCTAGCAGTTCAGGTACTTCGGGCTGACGAGCGGCGTCTCGGTGCCGTCGTCGGCCCAGGTCTTGCGCTGGAGGCCGGCGAGGTCGCGGCCGTAGACGTGGATCTCGACGGTGTCCCGCCCGGTCGTGTTGTGCATGGCGTGGACCTCGTCGCCGGGGACGAGGCGCGAGACGTCGCCGGGCTTGTGGTGCATCACGCGCAGGACGTCGAGCCTGGCGTGGCCGCCGGCGCCCTCGCCCACGCGGTAGCGCGTCTCCTCGATCTCGTTGGCGATGACGCCGATGACGCCCCACGTCCGGTGGTCGTGGGCGCCCGCGCGGTCGCCGGGCCGCCAGATCACCGAGGTCACGTTGAAGCGCGGCGCGCGGTGGAGCATGTAGCGGCCGCGCTGGCCGGCCGGCGCGCGAAGGTACCGGGTCGGGATCGCGCCGGGGTTCTCGACGAGCCGCCCGAGCAGCGGCGCGGCGCGCTCCGTGATGATCTCCGGGGAGGTCTCCTCCCGCGTGATCCGGTCGAGATCGGCGATGAAGTCCTCGAGCGTGTAGGTCGCGGCCGCCATCGGATCCTCCTCCTCAGGTCTCCACCGGCGTGTCCGCGCGCCCGCCCCACTCGGTCCAGGAGCCGTCGTACACCGCGACCCTCGGGGCGCCGACGAGGTGGAGGCCGAGGGCGAGCACGGAGGCCGTCACGCCCGACCCGCACGTCGTCGCCACGGGCCGCGCGGGGTCGATCCCCGCCTTCGCGAACGCGGCGCGCAACTCGTCGACGGGCTGGAGCGTGCCGTCGGGCCGGAAGAGCTGGTCGTAGGGCAGGTTCAGGCTGCCGGGGACATGGCCCGGCCGGAGGCCGGGGCGCGGCTCGGGCTCGGTGCCGACGAAGCGCCCGTGCGAGCGCGCGTCGAGCACCTGCTCGCGCCGGGTCGTCAGGTTCTTCCGCATCTGCGCCAGCGTGCGCACGAGACCCGCGCGCCGGCGCGCGGCGAACGTGCGCGGGCGCGGCGTGGGCGCGCCCGACTCCACGGCGCGGCGCTCGGCGCGCCACTTCGGCAGGCCCCCGTCGAGCACCGCGACGGCGTCGTGCCCGAAGGCGCGGAACGTCCACCAGACGCGCGCGGCGGAGACGACGCCGCGCGTGTCGTAGACGACGACGCGGTCGCGCGTGCCGATGCCGAGGGCGCCGACCCGCGCGGCGAACACGCGCGCGCTCGGCAGCATGTGCGGGAGGGGGCTCGCCGTGTCGGCGATCTCGTCGATGTCGAAGAAGACGGCGCCCGGGATGTGCGCCCCGGCGAACTCGGCGCGCGCGTCGCGGCGGAGCTGCGGCATGTGCCACGTGCCGTCGACGACGCGCACGTCGCGGCGCCCGAGCCGCTCCGCGAGCCACCGGGTCGTGACGAGGGCGTCCATGGCTGGCGCCGATTGTACCCTACGTCCGGGGCAGCAGCTCGTACGGGCTGCGCCCCTCGGCGTCGAGGTGCGCCTCCCAGCGCAGGTAGCGCTCCATCGCCTCGCGCCCGCGGTCGTACGGCTTCTGGACGACGTCGTCGGCGGTGTCGAGCAGCCGCGTCGCGCCGCGCTCGACGGCCAGGCCGGCGCGCTCCCACGCGCGCGTGCCCCCGTCGAGGACGCGCGCCCCGGGGTAGCCGAGCCGGCGGAGCGTCTGGGCGGCGAGCGTCGAGGCGAGCCCGTCGGCGCAGGTGACGACGACGGGGCGGCTCCGGTCGGGGGCGGCCGCGGCGACCGTCAGCTCGAGCCGGCTCCGGCAGAGCCACGCGGCACCGGGCACGTGGCCGCGCGCGTACACGTCGCTCGGGTCCACGCAGAGGACCGTCGCGTCGCCGAGGTCGCCCGGCGCCACGGCCGGGACCTCCGCGCGCGCGGCCGTGAAGCCCCAGGGCAGCGCGGCGGGGCACCCGTGCTCGAGCGCGCCGCCCGCCGCGGCCCACGCGGCGACGCCGCCGGCGAGCACGGCGACGTTCGGGTAGCCCATCCGCATGAGCCAGGCGCCGGTCAGGACCGAGCGCGCGAGGCCGTCGCACACGAGCAGGAGCGTCGCGGCGCGGACCGCGACGTACTCGTCCGTGGCCTGCACGAGCTGGCCGCCCGGCGCCCAGACCGCGCCCGCGACGTGGCCCGCCTCGTACTCCTCCGCGGTGCGCACGTCGAGCACGTGGAGGTTCTCGCGCGCGGCCCGCGCCCCGAGCGCGCGGAGCTCGTCCGGCGACACGCGGCGGACGCCGTCCTCGGCGGCCACCCGCTCGGCGGCCAGCGCGCCGAGGGCGCGGCCGCGCGCCCCGACCGGCGGCGCCCGGCGCGCGGCGCCGCGCTCGAGCGTGAGGCCCGCGAGGTCCCAGCCCATCGTGCCGTTCTCGAGGGCGACGACCGGGTTCGGCAGCCGCATGCGCCGGAGCGACTCGGCGCCGATGTACGAGCGCGTGCGCCCGCCGCAGTGGACGACGATCGTCGTGTCCGGCCGCGCGACGAGCTCGCCGATGCGGAGCACCAGCTCGCCCCCGGGCACGCTGATCGCGCCGGGGATGCACCCGCGCGCGTACTCCTCGGGGGTGCGGGCGTCCACGATCACGAGGTCGTCGCCGCGGTCGATGCGCGCCTGGAGCTCGCGCGGCGCGATCTGCGGGGTGCCGTGGGCGTGGAGCGCCTGCTCGCCGAAGACCTTGCTCGGCACGTTGAGACCCTGGACGACCGGCCGCCCGGCGGCCCGCCAGGCCTCGAGGCCGCCCGCGAGCGGGCGCACGTCCGTGTAGCCCATGGCCTCGAGCGTCGGCCGGGCGAGGGTCGGGAGCGCGCCGTCGGCGTCGTAGACGGCGAGCGGCGTTCCGCGCGCCGGCACCAGCCCGGGCAGGCGGAGCTCGAGCAGCCGGCGCGGCAGCGACGTCGCGCGGAAGACGTGGCCGCGCTCGTACGCGGCGCGCTCGCGGAGGTCGAGCACCGCGTGCGGCTCGGATCCCGCCATCAGCGCGGCGAGCTCGGCGGGCGTCAGACGATCCCCCGGTCTCGGAGCGCGCGTTGCTCCTCGGCGCTGTAGCCGAGCTCCGTCAGGATCGCGGCGGTGTCCTGGCCGAGCCGCGGCGCCGGGCGGTCCACGGCGCCCGGCGTGTCCGAGAGCTTGACCGGCACGCCGAGCGCCTTGATGGGCCCGGCGGTCGCGTGCACGAGGTCCACGACCATCCCCCGCGCGAGCGCGTGCGGATCCGCGAGCGCCTCGGCGTAGCTGTTGATCGGCCCGGAGGGGACACCCTCGCGCTCGAGCCGCGCGAGCCAGCGCGCGCGCGGGGCGCCGCGTGTCGTGCGCTCGAGCTCGGGGATCAGCGCGCGGCGGTTCGCGAGCCGCGCGACCCGGTCCGCGAAGCGCGGGTCGCGGGGGAGCTCGGGCCGCTCGAGCGCGCGGCAGAGCGCCTCGAAGAGCCTGTCGCTGTTCGTGCCGACGGTGAACCAGCCGTCGCTCGCGCGGAGCGCCTGGTAGGGCGCCGAGAGCCGGTGCGCCGAGCCGAGCGGCCGCGGCGCCTTGCCGGTCGCCCAGTACTCGGTCGACTCCCACACGGTGAGGGCGAGCGCGGCCTCGAGGAGCGAGGTGTCCACGAGCTGGCCCTGGCCCGTGCGCTCGCGGTACTCGAGCGCCACGAGGATGCCGTAGACGCCGAAGAGGCCGGCCGCGAGGTCGCTGAGCGGCACGCCCGCCTTCAGCGGCGTGCCGTCCTCGTCGCCCGTGACGCTGAGGATGCCGCTCATGCCCTGCGCGATCAGGTCGTAGCCGCCGCGCGCGGCGTAGGGGCCCGTCGCGCCGAAACCGCTGATCGCGCAGTAGACCAGCCGCGGGTTGACGGCCGCGAGGTCCTCGTACCCCACGCCGAGGCGCCCGGCGACGCCCGGCCGGTAGTTCTGCACGAACACGTCGGCCGTGCGCGCCAGCCGCCGCACGAGCTCGACGCCCTCCGGCCGCTTGAGGTCGGCGGTGAGCCCCCGCTTGCCGCGGTTGATCGTCAGGAAGGTCGCGCTCTCGCCGTGCCGCGTGATCGAGCCGCGGCGCGTGGGCTCGCCCTCGCCCGGCGGCTCGACCTTGATGACGTCGGCGCCCAGGTCGGCGAGGTTCATCGTGCAGAACGGCGCCGCCATGGCCTGGGTGAGGTCGATGACCCGGAGGCCCTCGAGCGCCTTCATGCGCCGGTGAACTCCGGCGCCCGCTTGGCGAAGAACGCCTCGAGCGCCTCCTTGTGGTCGCGCGTCTTCTGCAGCCGCGCCCACTCGCCGCGCTCCCAGGCGACCGCCTCGGCGAGCGGCAGGCGCGCGCAGTGGACGAGCGCCGCCTTGTTCGCCTGGACCGAGAGCGGCGCGCGCGAGGCGACGGTGTCGGCCCAGCGCCGCGCCTCCGCCGGGAGCGCCGCGTCGTCCACCACGGCCGCGACGAGGCCGAGCGCCAGCGCCTCCTCCGCGCCGACCGTCCGCCCGGTCAGCAGGAGATCCTTCGCGACGGCCTCGCCGCAGAGCCGGGTGAGCCGCGCCGTGGAGACGACGAGCCCCAGCGCCACGCCCACGCCCGCGAGCGTCGCCGCGCGCGCCGCCACGCGCAGGTCGCACGCGAGCGCCAGCTCGAGCCCGCCCCCGAGGGCGGGGCCGTTCAGCGCCGCGATGACGGCGCCCGGGTAGCCGGCGAGCGCCGCGCACAGCGCCTCGTCGGCGTCCACGCGGGCGCGCGCCGCCTCGGGCCCGAGCGCGGCCTCGTCGCGGAGGTCGGCGCCGGCGCAGAACGCGCGGCCGCGGCCGGTGAGGACGACGGCGCGGACGCCGCGCGCGCGGAAGTCGTCGAGCGCCGCGCGCAGCGCGGCGCGCACCGGATCGGTCAGGAGGTTGAGCGGCGGGTGGTCGAGCTCGAGCGTGCCGACCCGGCCCTCCACGGCGACGCGGACCGGGTCGCTCACGCGCCCGGCTCCGGCTCGAGGGCGCGGTTCAGCGCGCGCTTCGCCTCGGCGACGAGCGCGGCCGGCCGCGCCGCGATCCGCCGCGCCCAGGCGGTCGCCTCCCGCAGCAGCTCCTCGGGCGGCACGACCGCCGAGAGGAGGCCCCAGGCGAGCGCCTCGGCGGCCTCGAGCGTGCGGCCGGTGAGCAGCGCGTCGCGCGCGCGCGCCTCGGGGACGAGCCGTGCGAGCTGGACGTTCGACGCCATGAGCCCGACCTTCACGCCGACCGCGCCGAGCTTCGCGCGCGTCGAGCCCACGCGCAGGTCGCACCAGAGGGCGAGCACGAGGCCGCCGCCCATCGTCCAGCCGTTGATCGCGGCGATCACCGGCGCGTCGAGCTCCCGGATCGTCCGGTTGACCTCCTGGCCGCGCCGCAGGAACTGCTGGACCGTCTCGGGCGTGAGCCGCTCCTCCTCCTTCAGGTCGGCGCCGCCGCAGAAGGCGCGGTCGCCCGCGCCGGTGAGCACGACGGCGCGCACGCCGTCGCGCTGGAACTCGCCGAGCGCCTCGAGCATGCCGCGCCGGTTGACGTCGCTCAGCACGTTCATCGGCGGGTTGTCGATGACGACGTAGCCGACGCCGTCCTGGCGCCACCAGCGCGTCTGCGCGTTCTCCCCCACCTCACTCCCCCGTGAACACGGGCGCGCGGCGCGCGACGGACGCGGCGACGGCCGCCTGGTGGTCGCGGCTCCGGAGCAGCCGGCGGACGTGCTCGTGCTCCTCGGCGAGCGCCTCCGCGGGCGCGAGGTCGCGCACGCGCGCGATCGCGCGGCGGGCGGCGCGCACCGCGAGCGGCGGACGCGCGGCGATCAGCTCGGCGGCGGCCCGCGCCTCGTCGTCGAGGCGCGCGGCGGGCACGACCCGCGTCACCACGCCGAGGCGCAGGGCCTCGGCGGCGTCGAAGGTGCGGCCGGTCAGGAGCACGTCCTTGGCGCGCGCCTCGCCGAGCAGGCGCGCGAGCCGGCGGGTGCAGGC
>MGCF01000031.1:29508-50259 GCA_001788495.1 Candidatus Rokubacteria bacterium RIFCSPLOWO2_02_FULL_73_56
CCGCGAGCCGGAGGTCGCAGGCGAGCGCGAGCTGGAAGGCCGGGCCGGCGCAGCGCCCCGCGATCGCGGCGACGCTCGGCGCCTCGCCCGCGGCGAGCCGCGCGAGCTCCGCGGCGACGTCGGCCACGGGGCCGTCGAGGCCCGTCACGAGGCGGGCGCGCCCGCCGCCCAGGTCGGTGAGGTGGCTCACTGCACGACGCCCGCCGCGCGGAGGGCGGCGATCGCTCCCGGCGTGTAGCCGGCCTCGCGGAGGACCGCGTCGGTGTCCTCGCCGAGGCACGGCGCCGCCTTGCGCAGCGTGGCCGGCGACCTGGAGAGCTTCACCGGGTTGCCGAGCGCCTTGACGCGGCCCGCCCGGGGATGCTCGAGCTCCTGCACCATGCCGCGCGCGAGCGCGTGCGGGTCGGCGAGGGCCTCGGGCACGCTGTAGATCGGCCCGGCAGGGATGCCCGCCTCCTCGCAGAGCGCGAGCCAGTGGCCGCGCGGCTTGCCGGCCGTCACCGCCTCGACCAGCTCCTCGAGCGCGGCGCGGTTCGCCAGGCGCGGCGCCGGCCGCGCGAACCGTGGATCGCCGACGAGGTGCTCGAGGCCGAGGAGCCCGGCGAAGCGCGGCCAGAGCCGCTCGTTCGCGGCGCCGACGGTGAACCAGCCGTCGCTCGCGCGGAACGCCTGGTAGGGCGCGTTGAGCCGGTGCGCCGTGCCGAGCGGGCGCGGGTTCTCTCCCGTGTACCAGTACTCGGTCGCCTCCCACGCCGAGAGCGCGAGCCCGGCCTCGAAGAGCGAGGTGTCCACGAGCTGGCCGCGGCCCGTCACGCGCCGGGCGCGCAGCGCGGCCAGGATGCCCATGAGGCCGAAGAGCCCGGCCCCCAGGTCGGTGATCGGGACGCCGACCTTCACCGGCGGCCCGCCCTCGGTCCCCGTCGCGCTCATGATCCCGCTCATGCCCTGGGCGATCAGGTCGAAGCCGCCGCGCTGCGCGTACGGGCCCGTCTGGCCGAAGCCGGAGATCGAGCAGTAGACGAGGCGCGGGTTGAGCGCGGCAAGCGTCGCGTAGTCCACGCCGAGGCGCGCGGCGACGCCGGGGCGGTAGTTCTCGACGAGCACGTCGGCGGTCGCGGCGAGCTTCTTCAAGATCGCGACGCCCTCCGGCCGCTTGAGGTCGAGCACGATCCCACGCTTGTTGCGGTTCACGGCGAGGAACGAGGCGGAGACGCCCGGGGCCTGCTCGAGCTCGCCGCCGCGCATGCTCTCGCCGCCGGGGGGCTCGATCTTGACGACGTCGGCGCCCATGTCGCCGAGGAGCATCGCGCAGAACGGGCCGGCCATGACCTGGGTCTGGTCGAGGACGCGGAGACCGTCGAGGGCCGTCACGGGAGCGACTCCATCGCCAGGCGGAGAGTCTACGCCAAGATCGCCGGCGGGAGTAGGCTCGGAGGGTGAGCTTCCCGACCGGGCTCCGTGCGCTCGCCCACCGCGACTTCCGCCTCTTCTGGTCCGGCCAGCTCGTCTCGCTGGTCGGCACCTGGATGCAGTCGGTCGGCCAGGCGTGGCTCGTGCTCCAGCTCACCGACTCGCCGTTCAGGCTCGGCCTGGTCTCGACGCTCCAGTTCCTGCCGATCCTCCTCTTCTCGCTGGTGACGGGCGCGGTCGCGGACCGTCTCCCCAAGCGCCGGCTGATCCTCGGCACCCAGGCGGCGCTCGCGCTCCAGGCGCTGACGCTCGCGGCGCTCGTCTTCACGGGCCACGTCCGCTACTGGCACGTCGCCGTGCTCGCGTTCCTGTACGGCTGCGGGAACGTGCTCGACATGCCCGCGCGGCAGTCGTTCGTGGTCGAGCTGGCGGGCCGGGAGGACCTGGTCAACGCGATCGCGCTGAACTCGGCCGCGTTCAACACCGCGCGGATCGTCGGCCCCGCGGCGGCCGGGCTCCTGATCGCCCGCGTCGGCGTCGCGCCCGCGTTCCTGCTGAACGGCCTCTCGTTCCTCGTGGTCATCGGCGCGCTGCTGGCCGTGCGGGCCGAGGGACGCCCGCGGCCCCGCCCGCCCGGCACGGTGCTGGCGGAGGCCGGCGCGGGCGTCCGCTACGCGCTCGCCACGCCGCGCGTGGCGATGGTGCTGGGCCTCGTGTTCGTGGTGAGCCTGTGCGTCTTCAACTTCAACGTCTTCGTGCCGCTCTTCGCGCGCGACGCGCTCGGCGCGGGCGCGACGGAGTTCGGCTTCCTCATGTCCGCGGTCGGGTTCGGCGCCGTCACGGGGGCGCTCGCGCTCGCCACGCTCGGCGGCCGCCGGCCCCCGCTCGCCGCGATCGTCACCGCCGCGGCGATCGCGTGCGCGGGGCTGCTCGCGCTGGCGCCGGTCGACCGCTTCGCCGCGGCGCTGCCGCTGCTGTTCGTGGCCGGCTTCGGCGGAATCATCGCGATGGCGAGCTGCAACACCACGCTCCAGCTCGGCGCGCCCGACGAGCTACGGGGCCGGGTGATGGGACTCTACGCGCTCATGTTCGGCGGCTCCACGCCGATCGGCTCGTTCCTGGTCGGCTCGCTGGCCGAGGTCGCGGGCGTGCGCGCCGCGCTGGCGGCCGCGGGCGCGACGGGGCTCGTCGCGCTCGCCGCGATCTCGCTCTGGTGGCGGCGCCGGGCGCCTCAGACGTAGGACGGCCCCTCGATGACCGGGTGCTTGGCCAGGAAGTCCTCGTCGACCTCCACGCCGAGGCCGGGCCGCTCGAGGGGCGTGACGCAGCCGTCGGCGTCCACGCGGTACGGGGAGCTCGTGAGCGCGTCGCGGAAGAGGTTGCCGCGAGAGACGTCGGCCTCGAAGTAGCCGCCGTTGTCGATGGCGGCGAGGAAGTGGATCGTCGCGGCCATGCTGAGGCCCGTCATGGACGTGTGCGGGTGGATCGGGAGCTTCCACGCCCCCGCGAGCGCCGCGATGCGGAGCCCCTCGGTGATGCCGCCGGTCTTCGCCAGGTCGGGCTGCAGGATCGTGATCGCGCCGTCCTCGACGACGCGCGTGAACTCGAAGCGCGTGTAGTGGTTCTCGCCCGCGGCGAGCGGCACGCGGCTCCAGCCGGCGGCGAGCGCGTAGCTCCGGTGGTCGTGGGCGGGAAAGGGCTCTTCGAGCCAGCCGACGCCGTGGGCCTCGAGCCCCGGCAGCGCGACGCGGGCGTCCGTGACCGAGTAGCCGGTGTTGGCGTCGGTGAGAATCACGAGGCTCGGGCCGAACTCGTGCCGGACGGCGGCGACGCGCTCGAGGTCGCGCGCCGGCGTGTCGCCCAGGCGGAGCTTCACCGCGCGGAACCCGGCGTCGACGTGCACGCGCGCCTCGTCCACGAGGGCGGACGGGTCCTGCCAGCCGAGCGAGACGCCGCCCGCGTACGCGGGAATGGGCCGCGCGGCGCCGCCGAGCAGGCGGTAGAGCGGCCAGCCCGTCGCCTTGCCCCGGATGTCCCACAGCGCCAGGTCGAGCCCGCTCATCGCGATGGACGTCCCGGCGCCCATGCCGTGGCTGCCGAGCTGCATCCGGTAGATCCGCGTCCAGACGCCGACCACGTCGGCGGCGTCGAGGCCGAGCGCGAGCTGGCGCAGCGTCGTGTTGACCAGGTGGGCGACGGCGCCCGGCGCGCGCCCGTGGTGCGACTCGCCCCAGCCGACGAGCCCGTCGTCGGTCGTGACCTTCACGACGACCGCGTCGCGCTTGACCGTGCGGCCGATGCCGAGCACCACGCTCGCGTCGGGCGGCACGGGGAACGACGTCGGGTAGGCTCTCACGTCGGCGATCTTCATACGCTCGGGTCCTCGCCGACCTTGACGATCAGCTTGCCGAAGTTCCGGCCGCGCAGGAGCCCGATGAACGCCTCGGGCGCCCGCTCGAGCCCGACGACCACGTCCTCGCGGTACCGGAGCCTTCCCTCCCGGACCCACTGCGTGCAGTCGCGCAGGAAGTCGTCGAGGCGGTCCAGGTGGTCCGAGATGATGAAGCCCTGGACCAGGACGCGGTTGACGAGCACGGGCCGGAGATTCGGGCCCGGCGGCGGCTCGGGCGCGTTGTACTGCGAGATCAGGCCGCAGAGCGGGATGCGCGCGCGCAGGTTGACGAGCCGGAGCGCCGCGGCGAGCACGTCGCCGCCGACGTTGTCGAAGTAGACGTCGATCCCGTCCGGGCACGCCGTCCGGAGCGCGGGCAGGAGCGGCTCGGCCCGGTAGTTCACGCAGGCGTCGAAGCCGAGCTCCTCGACGACGTACGCGCACTTGGCCTCGGAGCCGGCCACGCCCACCGCGCGGCAGCCCTCGAGCTTGGCGAGCTGGCCCACGACGGAGCCGACGGCGCCCGCGGCCGCCGAGACGACCACCGTCTCGCCGGGCTTGGGCCGGCCGATGTCGCGCAGGCCGACGTAGGCCGTCATGCCGGGCATGCCGAGGACGCCGAGGGCCGTCGAGAGCGGCGCCTGCCGGGCGTCGAGCTTCCGGAGGCCCGCGCCGCTCGACAGCGCGTACGCCTGCCACCCGCTCGCGCCGAGGACGAACGTGCCTTCCGGGAACGCCGGGTTCCGGGAGGCGATGACCTCACTGACGGTGCCGCCCACCATGACCGAGCCGAGGGCGGGGTTCGTCCCGCCGGTGTACGAGCGACCCTCGTCCATCCGGCCGCGCATGTACGGGTCCAGGGAGAGGTAGATGGTGCGGCAGAGCACGTCGCCCGCGCCGGGCGTCGGGACGGGCGCCTCGACCAGCTCGAAGTCGGACGGCAGGGGCTCGCCCCTGGGGCGATTCCGGAGAAGCACCCGGCGGTTTAAGTTTTGCATGGCGCACAGGCTACACTAGACTGTAGAGGGATGGCGATGCGGAATCTCGCCATGAACCGGTGACGGATTACCTGCCGGACACCCCGTCCGTCGCCCGCGCCTACTGCCCCGGTTGTGAGCCCGACGCTGACCCGAGTCGCGAGATCCTCGACGTGCGCTGGTGCGAGAGCCACTGCCCGGCCCGCGACGGTGCCGACGACGCCGCGGTGAGCGCGGCCGCGTACCTCTCGGGGAGCGCCGAAGCGGGCGGCGACGACAACCGGCGTTGGTGCGAGGTGCTGCACCGGCGATAAGCCGCCGCGGCTCAGAGGGTGTGAAGGAATCGGGCACACGCAATCCCCGGTGGGGGGTGTCGGGGGGAGCGGCGGTCGCTCCCCCCGACGTCAACTCAGTCCCCGGCCGCGAGGAGCTCGCCGAACGAGCGCACGATCCGGTGCGGGCAGACGCTGCTGTCTGCCGGCAGCCCGCGCCCCGCCCGGTCCACCCACGCGCCGCGCAGCCCCAGGCGCTGCGGCGCCCCCACGTCGAACTCGAGGTGGTCGCCCGCCATCCACGCCTCGCGGGCCGCCGCGCCGAGCGACACGAGCGCGTGGCGGTAGACGATCTCCTCGGGCTTGCCCGCGCCGAACTCGCCCTCGATCACGATCGCGTCGAAGAAGCGCGCCAGGCCGTGCCGCTCGATCTTGTCGCGCTGCTGGCCGGCGTCGCCGTTGGTGACGAGCGCGAGCCCGACGCCGCGGCGGCGCAGCTCGGTGAGGCTCGTGGTCGTGTCGGGGAACAGGCGCATCGCCTCCCGCCGGCGCCCCGCGAAGTCGCGCGCGATCGCCGGCGCCAGGCCGTCGGCCGCGGCCCCGAGGCGCTCGAGGGCGAACTCGACGATGTGGGTCCACGCGGCGAGCATGTGCACGCGCTCGCGGCGGTGGCGCGCGGGGTCGTCCCAGAACCAGCGGCGGGTCTTCGCGAGGACGGCGACGAGGCGCTCCGCGTCCACGCCCCCGCCCGGCGGGCAGCAGGCGCGGACCGCGGCCGCCCAGTGCTCGTCCACGCCGCCCGAGTAGTCGAGCAGCGTGTCGTCCAGATCGACCAGCAGGGCCCTCACGTGTCCATTGTACCGGGTGGGCGGGGCGTGAGCTCGACGACGAGGCCGTCGCCCCAGCTGCGGAAGTTGGGCTAGCGGCGCGCGCCGTCCGCGCGGAACGCGAGCGACGGGTCGGCGCCCGCCTTGGTCAGCGCGGAGTCCTGCAGCATGTACGGGTTCACGTTGGCGAGCGCGGCGGCGACGGACTCGAGGACCCCGGCGTGGCGCGCCTCGAGGCCGGCGAGGAAGGTCCGAAGCTCGCGCCGGACGCCGTCGCGGTCGCCGCAGACGCAGCCGACGGTGCGGACGCCCCGCGCGCGCGCCCAGCCCGCCGTCAGCTCCTCGCCGACGAAGACGAGCGGGCGGATCAGGCGGAGCGGCCCGCGCCGCGAGCGCGCCACGGGCGGCAGCGAGGCGATCCGGCCGTTGAAGAGGACGTTCCGGAGGAGCGCCTCGGCGCAGTCGTCGGCGGTGTGGCCGAGGGCCAGGACGGAGCAACCGAGCTCGCCCGCGGCCTGGTAGAGCGCGCGGCGGCGGTGGCGGCTGCAGACGTCGCAGCCGTGGGCGACGCCGTCGGCGAGGAGGCGGAGCGTCCCCGGGTCGCGGCGGAGCACCCAGGGGACGCCGAGCGCGGCGATCTCCGCCTCGATCGCGCCGATGTCGGCCGTGAACTTCCCCTGCTCGACGGTGACCGCGACCAGCTCGTACGGGAAGGGCGCGCGCCGGCGATGCGCCGCAAGCGCGTCGAGCAGGCAGAGGCTGTCCTTGCCGCCCGAGACGCCGACGGCGACGCGGTCGCCCGGGCGGAGCATCGCGAAGCGGCCCATGGCCCGGCCGACGAGGTCCAGCACGCGTGCCGGGACGTCGCGGGCGCTCATCGCGCGAGCACGCCGAGGATCACCTCGACGGCGCGGAGCATGAGCGGGAAGTCCATGCTCGGCTGCTCGAGCCCCGAGGCGGCGACCATCGCGGGCAGGAGCGGGACGTGGACGAGGCCGACGCGCGGCGGGCGCGGCCGCGCGCGCACGGCGTGGAGCGTCCGGTAGAGCGTGTGGTTGCAGAGGTACGTGCCCGCGGTGTTCGAGACGTAGGCGGGGACGCCCTCGGCGGTGAGCGCCGCGAGCAGGTCGGCGAGCGGCAGCGTCGCGGAGTACGCCGCGGGCCCGTCGGCCGCGCAGGGCTCGCCCGACGCCCGCCAGCCCGTGTTGTCGGCGACCTCGTAGTCCATCACGTTCAGCGCGACGCGCTCGAGCGCCACGCGCGCGCGCCCGCCGGCGAGCCCGAGGTGGACGACCGCCGCGGGCTCGGCCTCTTCGAGGAGGGGCGCAAGCGTCGCCGCGATGCCCGTGTGGTCCACGGGCAGCACGATGCCCCGCACGGCGTGCGCGCCGATGCGACGGCCGTCCACGGCCTTGGCGAGCCCCTCGGTCGGGTTCAGCGTGTGGTCGCCGAACGGCTCGAAGCCGGTCACGAGGATCACGCCGGCTAGTGTAGCTCAGCGCGCGCCGCGCAGGCGCCGGGCCGCGCGCGCGTGCTCGGCGGCCTCCGCGGGGCGGCCCGCGCGCTCGAGCGCGACCGCGAGGTTCAGGTGGGTCTCGACCGAGTCCGGCGCGAGGCCGAGCGCCGCGCGGTACTGCGCGATCGCCTCCTCCCACTTCCCCTGGCGCGCGAGCGCGATGCCCCAGTTGTTGTGCGCGTACGCGAGGTCCGGGTGCAGGGCGAGCGCCGCGCGGAAGTGGGCGACCGCCGCCTCGGGACGGCCCGCGTCGTCGCGCAGCACGCCGAGCTTCGCGTGGGCGATCGCCGAGGGGCTCGCGGCGAGCGCGCGCGTCCAGAGCGTCTCGGAGTCGCGCCAGGTCCCGGTCTGCCGCCAGGTGAGAGCGCCGAGCGTCAGGAGGACCGCGCCGGCGCCGGCCGCGAGCGCGAGGGCCCCCGGGCGGGCGGCGTGCGGCGCGCCGAGCCGGCGCCAGGCCCGGGCGAGGCCGCCGCCGGCGAGCAGCGCCCAGGGCAGGCACGCCAGGTACGTGTAGCGGTCGGCGGCGAGCTGCGGGCCCTGGTGGGCGACGCCGACGACGGGCAGGAGGATCACGACGTAGGCGATGCCGGCGGCCGCGAGCGCGGGCACGCGCCGGCGCAGGAGGACGGCCAGCGCGGTGAGCGCGGCGACGACCGCCGCGCTCGCCAGGTAGCGCGGCGCCAGCGGCGCGAGACGGAAGGGCAGCTCGTAGAGCGGCGCCAGGCCCACGGGCAGGAGGGTCTTCTCCAGGTAGAACGCGAGCGCGTGGAGCGAGATTGCCGCGCGGTCGAGCGCGCCGAGCTGGCTCGGGCCGCTGAGCCGTCCGCTCGCCGCCATCGCCCAGAACGCGATCGCGGAGCCGGCGGCGCTCAGGAGGACGAGCGCGAGCTTCTCGCGCACGAGCGGCCACGCCGCGCGCCCGCGCGCGAGCCGCCCGAGGGGGTAGGCGTCGAGGATCAGCATGACGGCGGGCAGGCTCACGGCCATCGGCTTGGCGGCGAGGGCGAGCGCCGCCGCGCCGAGCGTCGCGCGGCGCAGGCGCCGCCGGCGGTTGCCCGTCGCGTCGAGCGCGCGGAGGTAGAGGAGGAGCGTCGCCGCGTAGAGGAGGCCCGAGAGCACGTCGCGGCGCTCGGTCACCCACGCGACCGACTCGACGCGCAGCGGGTGGACGGCGAAGGCGAGCGCCGCGACGGCAGCGCCCAGCCGGACGGCCGGCTCGCGCGCGCCGGCGCCGAGCGCCGTGGCGAGGAGGTGGAGCGCCAGCAGGTAGACGACGCCCGCGGCGGCGGCGTGGAGCGCGAGGCTCGTCGCGTGGTAGCCCGCGGGGTTCAGCCCCCACAGCAGGTGGTCGAGCCCGAGCGTCGCCCACGTGAGCGGCACCCAGAGGCCGAGGTGGGGCGTCGTGAGCATCCAGCCGAGCTCGGCCGGGCCGAGCCCCCGCCAGTGGGGGTTCGCCAGGAAGTTGCGGTCGTCGTCCCAGCTCACGAAGCCGTTCGCGAGCGCGGGCAGGAACGCGCCCGCGGCGAGCAGGGCGACGAGCGCCGCGACCGGCCAGTCGAGCGGCGGGGCAGGCGCGGCGGCCTTCGCGCGTCGGCTCACCCCGCTATCCTCGCTGAACGAGCGGGCGGAGTCGAGGCAGCGTGAGGGCGACCGTGAGCGCCACCGCCGTGAGCGCGAGCCACGACGGCGCCCAGGCGCCGGTGGCCTCGAGCACGAGGCCGAAGCCGAGCGGGCCGACGAGCGTGCCGCTCCACGCCGCCATCGTCGCCGCGCCCGTGAGGAGCCCGGCGTGGCGCCGGCCCCCGATCTCGCCGACGAGCGCGAAGTAGAGGCCGACCCAGCCGAAGGCACCCGCGCCCGCGACGAACGCGAGCGGCGCGGCCGCGCCGAGCGGCAGCGTGTCGCCGAGGGCCAGGAGCGCGTAGGCGGCGGCGCCGATCAGCGCGCTCGCCACGACGCCGGGCCGCCGCCGGCCACCGAAGGAGCGGTCGCTCACGACGCCCCAGGCGAGGCGGCTCGCCGTCCCGCCGGCCTGCGCGAGCGCGAGGAACCACCCGGCGGCGACGGCCGAGACGGCGAACGTCTCCTTCGCGAAGAGCGCCAGGTAGGCGAGCACCGAGGACTGCGCGATGGACAGCAGGAAGCCGCAGCCGAAGACGACCAGGATCGCCGGCCGCCGGAGGAAGGCGCCGAGCTCGGCGAGCCGCGGCCGCTCGGCCGCCGGCGCCACGGGCGGGCCGGCGGGGTGGCGGTAGAGCAGCGCGACCAGGCCCGCGGAGACGAGCGATGCCGCGCCGGCGAGCGCGAGCGCGTGGCGCCAGGAGAGGGCGAGCGCGACGGGCGGGAGCGCGAGCGCCGCGGCGAGGCCGCCGAGCGTGAGCCCCGTCTGCTTGATCCCCATCGCCATCCCGCGCCGGCGCGGCGGGAACCACTCGAGCACCGCCTTCCCCGTGGCCGGGTTCAGGACGCTGAAGCCGAAGCCGCCCGCCAGGAGGCAGGCCAGGAGCGCGGGGAGCCCGGGGCTCCACGCCGCCAGCACGACGGTCGCGCCGAGGAGGAGCTGGCCGAGCGCGAGCGTCGCGCGGACGCCGAGGCGGTCCACGAGCCAGCCCGCGGGCAGCGACATCGTCACGCCGCCGAGGTAGACGGCCGGCAGGAAGAAGCCGACCTGGCCTCGCGAGAGCCCGAGCGCCTCGAGGAGGAACGGCGCCAGGGGCGCGACGGCGAGCGCGGTGAACGCGCCGAGGCCGTGCGAGAGCGTGGCGAGCGCCAGGATAGCCCCGGGGGGCATCACGCGCGGCGCAGCAGGCTCTCCGCGGCCTCCATGAGCGTCTCGGACAGGGTCGGGTGCGCGTGGATCGTCGCGGCGAGGTCCTCGACGGTGAGCGCCGCCTCGACCGCGAGCGTGGCCTCGGCCACGAGCTCGCCCGCGCCCGGGCCGACGAGGCCGACGCCGAGGACGCGCCCCGTCTCGGGGTCGGCGACGAGCTTCGTCAGGCCGTCCGAGCGCCCGAGCGTCGCGGCGCGGCCCGAGGCCGCCCAGGGGAACCTCGCGACCCTCACGGGCCGGCCCGCGCGCACCGCGTCGGGCTCGGTGAGCCCGCACCAGGCGACCTCGGGGTCGGTGAAGACGACGGCGGGCACCGCCACGTTGTCGAACGCCGAGGGCAGGCCGGCGAGGACCTCGGCGGCGACCTTGCCCTGGCGCATCGCGCGGTGGGCGAGCATCGGCTCGCCGGTGACGTCGCCGACGGCGAGGACGTGCGGGTCGGCCGTGCGGCAGCGCTCGTCCACGGAGACGAAGCCGCGCGCGTCCACGACCGCGCGCGTGGTCTCGAGGCCGAGCCCCGCACCCTGCGGGCGCCGGCCCACGGCCACGAGCACGCGGTCCACCGCGAGCGTCTCGCCGCTCGAGAGCCCGGCCTCGACGGCGCCGCCCGCCTCGCGCAGCGCGACGACCTTCGTGCCGAGGTGGATCTTCGCGAAGCGCTTGTCCACGCGGCGCGCGAGCGGCTGGACGAGGTCGCGGTCCACGCCGGGCAGGAGCCCGTCCAGCATCTCCACGAGCGTGACCCGGCTGCCGAGCGCGGCGTAGACCTGGCCGAGCTCGAGGCCGATGTAGCCGCCGCCGACGACGAGCAGGCGCTCGGGCACGTCGCGGAGCTCGAGCGCGGCCGTCGAGTCCAGCACGCGGTCGCCCCCCGGGCCGAGCCCGGGGAGCGCGCTCGGGGCCGAGCCGGTGGCGACGATCGCGTGCTTGAAGCGGATCTTCTGCGGCGCCTCGCCCTCGACGCGGAGCTCGCGCGAGCCCTCGAAGACCGCGCGCCCCGAGACCAGCTCGACCCCCTTGGCCTTCGCGACGGCCGCGAGCCCGCGGGCGAGCTTGCCGACGACGCGCTCGGCCTTCCACGTGCGCAGGGGATCGAGCGCGACGCGGGGGGCGCCGAAGTCCACGCCGAACTCCCTGGCGCGCTCGGCCTCGTCGAGGACCGCGGCCACGTGGAGCAGGGCCTTCGACGGGATGCAGCCCTCGAAGAGGCAGGCGCCGCCGAGGCGCGCGGTCGCGTCCACGACGACGGTCTCGAGGCCCAGCTCGGCGCAGCGGAACGCCGCCGAGTAGCCGCCCGGCCCGCCGCCCACGACGGCCACGTCCACCTCGACCACGAGGTCGCCCATGACCATTTAGGCGCGGGCTCCCGGGCTTTCGCCACGCCCGCGCCTGCGTGTTCTCCGAGCGCGGGCAGACGCGACCTTCACCCTCACCATTCCAGCAGGAGCTGCTCGGGCGCCTCGAGGCGGCGCACGATGGCGGCGGCGAAGCGGGCCCCGTCGGCGCCGTCGGCCACGCGGTGGTCGAAGGTGAGCGTGAGCGGCAGGAGCGTGCGCGGCACGACCTGGCCGTCGCGCACGACGGGCTCGGGCCGGGCGCGCGCGACGCCGAGGATCGCGACCTCGGGGTAGTTGATGATCGGGATCGCGCCCGTGCCGCCGAGGGCGCCGATGTTCGTGAGCGTGAAGCACCCGCCGCGCAGGTCCTCGAGCGTCGCCTTGCCCCCGCGCACGCGCTCGGCCAGCGCCGCCAGCTCCCGCTGCAGCTCGAGCAGCGGCTTCGTGTCCACGTCGCGGAGCACGGGGACGATCAGCCCGCGCTCGGTCGCGACGGCCACGCCGAGGTGGCAGTAGCGCTTCACGATCAGCTCGCCGGCGGCGGGGTCGAGGCTCGCGTTGAACTGCGGGTGCTCGCGGAGCGCGAGCGCCGCGGCCTTCAGGAGGAACGAGGTCAGCGTGAGCGCGACGCCCCGCGCGCGGCCGGCCTCGAGGCTCCGCTGGATCAGCGCGTCGAGGTCGGTGATGTCGGCGCGGTCGAAGTGGGTCACGTGCGGGATCAGCGTGGCCGAGAGCGTCATGCGCTCGGCGATCGTGCGCCGCAGGTGCGAGAGCGGCTGGCGCTCGACCGGCCCCCACTGCTCGAAGCGCGGGAGCGGCGGCGGCTCGACGCCGACGGGCGCGAGCGGCTTCGCGAGCGCCGGGCGCTCGGGCGCGGGGGCGGCCGGGGCCGCGGGCGCCGCGCCGCCGGCCGCGGCGCGCACGTCGTCGTCGGTCACGCGCCCGCCGGGGCCGCTGCCGCGCACGGCCCGGAGATCCACGCCGAGCTCGCGCGCCAGCCGGCGGGTCGCCGGCGTCGCGGGCACCGGCCCCGTCGCCCCCGCGGCCGGCGCGGCCGTCACGCCCGCGACGCGGTGAGGCGGCACGGGACGCGGGGAGGGGGCGGGGGCCGCTCCGAGACCCGCTGTCGTTACCGTGGTCGAGGAGCGGTTCCCGCCCGCTGCCCGCGGTGCGGGAACCGGCGCGCCGGCGTCGTCGAACGTGACGAGCACCGCGCCGACCCGGACCGTGTCGCCCGGGCGCACGTGGATCGTGGCGACGCGCCCGCCCAGCGGTGACGGGATCTCGACCGTCGCCTTGTCGGTCTCGACCTCGAGCAGCGGCGCGTCCTCGGCGACGACGTCGCCCTCGGCGACCAGCACCTTGACGATCTCCGCCTCGGTCAGGCCCTCGCCGAGGTCGGGCAGGACGAAGGTCCTCGGCATCAGAACGCCAGGGTCTCGCGCGCCGCGGCGACGACGCGCGGCACGTCGGGCACCGTGGCCTTCTCGCGGGCGAAGCCGGCGAACGCCACGTCGTACGCGGTGACGCGGCGGACGGGCGCCTCGAGCGAGAGGAACGCGCCGTCCATGATCGAGGCGGCGATCTCCGCGCCGGGCCCGAAGCTCCGCGGTGCCTCGTGGACGACGACGGCGCGGCCGGTCTTCGCGACCGAGGCGACGAGCGTCGCGCGGTCGAGCGGCGAGATCGTGAGCAGGTCGAGGACCTCGACGCTCGCCCCGTCCTCGGTCTGGAGGACGTCGGCCGCCTCGAGGGCGACGCGCAGCATCGCGCCGTAGGCGATCAGCGTGAGGTCGCCGCCCTCGCGCGCGACCTGGGCGCGGCCGAGCGGGAGCGTCTCGCTCTCGTCGGGGACGTCCTCCTTCGCGGCGTGGTAAAGCGCCTTCGCCTCGAAGAAGATCACGGGGTCGGGGTCGCGGATCGCGGCGGCCAGGAGCGCGCGCGCGGTGCGCGGCCCCGACGGGATGACCATCTTGAGCCCCGGGATGTGCGCGTAGAACTGCTCCTCCGACTCCGTGTGGTGCTCGAGGGCGCGGACGCCGCCGCCGTAGGGCATGCGGATCACCATCTGGCAGTGGAAGCGCCCCTGCGAGCGCGAGCGGTAGCGGGCCGCGTGGTTCTCGATCTGGTGGAAGCACTGGAAGGCGAAGCCGGAGAACTGGATCTCGCAGATGGGCTTGAGGCCGTAGAGCGCCATGCCGACCGCGGTGCCGATGATCCCGGCCTCGGCGAGCGGGCTGTCGATCACGCGCTGCGAGCCGAACTTGCGCTGCAGGTCGTCGGTCACGCGGAACACGCCGCCGTCCACGCCGACGTCCTCGCCGAGGACGAGCACGTCCGGGTCGCGCGCCATCTCCTCGAAGAGCGCCGTGTTGAGGGCCTTGACCATGTTCAGCTTGGGCATGGCGTCACCTGCGCGTGAGCCGCTGGCCCCGCATCGGCGTCGCATCCGGCGGGACCGCGTCGCTGTCGGCGGGCGGCGCGGCCGGGTTCGCCGCGAGCCGGCGGGCCAGCTCCTCGCGCTGGGCCACGAGGTGCGCGGGCGGCTCGGCGTAGACGTGGTCGAACATCGCGAGCGCGTCGGCGGGCGGCGTCGCCTCGAAGCGCCGCACCGCCTCGGCGATCTCCGCGTCGAGCGTCTCCTCGAGCCCCGCCTCGAGCAGGCCGCGCCCCTCGAGGTAGGCGCGGAAGCGCGTGAGCGGGTCCTTCCGCTCCCACGCCGCCACCTCTTCCTCGGACCGGTACTTCGTCGGGTCGTCGGCCGTCGTGTGCACGCCGAGCCGGTAGGTGATGCACTCGAGCAGCGTCGGCCCCTGGCCCGCCCGCGCCCGCGCCACGGCCTCGCCCGCCGCCACGCGGACTGCGAGCACGTCGTTGCCGTCCACCTGGAGGCCGGGCACGCCGTAGGCGTGGGCCTTCTGCGCGAGCGTGCGCGAGTGCGTCTGCTTCTTGAGCGGCACCGAGATCGCCCACTGGTTGTTCTGGCAGACGAAGACGACGGGCACCTGCCAGACGCCCGCGAAGTTGAGCGCCTCGTGGAAGTCGCCCTCGGAGGTCGCGCCGTCGCCGAAGTAGACCATCACCACGGCGTCGTCGCCGCGGTACTGCGCGGCGTACGCGAGGCCGACCGCGTGCGGGAGCTGGGTCGCCACCGGGATCGTCACGGGCAGGTCGTGCTGGGCGGGGGCCGGCTGGCCGCCCTCCAGGTAGCCGGCGAAGAAGAGCAGGAGCCGCTCGATGGGCCAGCCGCGCCAGATCATCGCCGCGGTCTCGCGGAACGACGGCACCATCCAGTCCGTGGTGCGGAGCGCGGCGACGCTGCCGATCTGCGAGGCCTCCTGGCCCTTGAGCGGTGCGAAGGTGCCGATGCGGCCCTGGCGCTGCAGGCGCACCATGCGCTCGTCGAGGCGCCGGCCGAGCAGCATCGCGCGCCAGAGCGCGCGGAGCTCGTCGGGCGCGAGCTTGGGCTCGAGCGCGGTGTCGAGCGTGCCCTCGCTGTCGAGGATCGACAGGTGCTCGACCTGGAACCGGGGCTCGAGGAGGGTTCTGGGCATAGGGCCGCTCTGCCGCCCTTATTCTACCCTCGGCGGCATCGCCGCGGGACCGCGGCTACTTGGTCCTGGCCTGGGCCTTCTTCGCGGGCGCCGCCGGGGGCTCGGCGCGCTTGGCCTTCGCGAGCGGCTTCTTCTCGCCGCCGCCGGCCGCCGGCGCCTCGGCGACGCGTCGGGCGAGGCTCTCCTTCAGCGCCTCCATGAGGTCGATGACCTGGGCGCGCCGGACCGCGGGCCCGACGGCGGTCACCTCCTTGCCCTCGACCTTCTGGTTCACGAGGTCGAGGACCCGCTGCCGGTGGGCGTCCTCGTACCGCTCGGGCCGGAACGCCTCGCCCGCGAGGCCGTCGATGAGCTGGAGGGCGAGCTCGAGCTCGCCCTCCTTGAGCCTGGCCACCTGCCCCTTGTCGATCTCGCCGAAGTCCCGCACCTCGTCGGCGAAGTACATCGTGTGGAGCAGCAGGCCGCCCTGGGCGGCGCGGAGCAGCACGAGGCTCTCCTTGCCGCGCATCACGAACGTCGCGAGCGCCACGCGCGCGCGCGTGTCCAGGGCCTCGGCGAGGAGCCGGTAGGCCTTCTCGCCGCCCTTGTCGGGCCCGAGGTAGTAGGTCTTCTCGAAGTAGATCGGGTCGACCGACTCGAGCGGCACGAACTCGGCGATGTCGATCGTCCGCGAGGCCTCGCCCTCGAGCGATTTCAGCTCCTCGTCGGTGACGCGCACGTACTGGTCCTTGGCGAACTCGTAGCCGCGGACGAGCGCCGTGCGCTCCACGACCGCGTTGCAGGTCGGGCAGAACGTCTGCTGGCGGATGCGCGAGCCGCACGCGGCGTGGAGCAGGTTGAAGGACACGCTCCCGGAGGACGCGGCCGTGTAGAGCCGGACCGGGATCGAGACCAGCCCGAACGAGATCGTCCCGGAGCCGATCGAGTGTGCCGGCATGGTTTGCACGATAGCACGGGGCTCTCTATGATGCGCCCAGGCTCGGGATGCCCCATGGATAGCGTGCCCGCGGCGGCCGGGAGGCCACATCTCGGGGTCCTGACGGCCCTCGCGGGCCTCGTCCTGCTCGCGTTCGTCGTCCTCCTGCTCTGGCTCTCCTGGGGCCGCCCGCGGGTCGAGGACGTGGCCGAGCCCGCGCGCGCGCTCGCGCTCGTCGTCTCCCGCACCCTCGACCTCGACGAGGCGGTGGCAGGCGCGCCGGCGTGGGAGCGGCGGCTCTGGGCGCTCGCGTTCAACGACCGCGGGCAGGACCTCGCCGAGGGCCTGGCCTGGTACGCGGAGCTCGCCGCGGTCTCGCGCGACCCGCAGGTGGATCTCCACCTCGCCGTCCTCGAGGCCGAGGCCGGCCATCTCGAGCGCGTGCGGCGGACGCTCGAGGAGTGGCAGCGCCGGGGCGGGACGTTCGCCCGGTGGGCGGACCTCGTGGGCGTCGCCTATCTCGGCGCCACGCCCGATCCGGCACGGACGCCGGGGCTCGGCGCCGCGCTCGGCCGCCTGGGCGGGGGCGACTGGTTCTCCGACCGGCTCGCGCTCCGCTGGGCCGAGCGGACCGGCGACGCCGCGCTCACCGCCGACGCGGCGGCGGCGCTCGCCGCGCGCGGCGGCGCGCTGCTCCTCCGCCTGCGCTGGCTCGTGGCGGCGCAGGTCACCCTGCTCGCCGCCGGCGGCGTGGCGCTCGCGCTGGTCGCGCGCCGGCGCGGTGTCCTCCGGCTCGGCCCCGCCGTCCTGCCGCCGCCGTGGCGCGGGCGCGCCGGGATCGTCGTCCTCGTGCGGGGCGGGGCGCTCGCGGCGATCCTGATCGTCGGTGTCGCCCTCTGGACGCACGCCGACCCGGAGGGGCCGTGGGCCCGGGTCGTGCTCGGCACGGCGACGAACCTCGCCTTCGTGCCGCTCGTCGTGCTCGCGCGCCGGCGCCTGCTGGCCCCGGCGGGGCTCCACCTCCGCGCGGGCCTCGGGCTCGCGCTCCTGCCGGGCGCCGCCCGCGCGCTCGCCGTCGCCACGCTCGCGGTGCTCGCCGCCGGCAACGCGGGCGAGCTGGCCGTCGGCCTCGCCGCCCGCGGGCTCTCCGTGTCCTCGCACTGGAGCGAGTGGTTCGACCCGGACCTCGCCTGGGGCGCGCCGCCCGCCCTCGCCGCGACGCTCCTCGGCACCGTGGTCCTCACGCCGGTGCTCGAGGAGCTCGCCTTCCGCGGGCTCCTGTTCGCGACGCTCCGCCGGCGGCTGCCGCTCGTGGCCGCCGCACCGGCGAGCGCCGCGGTCTTCGCCCTCGCCCACGGCTACGGCGTGCTCGGCTTCCTCGCGGTCTTCTGGAGCGGCCTCGTGTGGGCGGTGGCGTACGAGAAGACCGGCAGCTTGCTGCCGTCCATCGCGGCCCACGCCGTGGACAACCTGGGCGCCTCGCTGTCCGTGCTCCTGGCGCTCCGTGGCTGAGCGCAGCCTCGACGCCTACCGCGCCCGGCGCGATCCCGGGCGGACGCCGGAGCCGCTCGGCGGCCGCCCCGCGGGCGAGGGCCGGCGCTTCGTCGTGCACAAGCATGCGGCGCGGCGGCTGCACTACGACCTGCGCCTCGAGATCGACGGCGTGCTCGTGAGCTGGGCCGTGCCGAAGGGCCCGTCCCTCCGCCCGCAGGAGAAGCGGCTCGCCGTGCACGTCGAGGACCACCCCGTCGAGTACGCGGCCTTCGAGGGCGTGATCCCCGCGGGCAGCTACGGCGCGGGGCCGTCCATCGTCTGGGACGCCGGCTGGTACCGGCTCACCAGGCCCGAGCCCGCGGCCGCGCAGCTCGCGCGCGGCCGGCTCGAGTTCGAGCTGCACGGCTTCAAGCTCGGCGGGCGCTTCACGCTCGCGCGGATGAGCGGCAAGGAGCGCGAGTGGCTCCTGCTCAAGAAGGCGGACGCCTTCGCCTCGGACCGCGAGCCGACCGAGCGCTTCCCCGAGTCCGTGCTGTCCGGGCTCACGGTCGAGGAGCTGCGCGCGGGGACGGCGCGGCTCGCGACGCTCGCCGCCCGCCTCGACGCGCTCGGCGCGCCGGCCCGCGCGGTGCCGCCCCCGCGCGAGCCGATGCTGGCGACGCTCGTGGAGCGGCCGTTCTCGGACCCCGCGTGGCTCTTCGAGATCAAGTACGACGGCGTGCGCGTCCTCGCCGCGCGCGAGGGCGAGCGCGTGGAGCTGCGCGGCCGCTCCGGCCTGGCCGTCACCGCGCGCTACCCCGAGGTCGCTCGGGCGCTCCGCGCGCTGCCCCTCCCGCGCTTCCTGCTCGACGGCGAGATCGTCGCGCTCGACGAGGCCGGCCGCTCGAGCTTCCAGCGCCTGCAGGCGCGGATGGGCCTGACGCGCCCGGCCGACGTCGCCCGCGCGGAGGCCACGGTGCCGGTGAGCGCCGTGTTCTTCGACGCGCTCGCGCTCGACGGGCGGGACCTGCGCGCCCTCCCGCTCGAGGCGCGCAAGGAGTGCCTGCGGCTCGTGCTGCCGCGTCGGGGCGTCGTCGCGTGGGGCGATCACGTCGTCGAGCACGGCGAGGCGTTCTTCGAGGAGGCCGGCGCGCGCGGGCTCGAGGGCGTCGTCGGCAAGCGACGCGCGAGCCGCTACGTCACCGGACGCTCGCGCGACTGGCGCAAGGTCAAGTGCCAGCGCCGCCAGGAGTTCGTCATCGGCGGCTTCACGGCGCCGCGCGGCTCGCGGGCGCGGTTCGGCGCGCTCCACCTCGGCCTCTCCGAGGACGGCCGGCTCGTCTACGTCGGCAAGGTCGGCACGGGCTTCGACGAGGCGACGCTCGCCCGGGTGCACGCGCGGCTGGTCCCGCTCGCGCGCGCGACCTCGCCGTTCGCCGCGGGCGCGCCGGCCGGGCGCGGCCACCACTGGGTCGAGCCGCGGCTCGTCTGCGAGGTGCGCTTCACGGAGTGGACGAAGGACGGCGGGATCCGCCACCCGACGTTCGTCGGGCTCCGCGACGACAAGCGCCCGGCGGACTGTGTGCGCGAGACGTCGGGGTCGGGTCCGGGCACGGCGGGGGCTCCCGGCTTCGCCGCGACACTCGCCGGAGAGATCCCGCCGCCCCCGCGCCCCACCGGCGCGCCCGCCGGGGACGAGCGCCGCGTCGTGACCATCACCAACGCGGCGAAGGTGTTCTGGCCCGAGGAGGGCCTGACGAAGGCCGACCTCGTCGAGTACTACGACCGCGTGGCGCCGTGGCTCCTGCCGTACCTGGCCGGGCGCCCGCTCGTGCTGACCCGCTACCCGGACGGGATCGCCGGCAAGTTCTTCTTCCAGAAGGACGCGCCCGGGTGGGCTCCGGCGTGGGTGCGCACCGAGCGGATCCACGCGGGCGACGCCGGGCGCGACATCGCCCACCTCGTGGTGGACGACCGCGAGAGCCTGCGCTGGGTGGTGAACCTCGGGGCGATCCCGCTCCACGTCTGGGCCTCGCGCGTCGGCGCCCTCGACCGGCCCGACTGGCTCGTCCTCGACCTGGACCCGAAGGGCGCGCCGTTCACCGACGTCGTGCGGGTGGCGCAGGCGCTCCGCCGCCTGCTCGAGGCGCTCGAGCTGCCGAGCCACGTCAAGACCTCGGGCGCGACCGGGCTCCACATCCTGCTCCCGCTCGGCGCGCGCTACCGCTACGAGGAGGCGCGCGGCTTCGCGCACCTGCTGGCGATGCTCGGCGTCGAGGCGGAGCCCGGGCTCGCGACGGTCGCGCGCCCGCTCCGGGCGCGGGGCGGCAAGGTCTACATCGACTACGGCCAGAACGCCCGGGGCCAGACGATCGTGGCGCCGCTCGCCGTGCGGCCGCTGCCCGGCGCGCCCGTGTCGTGCCCGCTCCGCTGGGAGGAGGTGACCGCGCGGCTCGACCCCGGGCGCTTCACGCTCCGCACGGTCCCCGCGCGGCTCGAGCGGCTCGGCGACCCGCTCCGGCCGGTGCTCGGCCCCGGGCTCGACATGGCCGCCGCGCTCGCGCGCCTCGAGCGCCGGGCGCGCCGCGGGCGCTGAGCGGTCAGCGGCCGGCGAGCACGCGCTGCAGCACGACGACGTCGAGCCAGCGGCCGAGCTTGAAGGCGGTCTCGCGCTCGACGCCGACCGTGCGGAAGCCCGCGCGGGCGTGCAGCCGGAGGGAGGCCGTGTTCGGCGCCGTGACGCGCGCGAGCACCGAGTGGTGGCCGGCGGCCGCGGCGCGGCGGAGCAGCTCGTCGAGCACGCGCCGGCCGAGGCCCTCGCCGCGCCGATCCCGTGCGACGTACACGGAGTCCTCGGCCGTGCGCGCGAACGCCGGCGTCGGGCGGTAGGGCGAGAGCGCGCCGAACGCGAGCACCTCGTCGTCCGCCACGGCGACGACGACCGGCCAGGCGGCGCCGTGGCGCCCGAGCCAGGCGGCGAGCGCCGCGGCGTCGCGCGGCTCGGTGTCGGTGGTCGTGTCGGTCCGGAGGATCTCGGGGTTCCAGATCTCGCCGATCCGGCCGAGGTCCGCCGGGCGCGCGTCCCGCACCGTGACCGCGCGGGCGAGCAGGGCCGCGCTAGCCATGGGTGAGCACCGCACGTCGCCCCGCCCCGCGAAGCCACCTCCCGAGGGCGCCGAGCGCGAGGCCGCGGAGGACGCGCACGCCGGGCCGCGCGGGCGCCGGCGGGAGCGCGCGCCGCCGCGCC
>MGCF01000031.1:50267-52838 GCA_001788495.1 Candidatus Rokubacteria bacterium RIFCSPLOWO2_02_FULL_73_56
CATGCCGCCATGGTGCCGCCGGCACGATCATCAGTAAAATCAATTGTTATTATGCTCACCATCATCTAGGGTTTGGGCATGCGGCTGCGCCTGTCGCAGCTCCAGACGCTCGAGGCCGTGGCGCGCCACGGCTCCTTCTCGCGCGCGGCGCGGGAGCTGCACCTGACGCAGCCCGCCGTCAGCATGCAGGTGCGCCAGCTCGAGCGGGAGCTCGGCCTGCCGCTCCTCGAGCGCGTCGGCAAGCGCGCGTTCCCGACGCGGGCGGGCGAGCTGCTGCTCTCGCACGCGGCGCGCGCGGTGCGCGAGCTCGAGACGGGCGTGGCGGTCGTCCAGCAGCTCCGCGGGGTGGTCGCGGGCCGCATCCGGCTCGGCACGAGCGCGTCGTTCAGCATCTACCTCCTGCCCCCGGCGCTCCGGCGCTTCCGCGCGCGCTACCCGGAGACGGAGCTCGTCGTCGTCACCGGCAACGCCCCGGCGATCGCGCGCTCGGTCGCGGCCCACGAGCTCGACGTCGGGATCGTGAGCCTGCCGGTGCGGGAGCGGGAGCTGGCGGTGTCCGCGCTCTACCGCGACGAGCTGGTCGCGATCGGCCCGCCCGGACGGCGCTGGCCGCGTGGCCGGCGGGTCCGGGCGGCGGACCTGACGGGCGCGCCCCTCATCCTCTTCGAGCAGGGCGCGACGCTGCGCCGGGTGATCGACGACTGGTTCCAGCGCGGCGGCGCCGCGCCCGCGCTCCCGATGGAGCTCGGCAACACGGAGGCGATCAAGAAGCTCGTCGAGACGGGTCTCGGCCTCTCGGTGACGTCGTGGTTCGCCGCGAAGGCCGAGGTGCGGGCCGGCCGGCTCGCGGCCGCGCGCCTGGACCCGCCGCTCTTCCGCCAGATCGGCGTGATCCTGCGCCGCGACAAGCCGCGGACGCCGGTCCTCGACGCGTTCCTCGCGACGCTCGCCGACCTCCGGCGCTCGCTCGCGTAGCCCGCGGGGCCGTCCCGGCGCCACGCGCCCCCCGCGCCCGAGGGCCGCCCGCCCGCGCGGCTGAGTCGTCGGGCGTTGCCGATTGAGGCAATCGGCTCATTGTGGTCCACGGGCCCACGAGACGAATCTGAGGCGAGCCGCCGGAACCGCGGAGGCGATGTACGGGCACGCGCGATCTCGTTGGGGGGTGTCGGGGGGAGCGGCGATCGCTCCCCCCGACGTTGACCTGACTTGAGAGGAGAGCCAAGCCGTGTGGATCGATCCTGGGCGCTGCGTGGGCTGCGCGAACTGCGTCGCGGTGTGCCCGATGGGCGCGATCGCCGTCGACGCGCGGACCCACCGGGCCGCCGTGAACGAGGACGAGTGCGTCGAGTGCTACACGTGCTACCGCGGGATGTCGCGGGAGCACCTGCCGCCCGCCGCCGTGCGCGCCCTCCGCGGCGTCGCCCGGCTCTTCCGCTTCCGCTTCGACCCCGAGCCGGACGTCTGCCCCACCGGCGCGCTCACCCCGCGTGAGCTCGCGTGGCCGCGCAGCGTCCGTCGCGCCTTCTCCGACCCGCTCGTGCCCCACGAGTCGACGGGCGTGGCGGGCCGGGGCACCGAGGAGGTCAAGACGAACGATGTCACCGGCCGGGTCAGGGCCGGAGAGGCCGGCTTCACCGTCGAGTTCGGGCGGCCGGGGATCGGCGTCCGGTTCCGGGACATCGATCGCGTCACGCGCGCGCTCGGCGCCGCCGGCGTGGCGTTCGAGGCGATGAACCCGGTCACGAGCCTCATGACCGACGCCAGGACCGGGGCGATCCGCGACGACATCCTCGACGAGAAGGTCCTCTCGGCCATCGTCGAAGTGAAGACCGGGCTCGACCGGGTGTCGGACGTCGTGCGGGTCCTGCGCTCGATGGCCGACCAGGTCTCGACGGTGATCTCGCTCGGCGTCTCCGCCCGGTGTGACGCGCGCGGGGCCACCGACCTGGATGCGCTGTTGCACGCGGAGGGCTTCCGCTTCTGGCGGGGCAAGACGAACCTCGGGCTCGGGCGCCCGCTCTACCGGGAGGCCGTATGACGAACACCCTGCACCGCTACGGGAGCCCCGAGGGCCTCCGGGACGATTTCGTCGTCTTCGCCATACCGACGAAGGCGAATCGCGAGGGCAGCCTGCCGAAGCTCAAGGCCTTCCTCGAGATCGCCGCGAAGCACGGCCCTGTGAACATGGGCGGCGGCGGCAAGGGCGGGTTCCACCGGCCCTCGGCGCGCCTGACCCCGCTCGTGCACTGGCGTGAGCGCGCGGCCGTGACGCCGGCGGAGGTCATCGAGGGGTGCGAGAGCCCCGGGACGGTCGCGGCCGTCTTCGACGACATCGAGAAGGTGAAACGGCTCCTCGCCGAGCTGCGCCAGCGCGACCTCGGCATGTCGATCAACGTGAGCGGGCTCACCGAGGACGCGCGCAGCGCGGCCGAGGCCGCCGGGCTCACGCGCCACAGCGTCGAATACTCGCTCGGCTTCCCCTTCGGCGAGACGGACCGGATGCCGGACCGCCGGACGCTGGAGCTCGCCACCATGTGCGGACACAGCATGGTGGCCTTCGGGCTCGTGCAG
>MGCF01000032.1 GCA_001788495.1 Candidatus Rokubacteria bacterium RIFCSPLOWO2_02_FULL_73_56
CCCCGCGAGCGCGGGCAGCGCGAAGACCGCGCGGATGCCGCTGCCGCCGTTCTGGTTGCGCTCGAGCCCGTTGCCGACGCTGATCGCCGCGGGCGAGAGCGTGTGGTACCACTCCGCGAGCCGGCGCACGACGCCGACCGGGACGCCGCAGGTCCGCGCGGCCTCCTCCGGCGTCCACGCGCGCGCCAGCGTCATGAACGCCTCGAAGCCCTCGACGTGCCGCTCGACGAACGCCCGGTCGAGGCCGCCGCGCCGCTCGAGCTCGGCGGCGACCGCCCACGCGAGCACGACGTCCGTCCCCGGACGCAGCGCCACGTGCAGGTCCGCCTGCGCGGCGACCTTCGTCCGCTTCGGGTCCACCACGACGAGCTTCGCGCCCCGCGTGCGCGCGCGGTTGAGCACGGGCATCAGGTGCAGGTTCGACCACGTGACGTTGTTGCCCCAGGCGATCACGAGCCGCGCGTGCTCGACCTGCTCCGGGCGGATGCCGGGCACCGGGCCGAACGTGCCCACCCACGCCTCCGTGCGGATGCCGCCGCAGAGGGGCTTGCGGTCGAGCAGGCTCGCGCCGAGCCGGTGGAAGAAGCGCAGGTCCATCGAGCCGCCCGCGAGCATCCCGTGCGGGCCCGCGTAGTTGAGCGGCAGGATCGCCTGCGGGCCGTGCGCGGCGATGATCGCGGTGAAGCGCTCGTGGATCAGGTCGAGCGCCGCGTCCCACGCCAGGCGCTCGAACCGGCCCTCGCCCCGCGCGCCGACCCGCCGCAGCGGCGTGCGCAGGCGCCCGGGGCCGTGCACGAGCGCCGGGTACAGCGCCGGCACCTTCGCGCAGAGGACACCGTTGGTGTACGGGTTCGCCGTCGACCCGCGGACGGCGACGACCTTGTCGTCCTCGACCGTGACCGTGAGGCTGCACGTGTCGGGACAGTCCAGGGGGCAGACGCTCGCACGCTCGATCCGCATGGGGGGCATTGTACCCGGGACGGGCTCTCCGTATCATGCCGTCGATGCGGGTCGAGATCCCCTACGCCGAGCGGACGCTCAGCGCCACGCTGCCCGACCGCACGCGGGTCCTGTCCACCACCGAGGCGCAGGCGCCGGCGCCGGTGCCGGACCTGGCGGCGGCGGTGCGCGCGGCGCTCGCGGCGCCCCGGGGGCTCGGGCGGCTGCGCGACCTCGTGCGGCCCGGCGCCGCGGTCACGATCGCCTTCGACGACGCCACCGTCGCCTCCTACGGGCCGATCCGCGGCGTCGCGATCGAGGCCGTGCTCGCCGAGCTCGCCGAGGCCGGCGTGCCGCGCGGGCGCGTCACGCTGGTCTGCGCCAACGCGCTCCACCGCAAGCTCCGGCCCGCGGAGCTCGCGCGCCTCCTGGGCGAGGACCTCGTCGCGGAGTTCGGGGGGCGCCTGGCGTGCCACGACGCCGAGGACCGCGACGCGATCGTGGACCTCGGCCGCACGGCGGAGCACGGCTACCCGGTGCAGGTCCATCGCCTGGTCGCCGAGTCGGACCTGAGCGTGTACGTGAACGCCCGCTACAACCGCGGCTTCAACGGCGGCTGGAAGTCGGTGTGCGTCGGGCTCTCGACCTGGGAGTCCATCCGCGTCACCCACACGCCGGACGGCATGTCCATGTCCGTCCGCGACAACCGCATGCACGCGGTGCTCGACGAGATGGGCCGCCACCTCGAGGCGCGGCTGGGGCGCCGCGTGTTCAAGCTGGACACGCTGCTGGCCGACGCCTGGAACGTCGCGAAGGTCGTGGCGGGCGGCGTCGAGGAGACGCGGCGCGAGATGCTGGAGACCGTCGCCGGGCTCTACCCGGCGCGGCGCGACCTCGCGCGCGAGCGCTTCGACGTCCTCGTGTGGGGCGTGCCGGACTCGAGCCCGTACGCGGTCTTCTCGTTCATGAACCCGATCCTCACGCTCGTGTCCTCCGGCCTCGGTTACCTCGGCGGCGTCGTGGACGCCGCGGGCGCGCCCGGGTGCACCGTGGTCCTGGCGACGCCCGTGCCCGACCGGTGGGACCGCGTCGCGCATCCGTCGTACCCCGAGGTCTGGGAGCGGGTGCTCCCCCTCACGCGCGACCCGTACGAGATCATGCGGCGCTTCGCCGAGGACTACGCGCGCCGGCCCGAGTACCTCGCGGCGTACCGCACGGGCTTCGGCTTCCACCCCGTGCACGCGCTCCTGGCCGTCCATCCCCTCCGGCGCCTCGAGCGCGTCGGCCGCGTCATCGTCGCCGGGCCCGAGGACCCGGCGGTGCCGCGCCACCTCGGCTTCGAGACCGCGGCGAGCGTCGAGGAGGCGGTCGCGCGCGCCGAGGCGCTCCACGGGCGGGACTGCGCGATCGCCTACGTCGAGCAGCCGGTGCCGGCGCGGCTGCGCTGAGGCGCCGGCGCGGAGCTACCGGACGCCGGCCGCCTGAGGGAGGGCCGCGGTCGCCGGCCCCAGGCGCCCGCTGGCCAGGTCCACGCTGACGCGGAGCGCGCGCAGGCCCTGCACGCCCTGCAGCTCCTCGAGCTCCACGTCCTCCACGCCGCCGGTCAGGTACCCGAGGTGCTGGAGGTACTCGATGTAGCCGCGGTACTCCTGCGCCTCGCCCGGCTGCGCGTACACGATCGCGATCCGCCCCGGCTGGGTGACGCGCTCGTTCGTGCCCTTGATCAGGGCCTTGTCGATCCGCTTCTTCACGATCTCGTAGCGGATGTCGTAGGCGCCGTCCACGTCGAACCGCTTCTCGTCGAAGCGGAAGCGGATCGCCAGCGGCGCGTGCTGGACCAGGACCAGGTGGGTGGTCTCGAGCGGCACCGGCAGCCGGTCGCGGAGCTGCTGGGCGCGGAGCGCGACGCCGCAGGTGACCATGAGCTGCCAGAGCCGGAGGTTCTTGAGGTAGAGCGGGTCGAAGCGGCCGTCCTCGAGGAGCGAGGCGCCGACGTAGATCTGGTGGTCCACGCCGTCGGTCTTCTGCTTCTCGAAGTAGTGGGGGAACATCGCCTGCGCCGCCTGCTCCTCGAGGTCGAGGTACCCCGAGATCGTGTCCGCGACGCGCGTCACGCTCTCCTCGAACAGCCGCCGCCGCTCGTACACCGCGCCGAGCCGCGGGTCGAGCGCGGCCCGGTAGGCCTCCACGCGCGCGCGCACGTCGGGCCCGAACGCCTGCAGGTGGTCGAACAGGCGCTCGACGTCGCCGCGGAGGAAGGCGATCACGCCGACCTCGTCGCCCGAGCGCAGGCCGCCCTCGATCTGCGCGACGTGCCGGTCCACACGGTAGCGCAGCTCGTCGAGCGCCGGGAGCGCGCGCGCCCGGTGCGCGGCGTCCACCACGTCGCGCGCCAGCCGGAGCTGGCGCAGCAGGTCGGCCTGGATCGCGAGCGCGCGCTGGGTCGAGGAGCCGCGGATGTCCGAGAGCGCGTAGAGCGGGTAGACGCCCTCGAACACGATCGGCTCGATCTCGGAGGTGCCGCCGTCCTCCTGCACGCCGCGCTCGATGCCGTGCAGCACCGCCCGGCGGAACCGCCACTCGACGACCGGGTGGATCGCCGTGCACTTCTCCTTGATGAAGGCCTGGATGCGGCTGTTCAGCTCCTCCAGGCTCCGCCGCACGGCCATCGAGAACAGCGGCAGGATCTCGTCGACCTTCGGCAGGTGGGTCGCGTTCAGGTCGCCGGGGCGCGGCGAGCTGAGCTCGAGCGTGCCGATCACCTCGTCCTGGTAGAAGAGCGGCGCGACCAGGATGCTGCGCACGCCGGTCTTGACGATCTCCTCCTCGATGCACCCCCGGCCCGGCCAGGCCAGGAGGTCCTCGACGACCAGCGGCTTGCCGCCCGTGACCGCGCGCTCGTAGATCGAGCCCCTGAACTCCGCCGTCGAGTGGTGTTTGGAGTCGGCGAAGATGCAGGCGTGCTCGTGCTCCACGGTGTTGTTGAGCAGGAGCACCTGGTCCCCCTCGAGCGCGGCGAGGCCGAAGCACAGCGCGGGCCGTCGGAAGAAGGTCTGGAGCTTGGCCTGGAGGCTCTGGAAGCGCACGGCGGAGACGATCGACTCGCGGTCGATCAGGTCGCGCTTGATCGAGGAGAGGACCTCCTGGTCCGTGACGTCGATCGCCCGGAAGATCGTGAACCCGCGGAGCACGAAGCGCTCGGGCGGCAGGACCGCGTGCAGCGCGTCGGGGTCCGGCAGCTCGCGCGCGAGGCGCGCCCGCAGCGCCCCGTCGAGCGCGGGTGGCGGCCCCCCGATCGTCTCGACGTCGATGAACCGCACGTCGAACTCGATCTTGAAGTGGCGCTCGAGCCCCGTCTCGGGATCCGGCACCGTCAGGATCAGCGGATAGTAGTCCACCGCCGTCCCGATGCCGTAGACCCGCTGGAGCACGAGCGCGTACGCGTACACGAGCCGCATCCTGGCTGCCGCCGCCTGGTCCAGGCTGAGCCGCCCGCGGAGCGCGCCGTCGGCGCCGCGCAGCAGCCGGTCGAACCGGGGCGTGCCGTAGAAGCTCCGGAGCTGGAACGGCACCATCGCCGCGCCGAACGCCTCGTCGAAGAACGCGGGCGGGAAGGCGGCGGCCATGAGGACGTCCACGAGCTTGCGGTTCTTCTGGATCACCGAGAGGTCCGTGATCGCGCCGCGCAGCTCGGGCGTGCGCTCGACCTCTTCGCGGACGATGCGCGCGAACGTGCCCTTCGCGGAGGGGTCGTCGCCGAAGGCCTTCGTCCAGAAGGCGACCAGCGGCGCGAGGCTCAGCTCGGTGGGGAACGGGATGCCCAGCGGGTGCGCGCCGAGCGCTGTCCCGAGGTCCACGGACCGGTTCTCCATGGCAAGGTGCATTGTACCGCGCCCGTCCAGTAGAATGCCCCCGCGATGCCACCCACGGGAGGAGCCATGCACTACCGCACGCTCGGCACGAGCACCCTCAGCGTCTCCGCGATCGGCCTCGGCTGCATGTCCATGTCCGGCGTCTACGGCCGGGGCGACGACGCCGAGTCGATCGCCGTCATCCAGCGGGCCCTGGAGCTCGGCGTGAACTTCTTCGACAGCTCGGACATGTACGGCTGGGGGCACAACGAGCAGCTGCTCGCCCGCGCGCTCGCGGGGCGCCGCGCGCAGGTCGTGCTCGCCACCAAGTTCGGCAACCTCCGCAAGCCCGACGGCACGCCCGGCGTCAACGGCCGGCCCGAGTACGTGCCCCGGGCGTGCGATGCGAGCCTCGAGCGCCTCGGCGTGGACGTGATCGACCTCTACTACCAGCACCGCGTGGACCCGAGCGTGCCCATCGAGGACACCGTCGGCGCGATGGCCCGGCTCGTCGAGCAGGGCAAGGTGCGGTTTCTCGGGCTCTCCGAGGCCGCGCCCGCCACGATCCGCCGCGCGCACGCGGTTCACCCGATCGCCGCGGTGCAGAGCGAGTACTCGCTGCTCTACCGCGTCGAGGCGGAGGAGACGCTCCGCACCACCCGCGAGCTCGGCATCTCGTTCGTCGCCTACGCGCCGCTCGGCCGCAGCCTCCTGACCGGGCGCGTCCAGCGCGTGGAGGACATCCCGCCGGACGACCGCCGCCGCGACCACCCGCGCTTCAAGGACGAGAACCTCGCGAAGAACCTCGCGCTGGTCGGGCGGCTCGAGGCGATCGCGACGGCCAAGGGCTGCACGCCCGCCCAGCTCGTGCTCGCCTGGCTGCTGGCGCAGGGCGAGGACCTCGTGGCGATCCCCGGCACCAAGCGCCGCGCGCGGCTCGAGGAGAACGTGGGCGCCGCGGCGGTCCAGCTCACGGCCGACGACGTCGCGCGCATCTCCGCCGCGGCCCCGGTCGGCGCGGGCGCCGGCCTGCGCTACCCCGAGCCCGCGATGAAGGCCGTCTACCGCTAGGAGGCTCCGATGAGGCTCTGCCAGTTCCACCTGCCGGGCCGCGGCGCGCGCGTCGGCGTCGTCGAGGGCGACCGTGTCCTCGACATCACGGGCAAGGAGGCGCCGTCGGTGCGGGCGCTGATCGAGGCGTGCGGCACGGCGGAGGCGCTCGAGCGCCGCGCGCGCCGCCTCGCGCAGCGCGCGCGGACGCGGCTCCTGTGGCGCGAGCTCGACCGCGCGCCCTCGCCGCGCCGCGCCCACCTGCTCGCGCCGCTCGACCCGCCCGAGGTGTGGGGCGCCGGCATCACCTACCGGCGCAGCCGCGAGTACTACGAGGCGCACACCGGCGAGGGCGGCCGCACGAGGGGCATCTACGACTACGTGTACGAGGCCGAGCGCCCCGAGCTGTTCTTCAAGGCGACGGCGGCGCGCACCGCGGGCCCGAACGCCGCGATCGGGCTCCGGCGCGACTCGACGCTCACGGCGGTCGAGCCCGAGCTGGCGGTCGTCCTCGGGCCGCGGGGCCGGATCGTCGGCTACACCATCGGCAACGACCTCTCGGCGTGGGACATCGAGCGCGAGAACCCGCTGTTCCTGCCGCAGTCGAAGATCTTCGCCGGCTGCTTCGCGATGGGGCCCGTGCTCGCGACGCCCCGCGAAGTGGGCGACCCGCACGCCCTCGCGCTCACCTGCCGCATCCAGCGCGGCGGCCGGCTCCTCTTCGAGGGCCGCGTGAACACGCGCGAGATGAAGCGCCGCTGCGACGAGCTGGTGGACTGGCTCGCCCGCGACAACCCCGTGCCCGCCGGCACCGTGCTCTCGACCGGCACCGGCGTCCTCGTGCCCGACGAGCACGCGCTGCGCGAGGGCGACGTGGTCGAGATCGAGCTCGAGCGGATCGGCACGCTCCGGAACCCGGTCCGGCGCCTCGGGTAGCCGGAGACGACCATGCCCTTCCTCCTGAACCTCGCGCCCCTGGTTCTCGTCCTCCTCGTGCTCGTGTACCTCGGGGCGATCTGGCGCCACCCGCCGGCCCGCTGGGCGCTCGTGGCGGGCGCGCTCGGCGGCGTCGGCGGGAGCGTCCTCTACGTCTCCCTGCTCCTGCAGCAGCGCTCGTCCACCGCCGCGATCGGCCTCCTCTTCACGCCCTGGGTCTTCGCCGTCGCGGCGGGCTCGGCCGCGGCGTGGGGCGTCGGCCTCCACCAGCTCGCGCACACCCGGCAGGCGCTCCGCGGCGGGCCGCGGCGGGCCGCCGTCTGGGGCGTCGCCGTGCTCTTCCTGCTGGCCTCCACGTACTACACCGGGCGCGACGCGCGGAGCGTCGCCGGCTTCCTCCGCCTCAAGTGGGCGCCCGCCGACGCGCGCGTCCTCGAGGACGCCTGCCGCCGCGCGCTCGCGCGCCGGGACTACCTCCAGCTCGCCGCGATCGCCGCCCACCCGCAGACGCCGCCCGCGCTCCTGCTCGCGCTGGCGCGGAGCGACGATCCGGGGATGCACGAGAAGCGCCGCGGCCTCGTCAACCTCTTCGACCGCGACGCGCTCGCGGTCGTGCGCGAGGTGCTCCGCAACCCCAACGCGCCGCCCGAGGTCGCCGCCGTCCTCGCGGCGTCGCCGAACGACTACGTGCTCTACGACGTCGCCGTGAGCCCGCACGCGACGGCGGCGATCCTGCGCGACCTCGCGCGGCGGCGCGACGGCTACCTGGTCCGCTGGGGGCTCGCCGTCAACCCCCGGACGCCGCCCGACATCCTCGAGCGGCTCGCGCGGGACGCCGACGACGTGACCACGCGGCACCTGGCGGGCAACCCGGGCACGCCGCTGCCGATCCTCGGGCGCCTGGCCCGCTCCGGGAGCGCGCTCGCGCGCGCCGCCGTGGCGCGCAACCCGTCGATCGACGCCGCGCTGATGACGCGCCTGGCCGGCGACTCCGAGGACGACGTCCGCTTCGCCCTCGCGCTCAACCGCGCGGCGACGCGGGACGTGCTGGAGCGCCTCGCGCAGGACGCGAACCCCCGCGTGCGGCGCTACGCCGCCCGGGGGCTCGGGAGGACGCGCGCCCCGTGAGCGACTGGCTCGAGACCTATCGCGGCAGCGTGTTCCGCTGGGAGGTGGACCACAACGACCACCTCACCGTCGCCTCCTACTTCGCGCGCCTCGCCGACGCGGGCCTGGCCCTGCTCGCGGCGCTCGGCCTCGGCCCCGCCTACATGACGCGCGCCGGGCGCGGCTGCGTGACCGCCGACTGCTACGCCCGCTACGCGCGGGAGCTGCGCGCGGGTGACGTGCTGCACGTGGCCAGCGGGGTGATCGGCGTCGAGGCCGACGCGCTGGTGCTCGGCCACAAGCTCGTCGACTCCGCCAGCGGCGAGCTGTGCACCACGGTCGAGCAGCGCGTGCGCCACGTGGAGCTGGCCGACCGCGCGGCCGTGCCGCTCACCGCCGAGCAGCGCCGCGCCGCCCAGGCGCGGCACGTGGCGTGGGACGGCCCGCCGCGCGAGCGGCGCCCGCGGCCGTGGGGCCTCGAGGGCTTCCGCGACACCGCGCGCGACACCGTGAAGCCGTGGGAGCTGGACGTCTCCGGCGCGAGCGCGCTCGCGCACTATATCCACCGCTTCTCGGCGTCCAACGGCCACGCGATCGCCGCCTTCGGGCTCACGCCGGGCTACCTGCGCGCCGAGCGCCGGGGCTTCTCGACGTTCGAGTTCCAGCTCGAGGTGGCTGCCCCGCTCCGCGCCGGCGACCTCGTGCGCGTGCGCTCGGCGCTGCTCCACGTGGGCGCCTCCTCGATGCGCGTGCTGCACGTCATGACGCGCGAGCCGGACGGCACGCGCGTCGCGGCGCTCGAGCAGCTCGGCGTCCACCTCGACATGGACGCGCGGCGCCCGACGCCGCTGCCCGACGCCATCCGCGACCGGGCGAGGGCGCTCCTGATCCCGACCTGAGAACGGCAGACGAGGAGGACGGCATGTCAGAGAACGGCGGCTGGGCGAAGCACGAGAACCAGGGGGAGGAGTCGGTCACGATCCGCCACGGCGGGGTGCAGACCCTGACCGCGCGCGAGGTGACGATCCGCCAGGGCGGCGCCGTGCGCGTCGAGGCCAACGAGGTCGAGGTGACCCAGGGCGGCGTCCTGCTCGCGCGCGCCGGGGAGCTCGAGGTGACCGCCGGCACCGTCGGCGCGGTGCTGACCGCGGAGGCCCGGCTCGAGCTCTCCGCCGCCTCGGCGGTGGTGGCGCGCGAGGCGCACCTCGATCAGTCCGCGGGCGCCGTCGTCGTCGCCGAGGCGGCCCACGTGCGCGACAGCGCGATCGGCTTCCTCGTCACGCGCGAGCTCCGGGGCGAGGGCGTCCGCGTGCTCTTCGGCCCCCGGGCCGCGTTCGCGTTCGGCGCGGGCGCGGCGCTCGTGCTCGGGCTCCTGCGGCTCGCCCGCGGGCGCTAGCGTGAGCGCGCGCCTGGTCTCCCCGGCGTGGCTCGCCGAGCGGCTCGGGGCGCCGGGCCTCCGCGTGATCGAGGTCTCCGCGGTGAACGACCCCGCCGTCTGGCGCGCGGGCCACGTGCCGGGCGCCGCGTGGTGGTACTGGAAGGCGGCGCTCTGGCACGACTCGGACCGCGAGTTCCCGACGCCCGCGGAGATGGGCCGGCGCCTGGGGCGCCTCGGCGTCGCGCCCGACACGACCGTCGTCCTCTACGGCGACCCGGTGCAGTACGGCACCTACGCCTTCTGGGTGCTGACGCTGTGCGGGCACCCGGACGTCCGCCTGCTCGACGGGGCGAAGATCCGCTGGGTCGCCGAGGGGCGACCGCTCTCGACGGAGGTGCCCGCGCCGACACCGGTGGCCTACCCGCCCGAGCCCGGCGACGCCTCGAGCCGCGTCGGGCGCGACGACGTCCGCGCCGGACTCGGCCGGCCCGACCGGCTGCTGCTCGACGCACGCGCGCCCGAGGAGTACCGGGGCGAGCGCGTGATGCCGCCGCCGTTCTTCGACCACGGCGCCGAGCGGACGGGCCGGATCCCCGGCGCCGTGCACCTCTACTTCCGCGAGCTGCTGAACGAGGACGACACGTTCAAGCCCGCCGACGAGCTGCGCCGCGTGCTCGCCGCGCGCGGCGCCATGCCCGACCGGCCGGGCGAGATCGTCGTCTACTGCCGCCTGAGCCATCGCGCGACGCTCCTCTGGTTCGCGATGCACCACCTCCTCGGACACGACAACGTGCGCGTGTACGACGGCTCCTGGACCGAGTGGGGCAGCATCGTCGGCTTCCCCGTCGAGAAGTAGCCGGCGCCCCTCAGCGCGCGCGCGCGAGCCAGTGGGCGGCCACCTCGCTGGCCGTCGCCCACCAGACGCCGCGGTGGCGCTTCACGACGCGGATCAGCCGGCGCAGCATGCGCAGCCGCGACGGGTGGCCGATCACCTGGGGATGGCACGTGAGGGTGAAGAGCCCGCCCCACTCGTGGAAGCCGAGGAACTCCTCGCGCCAGATCCCGAAGACCACCTCGGGGCTCTGCATGGGCCGCGGCGCCAGGCGCGGGTGCATCAGGAAGTACGGCGCGTCGTCGAGCACCCACTGCACGGGTAGCTCCACCACCGGCGGCTCGCCCGGGTGCAGGTACGGCAGCACATCGTCCATCAGGTTCGAGGAGTGGACCATGCCGTGCGCGCGCACCAGCTCGAGCGTGAGCGGGGTCAGCTCCCACGCGGGGGCGCGGTAGCCCCGCGGCCGGACGCCGAGCACGCTCTCGAGCGCCCGCATCCCGCGCTCGAAGGCCTCGCGCTCGCCCTCGGGGTCGTCGGGCCGCGCCCAGTCGTGGCGCCAGCCGTGGTGGCCGATCTCGTGGCCGGCGTCGCGGATCGCGCGCGCCTCGGCCGGGTGGTGCTCGACCACCCAGCCGGGGATGTAGAAGGTCGCGCGCACGCCCTCGGCGGCGAGCAGCGCGAGCAGGCGCGGCACGCCCACCCGCGCGCCGTAGCGGCCCTGGGACATGACGCCGGGGAGGTCCGCCGCCTTGGGGTCGCGCGCGAGCCACAGCGTCTCGGCGTCGAAGTCGAACGTGAGCATGGCGGCGCAGCGCGCGCCCCGCGGCCAGGGCGACGGGCGCGCGCGCCGCGCGCTCACCGGCGCTCCTCGCCGCGCGCCCCGCGGGCCTGGCCGGCCTTCGCCGCGACCCGATCGATCACGTCGATCGAGAACCGGTCGCTGAAGCCCGCGATGAACGCGAGCACGTTGAGGAAGTGGATGTTGGTGATCTGCGTGCGGCCGTTGAGGAAGAGCTCGCCGCTGACGGCCAGGAAGTAGACGATGCCGCCCATCACCATGCCGATGATCGGCTTCGCGACGACCCACGTGAAGAGCTCGGGCCCCAGCTTGCCGTCGCCGCGGTGGAAGGCCAGGCGGTGCAGCACGCCGACGCCCCCGCCGAGGAGCCCCCAGACGAGGATGTAGACCGGCACGAACAGCACGATCGGCTCGGTCGGGCGGTTCCAGAGCAGGTAGACGACCACGCCGACCAGCGCGAAGAGCGCGCAGGCGAACGCGACGGTGGTCCGCAGGAGCGTGGTTGCGGCGCCCGGAGTGGTCAGGTCCGCCATGTCGAGTCCCTCCCCGTGGGTGACGTGGCCCCCATTGTCGACGCGGGGGCCGGGCGAGCGCTAGCCGATTCCGCGCGCGCGCGCGAAGGCGAGCAGCGCGTCGGCGAACGCCCGCGGCCGCTCGACCGGGATCAGGTGGCCGGCGTCGGCGAACGTGACCGTGCGGTGCTCCGGGATCCGGGCGGTGAGCTGCTCGACGTCCGCGGGGACGTAGAACACCCGGTCGTGCAGGCCGGTCATGATCAGCACCGGCACGGCGAGCCGCTCCCAGGGAAGGTCCCAGTCGGCGGCGAGCGATCCGGCCAGCAGCCGGAACATCCCGTCGGCCGGCGCCATCGGCTGGTACGGCTCGGCGGTGAACACGCCGGGGCGCAGCGCCGCGAGCTGCTCGGGGTTCACCAGCATGGGCAGGTTCGCCTCCATGACGAGCCGCGTGCCGCCCGCGCGGGCCAGCGCGACCACCGCCTGGTTGATCCACTCGAGCCGCGGCCCGGGCTTCCGCAGCGTGTTGATCAGCACGAGGCCGACCGCGGGCACGCCGGCGAGGCAGCCCTGGGCGGCGAACAGCCCGCCGATCGAGAGGCCGACCAGGATCGGCCGGGGCGGCGCGAGGTCCGCGACGAGCCGCGCGAGATCCTCGACGACGAGCCGCGGGGACAGCTCGGTCGCGGCGCCGAAGCGCGTCTCGGCCTGGCCGCGGAAGTTCCAGCACAGCGTGCCGTGCCCGGCCGCCCGCAGGCGCGGGCCGATCTCCGGATGCTGCCAGGTGGCGGTGCTGCCGCTCAGCGCGTTGACGAAGACGAAGGTCGTCCCGGGCGCGCCGGGCGCGTCGTACTCGTAGTGCAGGCTCTCGCCGGGGGCGAGGTCGAGGCTGGGCATGGTTGTCCCCTCAGTCCAGGTGTTCGCTGCCGGTGACCCCGGCAGGCGTCCGGAGGAAGAGCGCCGCCGCCGCCGCGCAGGCGAGCGGCAGCAGCGCGAGCAGCCGGAGCGTGCCGCTGGCGCTGCCGATCAGGTCGAAGGCGAGGCCCACGGGCAGCGGGCCCAGCGAGGCGCCGACGACGCCGATCATCTGGCCCGTACCCTGGATGCTGCCGAGGTGCCGGCGGCCGAAGTAGCGCGGCCAGAGATACCCGAACATCGTCATGCTGCAGGCGTTGTTGACGCCGAACAGCATCGCGTAGAGGACGGCCGTGACGACGTCGTGGACGAAGGTGACGCCGACGAGGGACGCCGTCGTGACGAGCAGGGCGCCGGCGAACACGTGCCGCGTGCGGCGGCGATCGAACAGGCGGCCGACGAAGGGCATGCTCACCACCATCGTCAGCGCGGAGACCGGGAACACGCGCGCCGCGGTCTCGGCCGCGACCCCCTGCGCCCCCAGGATGGAGACCTGGTAGAAGTGCAGCGTCGTGACCAGCATCGCGATGGCGAACCAGCCGGCCCCGAGGATGTAGAAGGCCGACGTGCC
>MGCF01000033.1:0-3864 GCA_001788495.1 Candidatus Rokubacteria bacterium RIFCSPLOWO2_02_FULL_73_56
CGAGCCCGATCATCACCGAGGCGCTCCGCGCGCTGATCGACCGCCGGGACCTGACGCGCATCGAGGCCGCCGCCGCGATGGAGGCGATCATGTCCGGCGCGGCGACCAACGCCCAGATCGCCGCGTTCCTCACCGCGCTCCGCATGAAGGGCGAGACCGTCGAGGAGCTGATCGGCTTCGCGCAGGTGATGCGCCAGAAGGCGGTCCGCATCCGCACGCGGCCCGACGAGGTCGCCGCGCTGACGGGCACCGACCGCGACATGCTGATCGACACCTGCGGCACGGGCGGCGACGCCGCGGGCACCTTCAACGTCTCGACCGCGACCGCCTTCGTCGTCGCGGGCGCCGGGCTGCGCGTGGCCAAGCACGGCAACCGCTCGGTCTCCTCGCTCTGCGGCTCCGCCGATGTCGTGGAGACCCTCGGCGTCAACCTCGAGCTGTCACCCCAGAAGGTCGCGCGCTGTGTGGACGAGGTCGGCATCGGCTTCCTCTACGCGCCGCTGCTCCACACCGCGATGAAGCACGTGATGGCCGCGCGGCGGGAGATGGGCGTCCGCACGGTGTTCAACATGCTCGGGCCGCTCACGAACCCGGCCGGCGCCAACGCGCAGGTGATCGGCGTCTACTCCGCCGCGCTCACCGAGCCGCTCGCGCGCGTGCTCGCCGAGCTGGGCACGCACCGGGCCTTCGTCGTCCACGGCGCGGACGGCCTCGACGAGATCTCGAACACCGGCGAGAGCCGGATCTCGGAGGTCCGCGAGGGCGTCGTGCGGACGTTCGCGCTGCGGCCCGAGGACTTCGGCCTGCCGCGGGCCTCGATCCACGACCTGCTCGGCGGCGACCGCGAGCAGAACGCCGAGATCATCCGCGGCATCCTGCGGGGCGAGCCGGGGCCCAAGCGCGACATCGTCCTCATGAACGCGGCGGCGGCGCTTGTCGCGGGCGCCAAGGGGCGCGACCTCAAGGAGGGCGTCGAGCTGGCGGCGCGCTCGATCGACACGGGCGCCGCGCAGGGCAAGCTCGACCGCCTGATCGCGCTCAGCCGGGAGCTCGCGCAGGAGAAGCCAGAGAAGTAGTCCGTTCGGCCGGGGCCCTTGCGCGGCTCCGGCCGCCCACCCTAGAATAGGGCGTCGCGGCGCTCGGGTCCCTCCGGCGCCGCCACCCGCTTGATCCCGTGCTCGCGCTCCGGCGAGCGCGTCGGTCGGGAGTGTTCTAGAACACTGGAGTTCTATGAACGGCAGACTGAACGGCAAGGTGAACGGCAGGGTGCCCCGCTACCACCGCATCGCCGAGGCGCTGCGCGAGCGGATCCGCGGCGGCGAGCTCGCGCCGGGCACGCGCCTGCCGAACCAGCGCGGCCTCGCGCGAAGCTTCGGCGTGACGCTCATGACGCTGCGCCAGGCCCTCGAGGTGCTCGAGCGCGAGCAGCTCATCGCGCGGCGGCACGGGCTCGGCACGTTCGTCGCGGGCCCGTCCATCGATTACGACATCCTGCAGCTCCAGCGCTTCGCCGGCGACCTGTCGGCCAAGGGCGAGCGGGTGGACACGCGCCTGCTCGGGAGCCGTCCGGCGCTCGGCGACCGCCGCGTGACGGATGCGCTGCGCCTGCCGCCGCGCGCGCGGGTGCTCGTGGTCGAGCGCCTGCGCCTCGTGGACGGCCACCCGATGAGCCTCCAGCGCTCGTTCCTGCCCGCGCACATCGGCGACGAGGTGATGCGGGCCGACCTCGCCTCCACCCCGCTCCACCAGGTGCTCGAGTTCAAGCTCGGCATCGTGATCGAGCGGGCGAGCGAGACCGTGTCCGCGATGCGGCTCGGGCGCCGCGAGGCGCGCGAGCTCGGCTGCCGCGCCGGCGCGCCGGCGTTCGAGTCCGAGCGCGTGTCGTTCGACGCGACCCGCGCGCCGGTCGTCTTCGATCGCGTGTTCATCCCCGGGGACCGGTTCCGGATCACCCGGGAACTCGTCTACCAAGAGGTGAGCGCATGAAGATCCTCGTGGCCATCAAGCAGGTGCCGGACACGGCGACGCAGGTGAAGGTCGGCGGCGACGGCAAGAGCATCGACACCGCCGGCATCACCTGGATCGTGTCGCCGTACGACGAGTACGCCGTCGAGGAGGCTCTGCGTATCAAGGAGAAGCGCGGCCAGGGCGAGGTCGTGGCCATCTCGCTCGGCCCGGACCGCGTCAGGGAGGCGCTGCGCTCGTGCCTGGCGATGGGCTGCGACCGCGCGATCCACCTCAACGACGCGGCGTGGAGCGCCGTCGACACGCTCGCGACCGCGCGGGCGCTCGCGGCGGTCGTCACGCAGGAGGCGCCGCAGCTCGTCCTCTGCGGGCGGCAGGCGATCGACGACGACATGGGCGCGGTGACCGCGCAGCTCGCCGAGCTGCTCGGCTGGCCGTGCGCGTACTGGATCATGGAGGAGGCCGTGGACGCCGACGGCAAGACCGTCCGCGCCGCGCGCCAGGTGGAGGGCGGCCTCGAGGTCTTCGACCTGCCGCTGCCGGCGGTGCTGGCGGCGCAGAAGGGGCTCAACGAGCCGCGCTACCCGACGCTCAAGGGGATCATGGGCGCCAAGAAGAAGGAGATCAAGGACGTGAAGGCCGCCGACCTGGGACTCGGCGCCGAGCCGGCGCAGCTCGCCGTGCTCGGGCTCGAGGCGCTCCCGCCGCGGCCGCCCGGGCGCATCATCGAGGGCGACGTCCCGAGCGCGGTGAAAGAGCTCGTCCGCGCCCTGCGTGAGGACGCGAAAGCGATATAGGGAGACGACGACATGGCGGGAGCGTTCTGGTGCATCGTCGAGGACGACCGGCAGGGCAGGCCGAAGAAGGTGATGGCGGAGATCCTCGGGGAGGCCGCGCGGCTCGGCGGCGGCCCCGTCGAGGCGGTCTGGCTGACCGACAAGGCGAGCGAGGCCGGGCTCACGCAGCTCGGTGAGCTCGGCGCGACGAGGGTCTGGCTGCTGGAGAACGCGGCGTACGCGCCGTACCGGAGCGAGGTGTGGAGCGCGGCGGTGGCGGAGCTCGCGGCCAGGGAGTCGCCGCGCGCGATCCTCGGGCCCGTGACGAGCCGGCAGCGCGAGTTCCTCGCGCGGCTGGCCGCGCGGCTCGGCGTCGGGCTCGCGGCCGACTGCGTGGCGCTGGCGATGGACGGCGACACGCTCGTGGCCACGCGTCCGGTGTACGCGGGCAAGCTGCTCGCGAGGGTCGCGTGGGCCAGGGGACCGTGGGTCGCGACGCTCCGGCCGAACGTGTTCCGCCCGGCGGACGCGCAGGGCGGCCGCACGGCGGCGGTCGAGCGGCCGTCGCTCGCGGCGCCGACGGCGCAGATGACGCTGGTCGAGCGGCGCGAGGAGGCCTCGACGGGCCTGCCCGAGCTGGCCGAGGCGGAGATCGTCGTCTCGGGCGGGCGCGGCATGAAGGGGCCGGAGAACTACGTGATCCTCGAGGACATGGCGCGGGTGATCGGCGCCGCCGTCGGCGCCTCGCGCGCCGCGGTGGACGCGGGCTGGCGGCCGCACCGGCATCAGATCGGCCAGACGGGCCGCACGATCTCGCCGAAGCTCTACATGGGCTTCGGCGTCTCGGGCGCGATCCAGCACCTGGCCGGCATGCGGACGTCGAAGGTGATCGTCGCGGTCAACAAGGACCCGGAGGCGCCGATCTTCAAGATCGCCGACTACGGGATCGTGGCCGACCTGTTCGAGGTCGTGCCCCAGCTCACGACCGAGCTGAAGAAGCTGATGGAGAAATAGTGCGACTCGACCTGACCGACGAGCAGCAGATGATCCAGGCGATGGCGCGGGAGTTCGCCGAGACGGCGATCCGTCCCATCGCCGCCGAGATCGACCGCGAGGCGCGCTT
>MGCF01000033.1:3885-18702 GCA_001788495.1 Candidatus Rokubacteria bacterium RIFCSPLOWO2_02_FULL_73_56
AGCGCTGGGGCGGCAGCGGCGCCGACACGGTCGGGTACGCGCTCGCGCTCGAGGAGATCGCCAGGGCGTGCGCCAGCCACGCCGTGATCATGTCCGTGAACAACTCGCTCTACTGCGACCCGGTGCTCAGGTACGGCGACGACGCGCAGCGCGAGCGCTTCCTCAAGCCCGTCGCCTCGGGGCTCGCCCACGGCTGCTTCGCGCTCACCGAGCCCCAGGCGGGCTCGGACGCGACCAACCAGGCGACGCTCGCCGTGCGCGACGGCGACCACTACGTGCTCAGCGGCCGCAAGCAGTTCATCACCAGCGGGCGCGAGGCGGCGTTCGCGCTCGTCTTCTGCCAGACCGACCGGGCGAAGGCCCACCGCGGCATCACGGCGTTCGTCGTCGAGCAGGGGGCGCCGGGCTTCGTCGTCGCCAAGGTCGAGGACAAGCTCGGCATCCGCGCCTCGGACACGGCCGAGCTGGTGTTCGACGAGTGCCGGGTGCCGGCGGCGAGCCGGCTCGGCGCCGAGGGGCAGGGGTTCAAGATCGCGATGGCCGCGCTCGACGGCGGGCGCATCGGGATCGCCGCCCAGGCGCTCGGCATCGCGGCCGGCGCCCTCGAGCGCGCGGTCGCGTACGCGCGCGAGCGCAAGAGCTTCGGCGTCCCGATCGGCCAGCACCAGATGGTCCAGTGGATGCTCGCCGACATGGCGACCGCGATCGAGGGCGCGCGCCTGCTGACGCTGCGCGCGGCCGCGCTCAAGGACGCGGGCCGGCCGTACGGCACGGCCTCCGCGATGGCCAAGCTGTTCGCGGCCGAGACGGCGATGAGGGTGACGACCGACGCGATCCAGGTCCACGGCGGGTACGGCTACATCAAGGAGTACGAGGTCGAGCGCGCCTTCCGCGACGCGAAGATCACGCAGATCTACGAGGGGACCTCGCAGATCCAGAAGCTCGTGATCGCGCGGGAGGTGCTGGGCGGATGATGGGGCTCGGCGAGGCGGCGGGGAGGCGGGCATGAGCGGCAAGCGCGAATGGGAGGAGCGGACGTACCGGCCCTTCGTCGAGCGGACGCCGGAGCGCGCCGTGCGGTTCGAGTCGCTGTCGGGCATCCCGGTGGAGCCGCTCTATACGCCCGAGGACCTGGCGGACCGGACGTACGAGGAGCGGCTGGGCTACCCGGGCGAGTACCCGTTCACCCGGGGCGTGTACCCGACGATGTACCGCGGCCGGCTCTGGACGATGCGGATGTTCGCGGGCTTCGGCCGGCCCGAGGACACCAACGCGCGGTTCAAGTACCTGCTCGCGCAGGGACAGACGGGGCTCTCGACGGCGTTCGACATGCCGGCGCTGATGGGCTACGACGCCGACCACCCGCGCGCGCGCGGCGAGGTGGGCAAGGAGGGCGTGTCGATCTCGACGCTCGACGACTTCGAGCGGCTCTTCGCCGACATCCCGCTCGGCGAGGTCACGACGTCGATGACGATCAACTGCACGGCGTCGGTCGCGCTCGCGATGTACCTGGCCGTCGCCGAGAAGCAGGGCGTGGCGTGGGACCGGGTCGGCGGAACCATGCAGAACGACATGCTCAAGGAGTTCATCGCGCAGAAGGAATGGATCTGCCCGCCCGAGCCCGCCGTCCGGATCGTCACGGACATGATCGAGTTCACCGCCCGGCACGTGCCGCGCTTCAACCCCGTGTCGATCTCGGGCTACCACATCCGCGAGGCGGGCTCGACGGCCGTGCAGGAGCTGGCCTTCACGCTGGCCGACGGGCTCGGGTACGTCGAGGCGGCGCTCGCGCGCGGGCTCGACGTGGACAGCTTCGCGCCGCGGCTCAGCTTCTTCTTCGACATCCACAACGACTTCTTCGAGGAGATCGCCAAGCTGCGCGCGGCGCGGCGGATGTGGGCGCGCTTCATGAAGGAGCGCTACGGGGCGACGCAGCCGGAGTCCATGCGGCTCCGGACCCACACGCAGACGGCGGGCGTCTCGGCGACCGCCCAGCAGCCGCTCAACAACATCGCGCGGGTCGCGCTGCAGGCGCTCGCGGCGGTGCTCGGCGGCGCGCAGTCGCTCCACACGAACTCCTACGACGAGACCTGGGCGCTGCCCACCGAGGAGGCCGTGACGGTCGCGCTGCGCACGCAGCAGGTCATCGCCGAGGAGACGCACACCGCGCTGACGATCGACCCGCTGGGCGGCTCGTACTACCTCGAGGCGCTGACGGACCGCATGGAAGCGGCGGCGCTCGACTACGTCCGCCGCATCGACGCGATGGGCGGGATGATCCGCGCGATCGACGCGGGCTTCCCGCAGAAGGAGATCGCCGACGCGGCGTACCGGTACCAGCTGATGGACGACCGCGGCGAGAAGGTCGTCGTGGGCGTGAACCGGTACGCGATGCACGACGAGCGCCCGATCCACTACCTCCGGATCGACGAGTCGGTGGAGCTCGAGCAGATCGAGAAGGTCCGGCGCTTCAAGGCGGCGCGGGACATGACCAGGGTCGAGCGGCGGCTCGAGCAGCTCGCGGAGGCCTGCCGCAACGGCAGCAACGTCATGCCGGTGCTCATCGACGCGGTGAAGGACTACGCGAGCCTCGGCGAGGTCTCCGACGTGTACCGGCGGGTGTTCGGCCTGTACCGCGAGCCCATCATCTTCTAGACGCGAGGGCAGCCATGAACGAGCCGATCAGGATCACCCGGGCCGCGACGAAGAAACGAAAGCCGAAGGACAGCGAGCTGACCTTCGGGACGGTGTTCACCGACCACATGTTCGTCATGGACTTCCAGGAGGAGAAGGGCTGGTACGACCCGCGCATCGAGCCGTACGGCCCGCTCTCGCTCGACCCCGCCTGCGCCGTGCTCCACTACGCCCAGGCGGTCTTCGACGGTCTCAAGGCGTTCCACGGCACGGACGGCAAGGTGCGGCTGTTCCGGCCGCAGCAGCACCTCGCGCGGATGAACGGCTCGGCCCGGCGCATGTGCATCCCGCCGCTCGACCCGGAGCTCGCGCTCCGGTCGCTCGTCGAGCTGGTCGGCCTCGAGCGCGACTGGGTGCCGTCCACGGTGGGCACGTCGCTCTACGTCCGCCCGACGATCATCGCGAGCGAGCCCTTCCTCGGCGTCCGGCCGGCGAAGGCCTACATCTACTACGTGATCCTCTCGCCGGTCGGCGCGTACTACCCCGAGGGCATGAACCCGGTCAAGATCCTCGTGGTCGACAAGTACGTGCGCGCGGTCGAGGGCGGCGTCGGCGCCGCGAAGACCGCGGGCAACTACGCGGCGAGCCTCTACGCCGCCGAGGAGGCCAAGCACGCCGGGTTCACCCAGGTGCTCTGGCTCGACGGACGGGAGCGGAAGTACCTCGACGAGGTCGGCACGATGAACATCATGCTCAAGATCGCCGGCGAGATCGTCACGCCGCCGCTCACGCAGGGCACGATCCTGCCGGGCGTCACGCGCGACTCCGCGCTGACGCTCATGCGCGAGTGGGGCCTGCGCGTCGCCGAGCGCCAGGTCTCGATCGACGAGGTGGCCGCGGCCGCGCACGGGGGCACGCTCGAGGAGGTGTGGGGCACCGGGACGGCGGCCGTGATCTCGCCGGTCGGCGAGCTCGCGTACAAGGGCGAGCGCATCGTGATCAACGACGGCCGGATCGGCGCGCTCACGCAGCGGCTCTACGACGCGATCGTCGGCATCCAGTACGCCACCGCGCCGGACACCCACGGCTGGACCGTGGAGGTCTAGGGGGCCCGCATGGACACCTGCGTGTTCTGCAAGATCCGCGACGGCCAGATCCCGGCGATGCGGGTCTACGAGGACGAGCGGACGCTCTGCATCATGGACATCAACCCGCTGAGCCCCGGCCACTGCCTGGTGCTGACCAAGGCGCACGCCGTGACGCTCTACGAGGCGGACCCGGCCGACCTGCAGGCGGCGATCCTCACGACCCAGCGGGTCGCGATCGCGCTGCAGGAGGCCCTCCAGCCCGAAGGGCTGAACGTGCTCCAGGCCAACGGCCCGGCGGCGTTCCAGTCGGTCCCGCACTTCCACCTGCACCTGATCCCGCGCTGGATGCGGGACGGCAAGGGCTTCGACTGGAAGCTCGTGCCCGGGCAGAAAGACGAGATCGTCAAGACCGGGGACAAGCTGCGGGCGGCGCTGGGAGGAGGGAGCTGATGGCCGAGCGGACGGTGCGCGTCGTCGTCGCGAAGCCCGGGCTCGACGGCCACGACCGCGGGGCGAAGATCGTCGCGCGGGCGCTGCGCGACGCCGGGTTCGAGGTGATCTACACGGGACTGCACCAGACGCCCGAGCAGATCGTCGCCACCGCGCTCCAGGAGGACGCGGACGCGATCGGGCTCTCGGTGCTGTCGGGCGCCCACAACTACCTCTTCAAGCGCGTGCTCGAGCTCCTCCGCGAGAAGGGCGCGGAGGACGTCGCGGTCTTCGGCGGCGGGATCATCCCGCCCGAGGACATCGCCGGGCTGAAGGCGGTGGGGGTGAAGGAGCTGTTCACCCCGGGCACGTCCACCCAGGACATCGTCCGCTTCGTCCGCGAGCACGTCCGCGCCGCCGTGTGAGCGAGGGGCGATGGACTTCGAGCTGAGCGACGAGCAGACGCGGATCCGCCGGGTCGCGCGCGAGTTCGCCGAGACCGAGCTCGGCGAGAGGATCGCGCCGTACGACGAGCGCCACGAGTTCCCCGCGGAGATCGTGCGGAAGCTCGGTCCGCTCGGGTTCCTCGGCGTGCTCGTCCCCGAGGAGTACGGCGGGGCCGGCCTCGGCCACGTCGCGTACGCGCTGATCGTCGAGGAGCTCTGCCGCGGCGACGCGTCGGTCGGCATCACGATGTGGGCCCACAACTCGCTCTGCGCGAACCACGTCGCGAGCTTCGCGTCGGCCGAGCAGAAGCGGCGGTACCTGCCGCCGCTCGCGACGGGCGAGGTGCTGGGCGCGTGGGGCCTCACCGAGCCGGGCTCGGGCTCCGACGCGGCGGCGCTCCGGACGCGCGCGGAGCTCGCCGGCGACCACTGGGTGCTCAACGGCAGCAAGGCGTTCATCACGAACGCTTCGGTCGCGGCCACGGCCGTGGTGATGGTCCGCACCGACCCCGGGACGCGGTCCACGGGCATCTCCGCGTTCGTCGTCGAGGCGGGGACGCCCGGCTTCTCGGCCGGCGCGCCGTACCGGAAGCTCGGCCTCCACGCGTCGAACACCGCGGAGCTGATCTTCGAGGACGCGCGCGTGCCCGCGGCGAACCTGCTCGGGGAGCGCGGGCAGGGCTTCGTGCAGGCGATGCGGGTCCTCGAGGGCGGCCGGATCGCGATGGCGGCGATGGCGGTCGGCATCGCGCAGGCGGCCGTGGACCAGGCGGTCCGGTACATGAAGCAGCGGACGGCGTTCGGCCGGACCCTCGCCGAGTTCAACGGCCTGCAGGGGATGATCGCCGACCTCGCGACCGAGGTCGAGGTCGCGCGCCTGCTCACGCTGCGCGCGGCGTACCTGAAAGACGCGGGGCGGCCGGCCATGCACGCCGCCGCGATGGCCAAGCTGTTCGCCTCGGAGACCGCGATGAAGGCGGCGACCCGGGCCGTGCAGATCCACGGCGGCGCCGGCTACATCACCGAGTTCCCGGTCGAGCGCATCTTCCGCGACGCCAAGCTGACCGAGATCGGCGAGGGCACCTCCGAGATCCAGCGGACGGTGATCGCCCGGGAGCTCCTCCAGCTCTAGCCGGGTTCGGGCTGCGCCAGGCGTGAGCGGCGCACGTGCGCCTGCACGTCGCTGACGACGTCGCGCTCGAGCGTGATCTCCACCTCGTGGTGCTCCACCTCCCAGCGGTCCACGGTCGAGACCCAGCCGAACCGCCGCCGCTGCCGCGGCGCGGTGCGCCGCCCGCGGTAGACCAGCCGCCGGTGCTCCGGCCGCCCGAACTGCTCGTGCTCCTCCGCGTCCACGCCGCAGAGGCGCAGCACGTCCTCGTACGTCGTCTGGCCGGGCACGAGGCGCTCCAGCACGTCGCGCGGCACGATCGTGCCGACCTGCCGCTCGCGCGGCGGGCCGGCCCGCGGCCCGACGTGGAAGCGGCCGGCGAGCTTCGGGCCGAGGTGGCGGGCGAGCGTGACGAGGAGCGGGCCCGCCATGTTGCCGAGTGCGAAGACGAGCGCCGTGATCAGCACCGGGGCCCACGCCTGCAAGCGGCTGTAGTAGCCGAACTGCACGGTCAGCACCTGGGGCACGAGCCCCTCGGCGTGGTCGAGGAAGAGCGAGACGATCTCGGTCGCGACGCGCGCCTCGGCCGCGCGGCGGCTCGCCGTGCGCGGGAAGACGTCGTGGATCTTGAGCTGCTCGGCCTGGGCGAAGACGGCCAGGAGCTGGGAGGGCTCGTCGGCGAGCCGCAGGAGGCGCTCGCGGTGCTCGAAGTACATCGGGAAGATCCCGCGCCCGCGGACCTCGTTGTACGAGAGCGTGAGCGTGTGGCGCCGGCCCCAGAACAGCCGTTCCACCCACGTCGCCGGCACGGGCTTGAGCAGGCCCGTGAGCTCCATGCGCAGGCCCATGAGCCACGTGCGGTTGATCATCCGCGGGTGCCACGGGATGCGGACGTAGGTGACCCGCGGCGTGACGCCGAGCGGCCCGCCCTCCTGCACGAACGTGACGAACGGCGCGCCGCCGGCGATCGGCTCGGCCGCCCGGGCGCCGCGCGTGCCGTAGAGGCCGCGCGCGTACAGGTGGAGCCGCCCCTCGCGCACGGGCGTGAGCCCGCGTTCCCGGACGTAGCGCGCGAGCGCCGGGTCGGGCGGGCCCCCGCCCGCCTCGCCGTTCACCTCGCCGGGCCAGAGCAGGTAGAGGTCCTGCTCGAGCATGGCGCCGCTCCGCGTCGAGGGCACGACGAGGCTCCACAGCACGTCGACGGTCACCGCGCCGAGCCCGGGCGTGACGCTCGCGCGGACGAAGAGCGGGCCGAGCGTGAGCTCCGGGTGTGGCCGCGACCCGAGGAAGACCTGGGCCCGGGCGGCGCCGGGCGCGGCGAGCAGCAGGAGCCCGGCGAGGGCCCAGGCCGGAGCGCGTCTAGCGCGCGGCAGGCGCGCGGCCTCCTTGACTTTTCACGCGATCTTGCATACGTTGTGACGCGCTTTCCATGGGTGACGTCCCGCTGGCCCGCCCCGATCTTCTCACACTCCCATGAGCGCGGCGCCCGTCGCCTATGAGGCAAACGACGGAGTCGCCCGGATCACGCTCGGGCGCCCCGACGTGCTCAACGCGCTCGACACCGAGCTCGCGGCCGCGCTGGCCGACCACGCCGAGACCGCCGCGGCCGATCCCGACGTCGCGCTGGTCGTCGTCCGCGGCGCGGGGCGCGCGTTCTGCTCCGGCATGGACCGCACGGCCCTGGCCGCCGGCACGATCGGCGAGGCGTTCTTCCGCCACTGGGTCCGCGCGCTCAACTGCCTCGAGGACATGCCGAAGGTCAGCGCGGCGGTGCTCCACGGCTACTCGCTCGGCGGCGGGCTGCAGCTGGCCCTCGCGTGCGACGTCCGGCTCGCGACCGAGGACGCCGTGCTGGGGCTCGGCGCGACCCGGCACGGGATCATCCCCGACGGCTCGGTGCTCCGCCTGGCCCGCGTCGTGGGCCTGGGCCGCGCCAAGGCGCTCACGCTGCTGAACGACGACGTGACGGCGGCGGAGGCGCGCGCGATGGGCCTGGTCAACTGGGTGTGCCCGCCCGACGGCGTCGAGCCCGCGCTGGCGACGCTGATCGCGAAGGTCCGTGGCGCCTCGCCCACCGCCAACGCGCACGCCAAGCGCCTGCTCCACGAGTCGTTCCACCGCGACCCGCGCGCGATGATCGAGGACGTGCTGAGCGCGCAGCGCGACTGCCTGGCGTCCCGGGAGGTCGCCGAGGCGAACCGGGCGTGGGCGGAGGGGCGCCCGGCCGTCTACCCCCCGCGCCCGTGACCGACGGCGGCACGCGGCGCGCCGACAACCCTGGCTGAGGGAGCTGCCATGACCTACACGGACATCCTCTACGAGAAGAAGAGCGGCGTCGCCTGGATCACGATCAACCGGCCGGAGACGCGCAACGCGTTCCGCACGCGCACCGTCCACGAGCTGACCGACGCGTTCCTGGACGCGCGCTTCGACCCGTCGGTGGGCGTCGTCGTCCTCACCGGGGCGGGCGACCGCGCGTTCTGCTCGGGCGGCGACCAGAAGGAGCGCGGCAGCGGCGGGTACTCCAAGGACGGCGAGCGGCCGATGTACGTGGACGGCCTGCACAGCGCGATCCGCCACTGCCCGAAGCCCGTGATCGCGATGGTCAACGGCTTCGCGATCGGCGGCGGCCACGTGCTCCACGTGCTCTGCGACCTCTCGATCGCCGCCGAGAACGCGCTCTTCGGCCAGACGGGGCCCCGCGTGGGCAGCGTGGACGCCGGGCACGGCACCGGCTACCTGGCGCGCGTCGTCGGCGAGAAGCGCGCGCGCGAGATCTGGTACCTCTGCCGCCAGTACACGGCGCAGGAGGCGCTCGCGATGGGGCTCGTGAACAAGGTCGTGCCGCTCAAGGACCTGAAGGCCGAGGTCGAGACGTGGTGCGCCGAGCTGCTCGAGAAGAGCCCGACCGCGCTGGCGCTCGCCAAGCAGTCGTTCAACATCGACTCGGAGGAGCGCGCGGGCGTCGCCGAGTTCGCGACCACGGCGCTCAACATGTACTACCGGACCGAGGAGGCCATGGAGGGGCGGAACGCGTTCGTCGAGAAGCGTCCCGTCAACTTCGGCAAGTTCCGGGCGTAGCGCATGCCCGCGTTCGAGACGGACCTCGGCGAGGCCCGCATCCGCGAGTGCACGCGGGGCGGGTTCTGGCGGAACGAGACGGTCGAGGGCTACCTCGACCGGTGGGCCCGCGAGCGGCCGACGAAGACCGCGATGGTGGACGGCGTGTCGCGACTGACGTACGCGGAGGCGGCGCGCGCCGTCGAGCGCGTCGCCCACGGGCTCGCCGCGCACGGCGCCGGCCCGGGCGGCGTGATCTCGTGCCAGCTCCCGAACTGGAACGAGTTCATCCTCCTGCTCCTCGCCGCGGGCCGCCTGGGCGCGGTCGTGCACCCGATCCCGCCGATCTACCGCGCCAGCGAGCTGCGCTTCATGCTGAACCGCCTCGAGTCGTCGGTCGTCGTGATCCCGGGGACGTTCCGGGGCTTCGACCACGTCGCGATGCTCGGCGCGCTCCGGCCCGAGGTGCCGCGCGTCGAGCACGTGTTCGTCGCGCGCGGGACGCCCGGCGACGGGATGCTGCCGTTCACGCGGCTCACGGACACGGCGTGGGAGGCCCGGGAGGGGCGCCGCGGGCTCCCGGGCTCGGACCCGAACCGCGTGCACGAGGTGATCTTCACCTCCGGCACGACGGGCGAGCCGAAGGGCGTGATGCACACGCCGAACACCGTGCTCGCGATCATCTACCCCGTGATCGAGCGGCTCGCGCTCTCGGAGCGCGACGTCGTCCTCATGTCGTCCACGTTCGCCCACCAGACCGGCTACCTCTACGGCTACTGCATGACCTTCGTGCTCGGCGCCACCGGCGTCTGGCTCGACGTCTGGAACGCGGCCGAGGCGGCGCGGCTCATCGCGGCGGAGGGCGTCACGTTCACGATGGGCGCGACGCCGTTCTTACAGGATTTGACCTACGTGACGACGCAGGCGGACCTCTCCTCGCTGCGGGTCTTCATCTCCGCCGGCGCCCCGATCCCGCGCCCGCTCGTGCGCGACGCGCGCGCGCGGCTCGGCTGCGCGATCTCGCCGGGCTGGGGCATGACGGAGAACGGCCTCGTCACGTGCAACGGGCTCGACGACCCCGAGGAGAAGGTCTTCACGACGGACGGCCACCCGCTCGCGGGCATGGCGCTCTCGGTCGTGGACGAGACGGGCCGGGGCCTGCCGCCGCGGAGGGAGGGCGACCTGCTCGTGCGCGGGGCGTCCCAGTTCGTCGGCTACTTCAAGCGCCCCGACTTCACCCGCGAGTCCTACACGGCCGACGGCTGGTTCCGGACCGGCGACCGCGCGGCGCTCGACGCGGAGGGCTGCCTCTCGATCACCGGGCGCTCCAAGGACCTCATCATCCGCGGTGGCGAGAACATCCCGGTGGCGGAGGTGGAGAACGTGCTGTTCGAGCACCCGAAGGTCGCCGGCGTGGCGATCGTCGGGATGCCGGACCCGCGCCTGCAAGAGCGGGCCTGCGCGTTCGTCATCCCGAAAGCGGGCGAGACCGTGACGCTCGCCGAGCTCGTGGCCTTCCTGGACGCGCGGCAGCTCGCGCGTCAGAAGTTCCCCGAGCGGCTCGAGCTCGTCGCCGAGTTCCCGATGACCCCGAGCGGCAAGATCCAGAAGTTCCGCCTGCGCCAGCTCGTGGCCGACAAGCTCCAGCGCGAGGGGGGGGCGGGCCGTGGCTGAGGACGCGGCCCGGCCGCTCGCCGGGCGCGTCGCGCTCGTGACCGGCGCGAGCCGCGGCATCGGCCGCGCGCTCGCGCTGGCGCTCGGCGCGGCCGGCGCGGTGGTCGCGTGCGCCGCGCGCACGACGGAGCAGGTGGAGGCCGTCGCCGCCGCGATCCGCGCGCCCGGCGGCCGGGCACGGGCGTTCCGGCTCGACGTCACCCGGGCCGACGACGTCCTCGGACAGACCGGGGCCGTCGCCGAGGCGCTCGGGCCCGTGGACATCCTCGTGAACAACGCCGGGATCACCGTCATGCGGCAGACGCTCGAGGTGAGCGACGCGGAGTGGGACACGATCCTCGCCACCAACCTGACCTCGATGTTCCTCTGCGCGCGGGCGGTCGCGCCCGCGATGATCGCGCGCGGCTGGGGACGGATCATCAACATCGGCTCGATGTGGGGCAAGAACGGCGTGCCGCGCTACACGGCCTACTGCGTGAGCAAGGCGGGCGTGGACGCGCTCACGCGGTGCCTGGCCGTCGAGTGGGCGCGCCACGGCATCCGGGTCAACTGCCTGGCGCCCGGGTACATGAACACCGACTTCCCGCGCGAGGCGATGGCCGACGAACGGACGCGCGCGCTCATCCTCTCCAAGGTGCCGTTGCGCCGCATCGGCGAGCCGGAGGAGGTCGCGCCGCTCGCCGTGTACCTCGCCTCGCCCGCGTCGGACTTCCTGACGGGGCAGACCATCTACCTCGACGGGGGCCAGACCGCCTCGTGGTGACGGGCGCGGAGGCCGGAGCGGGCGGGGCACCGTTCGCCGGGCGGGTCGCCGTCGTCACCGGCGCCTCGCGGGGCATGGGGCGCGCGATCGCGCTGCGCCTGGCGCGGGACGGCGCCGACTGCGTGGTCATGTACCGCCGCGACGCCGCGCGCGCCGGCGAGGCGGTCGCCGCGATCGAGCGGCTGGGCCGGCGCGCGCTCGCGCTCGCGCTCGACCTCGGCGAGCCCGCGGAGGTCGCGCCCGCGTTCGCGCGGATCGGCGAGGTCTTCGGGCGGGTGGACGTCTTCGTGGCCAACGCCGCCGCGACGGCCTTCCGGCCCACGCTCGAGCAGAAGCGCCACAACCTCCAGCGCACGTTCGCCATCTCGGTGGAGTCGTTCGTGGCCGCGGTCCAGGCCGCGGTCCCGCTCATGCGGGGCCGGCCCGGCCGGGTCGTCGCCGTCTCCGGCATCGACAGCCAGCAGGCGATGGCCCGCCACGGCGCGCTCGGCGCCGCCAAGGCCGCGCTCGAGAGCCTCGTGCGGGTGCTGGCGATGGAGCTGGGACCGCTCGGGATCACCGTGAACGGGGTGAGCCCCGGGCTGGTCGAGACCGACTCGGCGCAGTTCTACGTCGAGCGCGGCATCAGCCGCGAGTACACCGAGGCGGTCAAGCGGATCATCGCGCTCACGCCGGTGCGCCGGGCCGGCACCGGCGAGGACGTCGCCGCGCTCGTCGCGTACCTCGCCTCGGACGCGGCGGGCTTTCTCACCGGCCAGACGATCGTCATCGACGGCGGCCTCACGATTCTGTCGCCGCTCAATCTCATGCAGGCGGACCCGGCCTCCGGCGCCGGGGCGCCGTGATGCGAGGAGGCACTCGATGGAGCTGAACCTGGCGGGCAAGAGCGTGATCGTCACCGGCGGCGGGTCGAACATCGGCCGCGCCCTCAGCCTGGCGTTCGCGGGCGAGCGCGCGCACGTGACGATCGCCGACATCGACGAGGCGCAGGCCGGGAAGGTCGCCGCGGAGGCGCAGAAGCTCGGCGCCGCCTCGGCCACGGCCGTGCGCACCGACGTCACGGCCTGGGACTCCGTCCAGGCCATGGTGAAGGACGTGAACGGCCGGCGCGGGGGCGTGGACGTGCTCGTGAACAACGTCGGCTGGACGATGGACCGGCTCTTCGTCGAGAAGACGCGCGAGGAGTGGGAGCGCGAGATCCAGCTCAACCTCTGGGGCATGATCAACTGCACGCGCGCGGTGCTCGACGGCATGATCGCGCGGAAGGCCGGCGCGATCGTGAGCATGGGCTCCGACGCCGGGCGCATGGGCGAGTTCCGCGAGGGCGTGTACGCGGCGTGCAAGGCGGGGGTCATGGCGCTCAGCAAGAGCCTCGCGCGCGAGGTCGGCCGCTACGGGATCCGCCTGAACGTCGTCTGCCCCGGGATGACGATGCCCGCGTCGGACGAGGAGATCAGCCCGCTCAGCATGTGGGCCGCCGACGTGAACCGGCAGTGGCGCACGGAGGAGATGAAGGCGCGGATCGCCAAGGTGTATCCGCTGCGCCGGGTCGGCACGCCCGAGGACATCACGGGCGCGGTCCTGTTCCTGGCCTCCGACCGGGCGAGCTTCGTCACGGGCCAGGTCCTCTCGGTGAGCGGCGGCTATACGATGATGTGAGGCGGGCGGGGGGAGGAGGGACACGCATGGCCTTCGACACCGTGAGCTACGCCGCGGACGGCGGGATCGCGCGCGTCGTCCTGAACCGGCCCGAGCAGCTCAACGCGATCTCGCCCGGGCTGCTCGAGGACCTGGGGCGCGCGTGCGAGGCGGTCGAGCGCGACCCGGCCGTGCGCGTGGTGACGCTGACGGGCGCCGGGCGCGCCTTCTGCGCGGGCGCCGACCTCAAGGCCGTGCAGGCGCTCGTCGGCGATCCCGAGCGATGGAGCGGCTTCCTGCGGCTCTGGCACCGCGTCTTCAACCGGATCGAGGCGCTGCCCGTGCCGGTCGTGGCCGGCGTCCACGGCCTGGCCCTCGCCGGCGGGCTCGAGCTCACCCTCGTGGCCGACCTCGTGGTGCTGGACGCGGCCGCGCGGCTCGGCGACCAGCACGCCGCCTTCGGCCTCGTGGCGGGCGGCGGGGGCAGCCAGCGGCTGCCGCGCCTGGTCGGTGCGCGGCGGGCCAAGGAGCTGATGCTGCTCGGGGGCTGGCTCGACGCCGAGCAGGCCCGCGCGTGGGGCCTCGCGAACCGCGTCGCGCCGGCGGGGGGCATGGGCGCGGCCGTCGAGGAGCTCGCCCGCGCGCTCGCGCAGAAGAGCGCGGCGGCGAGCCGCACCGTGAAGACGCTCGTCGCCCGCGGCCTCGGGCTCCCGCTCGCGGACGGGCTCGAGCTCGAGCTCCGGCTGGCGGGCGAGCACATGCGCTCGGCCGACGCGGCCGAGGGGCTCCGCGCCTTCGCCGAGAAGCGCGCGCCCGTGTTCACCACGCACTAGACTGGAACGCTGTCGCGGGATCGAGGGGAGCCACGGCATGGACTTCGCGTACACGCCCGAGCAGGAGGAGCTGATCCGGACCCTGCGCGCCTTCGCGCGGAAGGAGCTGGCGCCGCGCTCCCGGCAGTGGGACCGGAGCGGCGAGCTGCCGTGGGGCGCCTGGCGGCAGATGGGCGAGCTCGGGCTGCTCGGCCTGCGCGCCCCGGCCGCGTACGGCGGGCAGGAGGCGGACCTCGTCACGATGGGGATCGCGACCGAGGAGATCGCGCGCGGCGACTTCAGCTGCACCTACGGCATCCAGCTCGCGGGCCTGGCCGGCGAGATCCTCGGCAAGAACGGCGCCGAGGAGATCAAGCGCCGGTGGCTCCCGCCGACGTGCGCGGGGGAGGCGATCGTCGCGCTCGCGCTCACCGAGCCCGGCGCCGGCTCGGACGCGGCGAACCTCGCCTGCCGCGCCGAGCGCGACGGCGACGGCTACGTGATCACGGGCGAGAAGTCGGGGATCACGCTCGCGATGGCCGCCCAGGCCACGATCCTCTTCGCGACGACGGACGCGCGCCGGAAGGCGCGCGGCGTGACCGCCTTCCTCGTGCCGCTCGACCTGCCCGGCGTCGCCCGCAGCCCGCTGCGCGACCTCGGCTCGCACGCGGGCGTCCGCGCGGTGCTCGCGTTCGACCACGTCCGCATCCCCGCCTCGCACCGGCTCGGCGAGGAGGGGACCGGCTTCTACCAGGTCATGCAGGGCTTCGACTACAACCGGATCATCATCGCGCTCGCGTGCCTGGGCGCGGCGCAGGTCTCGCTCGAGGAGACGATGGCGTACGTGCAGGAGCGGCAGGCGTTCGGCCGCGCGCTCGCGCGGTACGAGGGCGTGTCGTTCCCGATCGCGGAGGCGGCGACGCACCTCGACGCCGCGCGCTGGCTCTGCTACCGCGGCCTCTGGCTCGCCGACCACGGCCGGCCGTACACGAAGGAGTCGGCGATGGCGAAGTGGTGGGCGCCGAAGCTCGCCGTGGAGACCATCCACCAGTGCCTGCTGCTGCACGGTCACTACGGCTACACGGACGAGCTGCCGTTCGAGCAGCGGCTGCGCGACGTGATCGGGCTCGAGATCGGCGACGGCACCGCCGAGGTCATGAAG
>MGCF01000034.1:0-1251 GCA_001788495.1 Candidatus Rokubacteria bacterium RIFCSPLOWO2_02_FULL_73_56
CAGTAGGTCGCGGGTTCAACTCCCGCCCCCGGCTCCAGCCCCATCCCGCGCTACAATCGCCTGACGGTACCAGGTCACGACCCACCCGAGGAGCGAGCCATGGCCGAGCTGGGGCAGCGCGAGGAGATCCGGGTGCCGGGGATGTCCGAGCCCATCAGCCACTTCACCCACGTCGTCCGCGCGGGCCGCCTCGTGTTCGTGTCGGGCTGCGTGGCCTCCGACGCCGCGGGCCGCACGGTCGGCGGCACCGACGTGGTCGCGCAGGCGCGGCAGGTGCACGAGAACCTCGGGCGCTGCCTCGCCGCGGCCGGCGCGACGTTCGCCGACGTCTGCAAGGTGACGGTCTTCGTGCGGCGCATGGCCGACCGCGAGGCGATCAACACCGTGCGCAAGGAATTCTTCGGCCCGCACCGCCCGGCGAGCACGCTGGTCGAGGTCTCGCGCTTCGTGCGCGACGACCTCCTGCTCGAGATCGAGGCGACCGCGGTGCTGCCCGCCTGAGCGTGGCGCGCGCCGACTCCCTGTGCGCGCGCGCCCTCGCCGCCGCGCGGCGCGGGCGCTTCCCCGAGGCGGCGGCGGCCTACCGCGAGGCGCTGCGCGAGGACCCCGGGCACTTCAACGCCCGGCTCGGCCTCGGCCTGGCCCTGCGCCGGCTGCGCCGCCCGGCGGAGGCCGAGGCCGCCTTCCGCGCGGCGGTGGCGGCGCGGCCCGGGGCCGCCTCCGCCCACGCCGAGCTCGGCGGCGCGCTGTTCGAGCAGGCGCGCTACGCCGAGGCGGCGGCGGCGTACCGCGCGGCGCTCCGGCTCCGCCCCGACTTCGCGAGCGCGCACCTGGCGCTCGGGCTCGCGCTCGCGCGCCAGGGCGCGTGGGCCGAGGCGGAGGCCGCGCTGCGCGGGGCGCTGCGTGTCAAGCCGGCCGATCCGGTCGCGCGCGCGAACCTCGCGACCGTCCTCCGCCGCCGGCGCCGGCCGGCGGACGCCGCGGCGCTGCACCGCGCGGCGCTCGGCGAGGCGCCGGCCGCCGCGACGCACGCCGAGCTCGGCGGCGCGCTGTTCGAGCAGGCGCAGTACGCGGAGGCGGAGGCCGCGTTCCGGGACGCGCTGGGCCTGGCGCCCGGCGACGCGCGGGCGCGCGCCGGGCTCGCGCAGGCGCTGGAGCGCCAGGGGCGGACGCGCGAGGCGATCGCCGCGTACCGCGAGGCGCTCGCGCGGCGCCCCGACGACGCCTCGCTCCACGAGCGCCTGGGGCTCG
>MGCF01000034.1:1257-40045 GCA_001788495.1 Candidatus Rokubacteria bacterium RIFCSPLOWO2_02_FULL_73_56
GCCGCCGCCGGCGCTTCGCGGAGGCGGCCGCGGCGTTCCGCGAGGCGATCCGCCTGGCCCCGGACGCCCCGCGGGCCTACCACCACCTCGGCGTCGCCCTCGAGCACCAGGGCCGCTCCGAGGACGCGCAGGCGGCGTACCGCGAGGCGATCCGGCTCCGGCCGCGCCACGTGCCCTCGCTGATCCGCCTGGCGCTCACGTTCCGCCGCCAGGGCGCCTGGGCGGAGGAGGCGGCCGCGTACGCCGCCGCGCTCGCGCACCGGCCCGCCGACCCCGAGCTGCACACCGCGCACGGGCTCGCGCTCGGCGCGCTCGGCGACTACGCGGGCGCCGCCGCCGCGTTCCGGCGCGCGCTCGCGCTCGACCCGGACGACAGCGACCTCCACTACGAGCTCGGCGTCGCGCTCGGCCGCCAGGGGCAGCACGCGCTCGCCGAGACGGCGCTGCGCGAGGCGATCCGGCTCGAGCCCTCGAGCCTCCGGGCGCGCGCCAACTTCGCCCTCGGCCTGGGCCGCCAGGGCCGCCACCTCGAGGCGGAGGCCGCGTACCGCGAGGCGCTCGCGCTGCGCCCGGAGCACCCGGCGCTCCACCGCGGCCTCGGCGTCTCGCTCTACTGGCAGCGCCGGCACGCGGAGGCGGAGACGGCCTTCCGCGAGGCGATCCGCCGCAAGCCCGAGTACGTGCGCGCGCACTGCGACCTCGGCGAGCTGCTCGCCGAGCAGCGCCGCTTCGCGGAGGCCGAGGTCGCCTACCGCGAGGCGCTCCGCCTCAAGCCCGACACGCTCGTCGCGCACGCGGCGCTCGGGCGCGTGCTGCTCGCCGAGCGGCGCTTCGCGGAGGCGGAAGCGGCGTGCCGCGCGGCGCTCGCGGTGAGCTTCGACGAGGCGCGGGTGCACGTGGCGCTCTGGGACGCGCTCGAGGCGCAGGAACGCTACGCGGCGCTCGAGACGGCGGCCCGGAGCCTGCTCGAGCGCAAGCCCGACCACGCCGACGCCCACGCGCGCCTGGGCCGCGCGCTCTACGAGCAGGGGCGCTTCCGCGAGGCGTCGCGCGCCTGGGAGGCGGCGGTGCGGCTCAACCCGGCGATCCCGAGGTTCCGCGAGGGGCTCGCGCGGGTCCTAGCGAAGATCGAGTAGGCGGCGGAACGCCTCGAGGTCCCGGGGCGGGACGCCCTCGCGCTGGCGGACCCGGGCGTGGACCGCCGCGGGGTCCTCCTCGATCGCGCGGCTCACGCGCACGAAGACCTTGACGAGGCTCGCGGCCTCCTTCTCCGCCTTCGCCCGGGCGAGCGGCCCCGCGAGCTTGCCCACGAGCTCGAGGACGCGGCTGTCGAGCTTCAGGAAGCCGGTGACGCTCGTGGTGATGCGCGCGCGGCCCTCCGGCGCCGGCGTCGTCGCGTACTCGAGGACGACCACCGCCTGCCCGTGGATGCTCGGCAGGATCCTGGGCTGGTACCGGCCGCGCGCGTACATCACGCGCGCGCCGTCGGCCGCGTGCACCACCCGGAACCGCCCGACCGCCCCCCAGCCGTCGTCGAGCCAGAGCCCCTCGGCGTCGCGCCAGATCCGGTAGCGCGCGAGCCGGAGCGCGCGGGTGACGTGCGTCGCGAACTCCGGGTGGTCGAGCAGGAACTCGAACACCTCGCGGCGCGCCACGAACGGCTCGCTCTCGGCGCGCGCGGACACCGACGCGTCCCGGGCGAGCGCGAGGAGCTGGGTCCGCTCGGCCGGCGGGATGCCGGCGGGCAGCGCGAGCGCCGCGGCGCCCGCGCGCGCCGGGGCGGGGACCAGCGCGGCGGCGAGGAGCGCCGCGGCGAGGAGGGGGCGCGAACGGCACGAGGCCACGGGTGATTATGTCATGGCCCTTGACGTGGGCGCCCGGCCTCCGTAGTCTCGGGGCCACTCTCGCGAGGTCGACGGCCCCGCACGGTTCCACGCCCCACCCGGGGCCCGGAGGGGAGATGGACTCGCACCTCTACGCGATCGTCGAGGAGCTCCCGCCCGCGTGGCGTCCGCCGTCCGCCCCGTCCGGGCCCTCCGTCGCGCTCACGCGGGTCGCCGGGCTCACGGCGGTGACGAGCCCGGTGGAGCGGACGCCCGCGGCCAGCGCGCCGGCGCTCGCGCGCCACGACACGATCGTCGCCTCGCTGCTCCACGTGGGCGCCGTGCTCCCGTTCCGCTTCGGCCTCGTCGTCGCCACCGCGGATCTCCCCGGCTGGATCGCCGCGCACGCCCCGAGCCTCCGCGCGAGCCTGGGGCAGGTCCGCGGCTGCGTCGAGATGGACGTGCGGCTCCTGCGCCTGCACTGCGCGCACGCCGTCGGCCTCGCGTGCCCGGCGTGCGCGGGCGGGACGCCCGACGCCGACGGCCTGCGCGCCGTCGGCGACCGCCTGATCGAGCAGGCCGGCGTCGCGCGGTGGCGCTACCGGTCCGCCGCGGGGGCCCAGGGCAACGCCGCGGCCTCGGTGGCGTTCCTCGTCCCCCGGCGCGAGGTCGCCGCGTTCCTGTCGCGTATCGCGCCCGTCGCCTCGCGCGCGCAGGGCATCGCGGTGGTGCCGACCGGCCCCTGGCCGCCGTACTCGTTCGCGCCGCCCGTCGACCGGCTGCCGCTCGCGCCGGCCGCCGGCCTCGGCGGCGTCCGGACGGCGGGCGGGGGGGCGCCGGCGCCGCGACCGCGCGCCGCGGACGGCTGAGGGCGGCGGCACGCCCCACGCGCGGGCCGCGTCGCGCGTCGCGGCCGCGCCTTGCCGCCCCGTGCGGTTTCGGGATAGGCTGGGCGCCGTTCCGAGGAGGACGCCCATGAAGCGACTACCCTGCGCCGCCGTCGAGGCGCTGCTGGACGGACGGCCCGACACGACGCTCGAGGCAGCGCTCGAGGTGTTCGAGGTCTTCGCCAGCGGCTCGCTCACGGACGAGGTCTACGTCCTGGACGACGTCGGCGGCAAGCGGATCGCGATCGCGCCGACCGCTCTCAAAGAGAAGTACCGGCGGGGGTGAGGCATGGCCATCGTCGTGATCTCCCACCAGATGGGCGCGGGCGGGCCGGAGGTCGGCACGGCGCTGGCCGAGCGGCTCGGCTACCGCCACGTGAACCACGAGCTCCTGCTGGACGCGGCGCGCCGCTACGGGCTGGCCGAGGAGCGGCTCTCGCGCCTCGAGGAGGCGAAGCCCTCCCTGTTCGAGCGGTTCGACACCGAGACGCGCCACCACATCACCGTGCTCCAGACGACGCTGCTCGAGTTCGCCGAGCTCGACGACGCGGTGCTCATGCGCGGCGGCGGGCAGTGGCTCCTGCGGGGCGTCCCCCACGCGCTGCGCGTGCGGCTCGTCGCGCCGTTCGAGCAGCGCGTGCGCCACTGGATCAAGCGCACGGCGGAGATGACGGGGGAGACGCCCAACCAGCGCGCCGCCGCCGACTTCGTCCGCCGCGACGACGCCGAGAAGGCCGGCCGGATGCGCTACCTCTACGAGGTGGACGTCGCGGACCCGTCGCTCTACGAGCTGATCGTCAACACCGAGAAGCTCGCCCCGCCGGCGGTCGTCGAGGTGCTCGAGGGGCTCGTGCGGCGGCCCGAGCTGGCCACGACGGAGGCGGGCCGGCGGCTCGTCGCCGCCCGCGCGCTCGCCTCGCGCGTGCAGGTGGCGCTCGCGACGCACCCGGACACGCGGCGCTACCGCTTCACCGTGGACGCGCAGGACGGGGTCGTCACGCTCGAGGCCACGGCGGGCCTCGAGCGGGCGCTCGAGGTGGCGCGCACGGTGCCCGGCGTGCGCGAGGTGCGGGCGCAGCAGGTCGAGATCCCGCCGATCCCGCCCTTCGTCGCCTAGCTGTCGCTAGCGGGGGCGCCGGGCCGGCGGGCCCTCGGGGAGCCCGCGGTCGGGCGCCTCGGCGACGGTCACCGCGACGGTGCGCCGCTCGCGCTTGCGGACGATCTCGAGCGTCACGCGCTTGCCCACGTCCGCCTCGGCGGAGAGCCGCTGGAGGTGGCGGTAGTCACCGACCGGCGTCCCGTCGAAGGTGACGACGACGTCGCTCGGCTGGAGCCCCGCCGCCGCGGCGGGGCCGCCCCGCTCCACGCGCGTGACCAGGGCCCCCCGCGCGTCGGCGAGCCCGAGCGACTGCACGAGCTCGGGCGTCAGCGGCTCCATCGCGATCCCGAGCCAGCCGCGCGTCACCTTGCCGCGGTCGATGAGCTGCGCCAGGACGCGCTTCACCATGTTGACGGGGATGGCGAAGCCGATGCCCTGCCCGGTCGCCACGATGGCCGTGTTGATCCCGATCACCTCGCCGCGCAGGTTGACGAGCGGACCGCCGGAGTTGCCCGGGTTGATCGACGCGTCGGTCTGGATGAAGTTCTCGTAGGTCGCGATGCCGACGTCCGAGCGCCCGGTGGCGCTGACGACGCCCACGGTGACCGTCTGGTCGAGCCCGAACGGGTTGCCGATCGCGATCGCCCACTCGCCGACCCGCAGGGCGTCGGAGTCGCCGAGCGTCGCCACCGTCGGCGCCGCCGTCGGCTCGAACCGGATCACGGCCAGGTCGGTCTTCGTGTCCGTGCCGACGATGCGCCCGCGGAACTCCTGCTTCGAGGACAGACGCACGGTCACGCCGTCGGCGCCGCGCACGACGTGGTGGTTCGTCAGGACGTAGCCGCGCCGGTCGATGATCACGCCCGAGCCGAGCCCGGGCCGGTGGAACTCCTCCGGGCGCGCCCCCCGCCGGCCGAAGAACTGGTCGAAGAAGTCCTTGAACGCGGGATCGTCGGCGAACGGCCCCGGCACCGCCGGCGGGCGCCGCGGGCGGGCGACCTGGATCGTGCCGATGTGGACGACCGCCGGCCGCACGTGGTCGGCGACGGCGACGAAGGCCGACTGGAGCGCCTCGGCGCCGCCGGGCGCCCGAGCGCCCGGCGTGGGCGACCCGGCGCGCGGCGTCAGCAGCACGGCGTGGAGCCAGAAGCCGCCGCCGAACAAAGCGAAAGCTGCGCTGAGCAGCAGCAGGGCGCGGGCTGTCCTGGGCGGCATCGGGATCCTGTGCCCCCGTCCCGGGTGGACCCGTCCGGGGAGCGAAACGGATCGTACGTGCGAGAGCGGGGAGTGTCAAGGAAACTATTGCAATCGTGGCTTTTTTCTTGACGCTGCCGTGAGCCAGAAGCGACAATAGGTCAATTGTTGGCCAGGCTGCCGGGATCGCGATGAAGTGGCATTCGCTGCGGCGGACTCTGTGCGCGGTCCTCGTGGTGTCGCTCTTGGCGCCCCACGGGGGATACGCCGCGCAGCCAGCCGCGCCGGAGGTGTCCGCGCCGGTTCGGGCGACGCCCGCTCGCCCCGGGGCCTCCCGGCCCACGATCGCGCCGGGCACGCGCACGATCCTCGCCTCCGACTACCGGCTCGGCCCCAGCGACGTCCTCGAGGTGCAGATCGTGGGCCGCATCGAGACGATCCAGCACCAGCCCGTCGTGGACCTGGAGGGCACGATCAGCGTCCCGCCGCTCGGCGCGATCCCCGTCGGCGGCCTCACGCTCCTCGAGGCGCACCGGCGCGTCGCCGAGCGCGCCCGCACGATCTTCCGGTTCGCCGACGTGACCGTCACCGTGCTCGCGCCGCGCGCGTTCGAGCTCACCGTGTCCGGCGAGGTCGAGCACCCCGGGACGCAGCTCGTGACCGCGACCCGCCGCGTGCACGAGGTGGTCCAGGAGGCGGGCGGGATCACGGCGCGCGGCAGCCTGCGCCACGTGCAGCTCGTCACGGCGGCCGGCGCGCGCGAGCTCGACCTGCTCGCCTTCGAGCTCCTGGGCGACGTCTCGCAGAATCCGTTCGTGCGCGAGGGCGTGCGGATCCACGTGCCGCCGCGGAGCGGCTCCGTCACGCTCACGGGCGCGGTGCGGCGCCCCGGGGAGTACGAGCTCGGGCGCGACGGCTCGCTGCGCGAGCTGCTGGCGGTCGTGGGCGGGCTCAGCCAGGCGGCGGCGGGCAGCGACGCCCGGTTGACGCGCGTCGCCGCCGACGGCCGCAAGGAGACGTCCACGCTCGACCTCACGAGGGCGATCGCGCCGCCCGCGGACGTGACGCTCCGGCCGGGTGACGCGCTCTACGTGCCGCCGCTCTCCGTGCTGCAGGACGTGGTCGAGGTCCGCGGCGCGTTCAACGGCACGCCCGAGAGCAGCAAGACGTCGGTGGCCGGGAAGGCGACGATCGTCCAGCGGTTCGAGCTCGCGCAGGGCGAGCGCGTGCGCGACGTCGTGCTCAAGGCGGGCGGCGCGGCGGCGTACGCCGACCTCCGGCTGGCGATGATCGAGCGCGGCGATGCCACGGGCCCGCGGCAGCGGATCCCGATCGACCTGCAGCGGCTCCTCGTCGAGAAGGACGAGACGCACAACGTCCTGCTGCAGAACGGCGACGTGCTCCTCCTGCCGATCGTCGAGGACAAGGTCTACGTCGTCGGCGAGGTGAAGCTGCCGGGGCCCATCGACTTCCGGCCGGACCTGACGCCGCGTGAGTACGTCACGCTGGCCGGCGGCCCCAGCAACCGCGCCAAGCTCCTGAACACGCTCGTGACGTTCCGCAACGGCAAGACGTACCCGCTCGGCGAGGCCCCGCCGCTCGAGCCGGGCGCGGTCGTGACCGTCCCCGAGGTGGCCGTCAAGTGGTGGCAGGACTACGTCCTGATCGCCCAGGTCATCGCCAGCCTGATCACCGCCTACACGGGCATCTTCGTCCTGTTCGGCGGCCCGATCGGCTTCAACAGCAACAACACCAACAGCAACGACTGATGTACGAAGCCTACTGGGAGCTCACCGAGGCGCCGTTCGACAACTCGCCGAACCCGAAGTTCTTCTACCTGTCGCCCGAGCACGAGGAGGCGCTCGTGCGCCTCGTCTACACCGTGCGCCACCGCAAAGGGTGCGGGATGCTGACGGGCGAGTACGGGTGCGGCAAGACGACGCTCTCGCGCGCGCTCATCCAGCGGCTCGAGGCCGAGCGCTACGAGATCGGGCTGCTCACCAACCCGAGCTGGACCGCGATCGACTTCCTGCGCGAGGTGCTCTACCAGCTCGGCCAGGAGACCGAGGAGAAGAACAAGCCCGAGCTGCTGCACCTGCTGAACGAGGTCTTCTTCCGCAACTACCAGGCGGGCCGTGACAGCGTGATCATCGTCGACGAGGCGCAGCTGATCGACGACGACGCGGTCTTCGAGGAGCTGCGCCTGCTCCTGAACTTCCAGACCGACGACCGCTTCCTCGTGACGCTCCTCCTGATCGGCTCGCCCGAGCTCGCCGTGAAGGTGCGCCGGCTCAAGCACCTGGACCAGCGCATCACGCTCCGCTACCACCTCAACACGCTCGACTACACGCACACGGCGAACTACATCGCCCACCGGCTCAAGATGGCGGGCCAGACGAAGCCGCTCTTCACCGAGGAGGCCGTCAAGCTGATCTTCGACTTCACGCGGGGCACGCCGCGCGAGATCAACAACCTCTGCGACGTCGCGCTGCTCGTCGGCTACTCCAAGCGCGTGCGGGAGATCGGCGAGAAGATCATCGCCGAGGTGATCAAGGACATGGTGGGGGTCTCCTGATGGTGCGCATGAGCGACCTCGTGCGCGGCATCGTACGGGAGAAGAAGCCCGCGCCGCCCGCGCCCGAGCAGCCGGCCGCCGAGCCGGCGGCCGGCGAGGCGTCCGCCGCGGTGCCGCCGGCGCTGCCGCGCACGCGCCTCGCCGCGGGCCCGGCCCGGCGCACCGCCGCGCCGCCGCCTGCGCCGGCGGCCGAGCGCCCCGCCGAGCCCGTCGTCCCGCCCGAGGCGCCCGCCGTCGCGCCCGCGCCCGCGGAGGCTCCGGGCGAGAGCGGCGAGGCGCTCTTCGTCGAGCTCGTGCTGTTCCTCAACCGCGTGCGCGAGCTGATGCGCACGGGGGACCCGTTCCCGTGGGACGAGCTCGGGCGGCTGATGGAGCGCGTGCACGCCTCGCTCGAGCGGTCGGGCGAGCTGTTCTGGGTCGCGAACAGCCCCGTGGCGCCGGCCGGCGTGGACTACCTCGCCCTCCACCAGGCGCGCGTCGCCGTGCTGGCGATGCGCATCGGCGCCGACATCGGGTACGACCGGCCGCGCCTCGTCCGGCTCGGCATGGCGGGGATCCTGATGGACATCGGCCTCTGGCAGCTCCCCCCGGGGGTCCTCAAGCAGCTCGACGCGCTCTCGCCCGAGGAGCAGACCCAGTACCACTCGCATCCGCGCCTGTCGGCGGAGTGGATCCGGCGCTGGGCCCCGCCGGGCGAGGGCCTCGCCGAGGCCGTGCTGCAGCACCACGAGCGCGAGCAGGGGCAGGGGTTTCCGCAGGGGCTCGGCGGCGGCTCGATCAACCCCGACGCGAAGATCCTGGGGCTCGTGGACACGTACACGGGGCTCACGCTGCCGCCGGCGCCGCGGCCGCGCCTGCGCCCGCACGAGGCGATCCGGGACATCGTGCGGTCCAAGCACGAGGCCTTCGCCTCGACGCTGATCAAGGCCCTGCTGTCGGAGATCTCGGTGTTCCCGCCCGGCACCCTCGTGCGCCTGAACACGGGCGAGGTCGGGCGCGTCACCGCCGTCAACCGCAGCCACCCGCTGCGGCCGCGCGTCGAGATCATCGCCGACGGCAAGGGCCAGCGCCTGACGACGCCCAAGACGACGGACCTCGCGGAGGCGCCGTTCGTCTACATCACGGGACCGGTGGCGGAGGCGACGCGGTGAGGGTGCTCGGGCGCCGCCCGGTCGCCGACCCGGCGGAGCTCGCGACCGTCGTCGCCGAGTGCCTGCCCCACCTCGAGCCGGGCCTCACCCTGCTCGAGCGCGCGCCGAGCGCCGGCGAGATCCCGGTGGACCTCGCGTGCGCGGACGCCGGGCGCCGGCTCGTGCTCGTCCTCTGCGACACCGTCGCCGGGCCGGAGCTCGTCCTGCGCGCCGTCGAGGCGGCCGCGTGGTGGGGCGAGCACGCGGCCCTCCTCGCGCACGCGTTTCCCGGCGCCCGGCTCGAGGCCGTGGCGCCGCCGCGCACGCTCGTCGTCGCGTCCCGCGTGAGCGACCGCGCGCTGCGCCTCGTCCGCGCCCTGGGCCCGCTCGCGCCCGTGCCGGTCGAGTGCCGCGTGTTCACCGACCCCGAGGGCGCCGTCGTGAGCCTCGAGCGCCTCGACGTCCCGGCCTCCGCGGAGGCGCCGCGCGCGGCGCCCGCGCCCGCGGCGCCGGCGGCGGCCGAGCCGCCCCGGCGGGACCCCTCCGCCGAGCGCGCCGAGGCGCTGATCGGGCAGCTCGCGCGCCTCCGCTTCAGCGAGGTCTTCCGCTGATGGCCCAGTACGAGATGAACCTGCGCGACTACTGGCTGATCGTGCGCCGCCGGCGCGTGATCATCGCGGTCTGCACCATCCTCGTCGCGCTGTTCAGCTTCTGGCTCGCGAAGCAGAAGATCCCGACCTTCCAGGCGACGGCCGCGGTCAAGTACGAGCAGTCCACGCAGCTCTCCGGGCTCCTCGTCGAGGTCCTGTCGTACTCGAGCGCCGACTCGATCGAGACGCAGGTGAGCCTCATCAAGAGCTACCCGATCCTCGAGGACGTGGCGAAGCGGCTCGGGCGGCTGCCGCAGACCGTGCCGGGCGAGGCGCTCCGCGAGTCGAAGAGCTACTGGGCGACGCTCGACGCGATCGCGTCGAAGGTCAAGGTCGCCCGCGTCCCCGCGACGAGCATCCTCGAGGTCACGGTCACGTCGATCAACCCGCGCGAGGCGCGCGACATCGCCAACGCGATCGTCGAGACCTACCGCGAGCACAGCCGCCGGCTGCGCAACGCCCGCGTCACCGAGGCGCGCAAGTTCATCGAGGCGCAGCTCAATGACGCCGAGGCCCGCGTCAAGCGCGCGGAGGCCGAGGTGTGGGCGTTCCGCGAGGCCAACCGGATCATCTCGCCCGGCGCGGAGTCCACGGTGCTCCTCTCGCTCGTCACGCAGGTGCGCGGCGACATCGAGAAGGTCCGCCAGCAGCGGACCGAGCTCGAGGTGGCCCAGCAGCGCCTGGCCCGCCCGAGCCCGGCGGGCGCGCGCGAGCGCATCTTCATCGACTCGACGAACCCGACGCTGCTGCGCCTCCAGACCGTCTACGCCGAGCTGCTGCTGGAGCGGAACAACCTGGCGCTCGAGGTGACCGACCGCCACCCGCGGCTCCGCGCGCTCGACGACCGCATGCGCGAGATCTGGGCGGAGATCCGCCGCGAGGTGGGCGCCCAGATCGCCATGCTGCGCGCGCGCGAGGAGATCCTGACCCGCCAGATGGGCGACCTGCTGCAGAAGAACCGCGAGGTGCCGGCGATCGAGCTCTCGCTGCAGCGGCTCCAGCGGGAGGCCAGGAGCAACGACGACCTGCTGACCCTGCTCCGGACGCGCCACCAGGAGGCGCTGATCAAGGAGGCCGAGAAGATCGACGAGGTCAGCATCGTGCGCCCCGCCACCGAGCCCGACGCCCCCCTCGGCGGCGAGACGCTCAACACCGTGCTCGTGGGCGCGCTGCTCGGCCTGACGCTCGGCCTCGTGCTGGCGTTCGTGCAGGAGACGCTCGACACCTCGATCGGCACGATCGAGGACGTGGAGGCCTACCTCGAGGTGCCGGTCCTCGGCGTCGTCCCGCACATCGACGCGCGCGAGACCGTGCAGCGCATCCTGGAGCGCCGCCCGGCGCTCGCGCAGATGGACCCGGAGGCGCTGCTCAGCCACGCGCTGCTGATCACGCACTTCGACCCGAAGTCGCCGGTCGCCGAGGCGTACCGCACCCTGCGGACCAACGTCCAGTTCGCCCGCATGGAGCGGTCGGGCAAGGTGCTCGTCGTGACGAGCCCGACGCTCCAGGAGGGCAAGACCACGACGATCGTGAACCTCGCGCTGACGATGGCGCAGAGCGGCCAGCGCACGCTCCTCGTCGGCGCGAACCTGCGCCGGCCGAGCATCCACCGCTTCTTCGGCATCGAGCGCGAGCCCGGGCTCGCCGACATCCTCGTGGGCTCGGTGGCCTGGCGCGACTGCATCCGCACCGTCGCCGACATCCTGATGGGCCGCTTCGAGATGGAAGACATCATGGCGGCGCCCGGCCTCGACAACCTGCACATCATCGAGGCGGGGCCGATCCCGGCCAACCCGTCGGAGCTGCTCTCGACCCCGGCGATGGCCGCGTTCCTGCGCGACGTGCGCGACGCGTACGACGTGGTGCTCATCGACACGCCGCCGATCCTGCCGGTGACCGACTCGGCGATCGTCGCCTCGCAGGCGGACGGCGTGATCCTGGTCTACCAGGCGGGCAAGGTCGGCCGCCTCGTGCTCAAGCGGGCCAAGATCCACGTCGAGAACGTCGGGGGCAAGGTCTGGGGCGTGGTGCTCAACGACGTCAAGACCGAGATCGCCGGCTACGCCTACACGCACTACTACACCCACTACTACGGCGAGGAGACGGTCGTCGACACCCACAAGGAGCGCCTGCAGCGCGCCTGGGGCGGCTTCCGCGGGCTGTTCCGGCGCGGCGCGCGGGCCGCGGCCCGGCCCGAGGGCGCGGGGGCGCCGGGCGCGGCGGCCGCCGGCGTCGGCCCCGGCGACGCCGGGGCGCGCGGCGCGCCGCCGCGGTCGACGAAGTACCGCAACGTGTGGCTCGGCATCCTCGTGCTCCTCGTCCTGCTCGCCGCGCTCGTCGGGGCGGCCGGCTGGCGCCTGGGCTGGTTCGACGTGCCGCTCTCGCCCCGGGACCTCCTGCGGCTCCGCCTCGGGGCGCTCGCGCCCCCCGCGCTCCAGACGGTCGTGCCGCCGGCGCCGGCCAGGCCGCCCGCGCTGCTGCCGCCCTCCGCGCCGGCGCCGCCGCGCGCCGCCGCGCCCTCGACCTCTGCGCCCGCGAAGCCTGCCGCGCCGCCGCGCGCCGCCGCGCCCCCCAAGCCTCCCGCGCCCGCGGCGGCCGTCGCGCCCGGCGCGCCGCCGACGCGCTTCGCGCTCGAGCTCGGGCCGTACGTCACCGCGGCGGAGGCGGACCGCGTGGAGCGGCAGCTCAGCCAGGCGGGCTACCAGACCGCGCGCTTCAGGCAGCAGACGGGCGCCGCGGTCTACGCGGTCCTCATCGAGCGCGTCCCCACGGCCCGCGAGGCCCAGACGCTCGTCGGCACGCTCCGCGAGAAGGGGTTCGGCGACGCGCGCGTGCGCGGCGAGGGCCCGCCGCTCAGCGTGCAGGTCGGCGCGCCGCTGCCGCTGCGCGGCGCGGTCCAGGTCGCGGAGCGGCTCCGCGCCGAGGGTCACCAGGTCCGGGTGGCCGTGCAGCCGGGCGCGGCGACGATGTACGTGGTCCGCCACGGCAACTTCACCACGGCCGAGGCGGCGGAGGTGAAGGCGCGGGAGCTGGTCCGCCTGGGCCTCGCGAGCCAGGTCGTCCGCGCCCGCTGACGATGCCCCGGCGAGCGCGAGGCGGGAGGCGGGCCCCGAGCGCCGCGGCGCGGGCCCGGCAGGTGCGGTGCCTCATCATGGACGTGGACGGCGTGCTCACCGACGGCCGCATGGTGCTCTCCGAGCGGGGCGACGAGCTGAAGCGCTTCAACACGCGCGACGGCGTGGCCGTCGCGCTCGCCCGGCGCGCCGGGTTCCGCACCGCGATCGTCACCGGCGAGACGACCACGATCGCGAAGGCGCGCGGCGAGAAGCTCGGCGTCGACAAGGTCGTGCTGGGCGCCCGGCGCAAGGGCGACGCGGTCGACGCGCTGCTCGCGGAGTTCGGGCTCGGCCCCGAGGCGGCGGTGTTCGTCGGCGACGACCTGCTGGACATCCCCGGCCTCGAGCGCGTCGGCCTCGCGGTCGCGGTCGCCGACGCGGCGCCCGAGGTGAAGTCGGTCGCGCACATGGTCACGCGGGCCCCCGGCGGCGGGGGGGCGATCCGCGAGGTCGTCGAGTTCGTGCTCCGCGCCCAGGGCGCGTGGCGGGCGACCGTGAGCGGCTACGTCCGCGAGCACGGAGGGCTCCCGGCGCGCTGGCGCTAGCGGGCGCCGGGAGACGACGCCATCCTCGACTACGGCCTGGCCCTCGTCCTCGCGCTGGCGATCTTCATCATCGTCTTCATCCGCACCGAGCTGGGCCTCTGCCTCGTGCTGCTCTCGATGCTGCTCTCGCCGGAGTTCGCGGTCGGCGGCGCCGCCCCGCTCGCGGAGAAGCGCCAGGTGGTGATCCGCAGCGAGGACATCCTGCTCCTCCTGATCGCGGTCAGCTGGCTCGCGAAGACCGCCGTCAACAAGGAGCTCGGCCTCGTCCTCCAGACGCCGCTCAACCGGCCGATCTTCGCCTACGCGGCGATCACGTTCCTCGCGACGCTGGTCGGCTACGCCACGGGCACCGTGCGGACGGCGGCCGGCTTCTTCTACGTGCTCAAGTACGTCGAGTACTTCGTCGTGTTCTTCATGGTCGTCAACAACGTGCGCGACCGCGAGCAGGCCTGGCGCCTGGCGCGGGTGGCCTTCGTCACCGCGATCATCGTGAGCTTCATCGGGATCGCGCAGATCCCCTCGGGCCAGCGCGTCTCCGCCCCGTTCGAGGGCGAGTCGGGGGAGCCGAACACCTTCGGCGGCTATCTCCTGCTCATGATGGCGCTCGCCGGCGGCATCGGGCTCGAGACCGCGCACCTCCGCGTGCGGGCGCTCTGCTTCGGGCTCGTCGCGCTCATGTCGGCGCCGTTCATCTTCACGCTCTCGCGCGCCTCCTACGTGGGCGCGCTCCCGCTCGTCGCCGTGCTCGCGGTCTTCTCGAGCCGGCGGCGGCTGCTCGTGCCCCTCGTGCTCGTGGCGCTCGCCGCCTCGCCGCTGCTCGTCGCGACGGCGCCTCCGGTCGTGCAGAAGCGGGTGCTCGAGACGTTCAAGCCCCAGGTGGACCAGCCGCGGGTCCAGCTCGGCCGCGTCGGGTTCGACCCGTCCACGTCCGAGCGGCTGCTCGGGTACAAGGGCGCGATCGAGCTGTGGCTCACGCGGCCGATCCTCGGCCGCGGCGTCACCGGCGGCTTCTTCCTCGACGCCCAGTACCCGCGGACGCTGATGGAGACGGGGATCCTGGGGCTCGGCTCGCTCTTCTGGCTCATCTGGACGCTGCTCCGGACCGGCCACTCGGCGTTCCAGTCGCTGACCCGCCCCGAGGACCGCGGGCTCGCGCTCGGCTTCCTGGCCGGCACCGCGGCGCTCCTGGGCCACGCGGTCGGGTCCAACACGTTCATCATCATCCGCGTGATGGAGCCGTTCTGGTTCTTCGCCGCCCTCGTCATCATGCTGCTCCGCCTCCAGGAGACCGGGACGAGCCCGACGGCCGGCGCCCCGACGCCGGCGGTCGGCCTGGCCCGCCGCATCGCGCCGGCGGGCAGGATGGTGAGGCTGCGCTGACGACGGCGCCGTGAGCGAGTCCCGGGCCCGACCGCTCGGCGGGCGGCTCTTCCACGGCAGCGCGCTGACGCTCGCCTCGAGCCTGCTGTCGCGCGGCATCGCCGTCGTCCAGTCGGTCGTGGTGGCGCGCGCGCTCGACGCCCGGCAGGTCGGCGTGTTCGCGATCGTGACCTACGTGCTCGGGCTCCTCGCCGCCTTCGCCGACCTCGGCCTCCCCACCGCGGCGGCCAAGCTCCTCGCCGAGGCCCGGGGCGCGCCCGGCGCCCTCCGCACGGTCGTGACGACGCTCGCGGTCGCCATGCTGGGCGTGGCCGGCCTGGCCGGCCTGCTGCTGCTGGTCCTCGCCGCGCCGCTCGCCGCGCTCTACGCCGAGCCGTCGCTCGGCGGGCTGTTCCGCCTCGGCGCGCTGCTCCTGTTCCTGTCGCTCCTGGGCGCGCTCGGCGCCGGCATGCTCCAGGGGCTCCAGCGGATCAGGCGGCTCGCGGTGGCCGGGGTCGTGAAGGGGCTCGTGACGCTCGCGGGCATCGTCCTCCTGGTGCGCCCCCTCGGCCTCGCCGGGATCCTCGTCGCGTCCATCGTCGCCGAGCTCCTCGTCTGGCCCCTCGTCGCGGGCGCCGTGGGCCGGAGCGTGGGCCCGCGGGCGGACGCGGCGGCGGGCGCCCGGGCGGGCGCCGTCGTCCGCCGCGGCGTCCACGTCGCGGTGCCGGTGTTCCTCGCGGGCCTGCTCGTCTGGGGCGGCGCGCTCTTCGTGCGGTCGTACCTCGCGGCGGCGCTCGGCTACGCCGACGTCGGCTACTTCCAGCTCGCGGACTCGCTCGCGCGCGTGCTCGTGATCGTGCCGACCGCGGTCGCCGTGCCCCTCGTGCCGCTCGTCTCCGAGAGCGCGGCGGCGGGCGCCGCCGGCACCGCCGACCTCACGCGCGCGTCCCTGCGCGTGACGCTGCTCACCGTCCTGCCCCTGGCGCTCTTGCTCCACGTCGCCGCCCGGCCCCTCGTCGTCCTCGTCTACGGCGGCGCGTACGCGAGCGCCGGGCCGATCGCCGCGCTCATGGTGCTCGCCGCCTTCTTCCAGGCCCTCGGCGTCATCGCGTGGTCCACGCTCGTGGGCACGGGCCGGGTCTGGGCGGGGTTCTGGATCCAGTCGGCGGGCTGGGCGCTCCTGGCCGTCCTGACGCTCGGGCTGGTCCCGGCGCTGGGGCTCGCCGGGCTCGGCGTGGCCCACGTCGCCGCGGCCGCCCTCACGCTCGCGCTGGGGCTCTGGTACCTCGCGCGGCACCTCGGCGTGCGGCTCGACGCGCTCGGCGCGCTCGTCCCCGTCTGCGCGCTCGGCTGGCTCGTCGCGGGGGGCCTCGGCCTCGCCGGCCAGGCGGGGCTCGTGGCGGCGGCCGTCCTCGCGGGCGGCGTCCTCGTCCTCGAGTGGCGCGCGCTGACGCCCGAGGAGGCCGGGTGGGTGCGGGCCGCCGCGCGGCGCGTGGGGCTCCGGTGAGCGTCGAGCTGTCGGTCGTCGTCCCCGCGCTGAACGAGGGCGCGTCCATCGGCGAGCTGATCCGCCGGGTGGCGCGCCGGCTCGAGCGGCTCTCCGTCGCCGGCGAGATCCTCGTCGTGGACGGCGGCTCGACGGACGGCACGCCGCGCTGGGCGGCGGAGGCCGGCGCGCGCGTCCTCGCCCAGCCGGGCCACGGCTACGCCGACGCGCTCCTCGCGGGGCTCGCGGCCGCGGCCGGCCGCTTCGTCCTCACGATGGACGCCGACGACTCGCACGACCCCGACTTCGTGGACGCGCTCTGGGCGCGCCGCGACGCGGCCGAGCTGGTCGTGGCGTCGCGCTACGTGCCGGGCGGCCACGCCCAGATGCCGCTCGCGCGCAGGCTCCTGAGCCGCGTGCTCAACGCCGTCGGCCGGTGGGTGCTCTCGCTCCCGGTGCGCGACCTCTCGAGCGGCTACCGCCTCTACCGCCGCGCGGCCCTGCCGACGGCCGGCGTGCGCGCGGTGCACTTCGACGTGCTCATCGAGCTGCTGACGCGCGTGCACGGCGAGGGCTGGCGGATCGCGGAGGTGCCGTTCCACTACCGGCCGCGGCACCGGGGCCGCTCGCACGTCGCGTTCCTCCCCTTCGCGCGCGCGTACGCGCGGACGCTCGCGCGGATGTGGGCGCTCCGGAACTCGCTCGAGTCGGCGGACTACGACGACCGCGCCTTCAACTCGCGGATCCCCGTGCAGCGGTTCTGGCAGCGCCGCCGCTACGCGATCGTCCTCGGCTTCCTCGGGCACGCCGAGCGCGTGCTCGACCTCGGCTGCGGGTCCTCGAAGATCCTCGAGGCGCTGCCCCACGCCGTCGGGCTCGACCTGAACTTCAAGCCGCTCCGCTTCCGCGCCCGGACCAACCGCCTGCTCGTCAACGGCGACATCGGGGCGCTGCCGTTCCGCCCGGGCGCCTTCGGCGCCGTCGTCTGCTCCGAGGTGCTCGAGCACGTGCCGGCCCACCCGGCGCTGCTCGCCGAGATGCGGCGCGTGCTGGCGCCGGGCGGCACGCTGGTGGTCGGCACGCCCGACTACGGGCGCTGGCAATGGCGCTGGATCGAGTGGTGGTACAAGCGGCTCCTGCCGGGCGCCCACGGCCACCACCACGTCGAGCGGTACACGGAGGCGAGCCTCCGGGCGCGCCTGGGAGAGGCCGGCTTCCGCGTGCTCGCGGCGCGCTCGATCTGCCGCGCCGAGCTGATCCTCCGGTGCGTGAGGGACGCGTGAGCCGGCCGCCGGCCCCGCGGCTCTCGGTCGTCGTGCCGACCTACCGCCGCGAGGCGCTCCTCTGCCGGACGCTGGCCGACCTCCTGCGGCAGGCGTGGCCCGACGTCGAGGTGATCGTCGTGGACCAGACGCCCGTGCACGAGCCGGCGACGCAGGCCTACCTCGACGCGCTCGCCTCGCGGATCGTCCTGCTCCGGCAGGCGCGGCCGAGCGTCGTCGCCGCCGCCAACGCGGGCACGCGCGCGGCGACGGGCGAGGTCGTCGTCTTCGTGGACGACGACATCCGGATCGACGACCCGGCGTTCCTCGCGGCGCACGCGGCGAACTACGGCGACCCCGCGGTGGCCGGCGTCGCGGGGCGCGTGCTCGACGCGCGCGACCCCCGGCCCGGCCGCTTCGACGCGCGCGCCGCCGACCCCGTCTGGGGCTTCTTCCACAGCGCGTGGGACCACGACCAGCGCGGCGAGGTGACGAGCGCGCCGGGCGCGAACATGTCGTTCCGGCGGGCGCTCGTGCTCGCGGTGGGCGGCTTCGACGAGCGCGTCACGGGCAACGCCTTCCGCTGGGAGAACGACTTCTGCCTCACGCTCCGCCGCGCCGGCCACCGGGTGGTCTACGATCCCGTGCCCACCGTCCACCATTTCTACGGCAGCCCGGGCGGCAACGAGAACCTCCACCTGCTCGGCCGGGCGCCGGCCTCGCACGGCTGGTATCGCGACTTCTTCCACAACCACACCTACGTCACGCTCAAGCACCTGCCGCGGCGCGTCCTGCCGCGGCTCCTCTGGCGCCTCTACCGCGCCCACGTCCTGAACCGCCCCTACGCGCGCGAGGGCGTGGCGTTCCAGGTCGCGCGGCACCGCGCGTTCGTGGCCGGCGTCGCCGCGGCCTGGCGGAGCGATCGGCGCCGGCGCGCGGAGGCGCGGCGGTGAGGGCGCCGCTGCTGCTCCTCCTGGCCGGCGCGCTCGCGCTGCGCCTCGTGTTCTTCGGCGGCCTCCTCGGCTGGGACGACGTCGAGTACGCCGAGGCCGCGCGCCGGCTCCTCGGCGGCGAGCCGGCGCCGCGCTCGATGTTCGAGATGCGGTACGGCGTCACGCTCCCGCTCGCCGCCGTGCAGGCGCTCTTCGGCGCCGGCGAGCACGCCGCCGCGCTCGTGCCGCTCGCGTACTCGGCGCTCGAGATCGTCCTGGGCGGGGCGCTCGGCGCGCTGCTGGGGGGCCCGGCGGTCGGCCTGGTCGCCGCCGCCCTGCTCGGCGTCCTGCCGCTCGCGGTGGTCGCCGCGACCGACGTGCACGCGGACCTGCCGGCGTCCGTCTTCATGGCGCTCGCGATGTACGCCGTGCTGCGCGCGGACGCCGGCGGCCGGCGGCGGGCGGCGTGGCTCGCCGGCGCGGGCCTGGCGCTCGGGCTCGCGTACGTCACGAAGGAGGTCGCGCTCGTGCTGGCGCTCGTGCTGGCCGCGCGGATCCTCCTCCTGCGGCGGCGGGCGGCCGGCTACGCGTGGCTCCTGGCGGGCTTCCTCGCCGTCGTCGCGCTCGACATGGCGGGCTCGCTCTGGCGGGCCGGCGACCCGCTCGTCCGCCACGCGCCCGCCTTCGCCCGCCTGCACGTCGAGCACATGCGGACCGCTCCGCCCGGGTACGGCTGGATGCTCGCGTACCCCGCGATGCTCCTCGCGCCCTGGTCCGGCTCCTTCGGCTACTTCGCCGGCGTGTTCTACCTCGCGCTCGCCGGCGCCGCCTGGGGCCTCCGGGCGGGCGAGCGCGCGGTCGGCGAGCTGGTCGTCTGGTGGCTGCCGGTCCTGCTGGTGTTCAACCTCGCGCCGCTCGACGGGACGCTCACGCGGCCGCTGTTCGTCCACTTCGCGCGCACGCTCCACCCGCTCCTGATCCCGCTGGCGGTGACGGCGGCCTTCGCGCTCGTGCGCGGGCTCGGCGGGCGGCCGGCGGCGCAGGCCGCCGTCGCCGCGGGCGTGCTCGCGCTGGCGGCCGCGGGGATCGTGCGGACCCACGCCGACCATCGCGCGTGGGCCGCCGTCGCCCGGCAGGCGGCCGAGGTGATCCGGCGCGAGCCGGCGGACACGCTGGTGGTGGCCGACCGGCTGAGCGTCGCCCGGCTCCGGGTGCTCCTCCCGGAGCGGCGCGCGCAGATCACGTGGTGGCGCGACGGCGGGCTCGCGCGCGCCGGGCGGGCGCCGCTGCTCGTGCTGAGCGATCCGCGCCTGCTCCGGCGGGACGTCGAGGCCGGCGCGCCCGCGGCGATGCTCGCGCCGCCGGCCGCCTGGGAGCCCGTCGCCGAGCTGTTCCCGCCGCCGCGCGCGAGCCTGCGGGGACTGCTCCGGCGCCGGCTCGGCGCCGGCCGCGAGGCGCCCGCCGCCCGGCCCCCGGCGCCCGCCGTGCTCTGGCGCGTGCGGCCCGCGGCGGCGGGACGCTGACGCCATGCGCGTCTGCTTCGACGCGCGCGGGCTCGGCGGGAACCTCACGGGCGCGGGGAAGGCCTTCGTCTGCCTGCTGCGGCGGCTCCGCGAGGACTACCCGCGCCACGAGTACGTGCTGCTCGCGCCGCGCGCGAGCGGGCCGTGGCGGCTCCCGCGCCAGCTCCTGTGGGAGCAGGTGGAGCTGCCGTGGCGGGCGCGTCGGGCGCGGGCCGACGTGCTGCACGTCACGGCGGGGACCTCGGCGCCGGTCGTGCGGTGCGGGCCGCTCGTGATGACGGTGCACGACCTCGCCCCGACGCGCCACCCGGAGTTCCTGCCCGGGGCGCGCAGCCGCTGGTACTGGGGGCGCTTCGTGCCCCTGACGGCGCGCCTCGCCGACCGGGTCATCGTGCCATCGCTCGCGACCCAGCGCGACCTCGTCGAACTGGCGGGCGTGCGCGCGGAGCGGATCCGCGTGATCCCCTTCGCGCCGCCGCTCGACGTCGCCGGACCGCCCGCGGCCGGGGCGGTCGAGCGGGTGCGGCGGGCCCACGGGCTGCCCGCGCGCTATGTTCTCTACGTGGGCACCATCGATCGGCGCAAGGACTACGGGACGCTGCTCGAGGCGCTCGCGCGACTCGACCCGGCGCTCCACCTCGTGGTGGCGGGCACGCTCATCGAGGGGCGGACCGACTTCCGCGCGCGGGTCGCGCGGCTCGGCCTCGGCGGGCGCGTGCGCACGCTCGGCTACGTGCCGGACGCGGACCTGCCGGCGCTCTACCGGGGCGCGGCGGCCTTCGTCTACCCCTCGCTCTACGAGGGCTTCGGCCTGCCCGTCCTGGAGGCCATGGCCTGCGGCACGCCGGTCGTCAGCTACAACACGACCTCGCTGCCGGAGGTGGCCGGGTCCGCGGCCATCCTCCTCGACCCGCCCGTCGGCGCCGGGGCGCTCGCCGATGCCCTGACGCGCGCCGCCGGCGACGCCGCCACGCGCGAGGCGCTGATCGCCCGCGGGCTGGCGCAGGCCGGACGCTTCGACTGGCGGCGGACCGCGGCGCTCACGATGGAGGTCTATGAGTCCCTCGGCGCGTAGCCTCGCCCTGCCGGCCGTGCTCGGGTCGCGGTGAAGCTGCTCCTGCTCGCCCACAGCACCCTCGCGCACCTCACGGGCGGCGTCGAGACGCACGTGGACGCGCTCGGGCGCGCGGCGGCCGCGCTCGGCCACGACGTCGAGCTGCTCACGACCGCGCACCCGCGCGGCCTGGCCGAGGAGGTGCGGGACGGCGTCCGGATCGAGTACCTGGCGGGCACGCGCCCGGCGCTGCGCGGCCGCGACTGGCGCGCCGCGAGCGTCGCGGCCGTCGGCCGGCGCGCGGCCGGCGGCGCCGGCGACCTCCTGCTGAGCTTCAACGACGCCGGCGCGGCGGTCGCGCGCGCGCGGATCGGGCCGGCCCACTGGGTCGTCATGTACGGCCGCACGCTCGGCCACCTCGTGAGCGAGTGGCACGACCGCGCGGGCCTGGCGGGCCTCGTGACGTATCCCCGGCGCGCGCTGGCGCTCGTCTACCACGCCGTGGGCGAGGCGCGGCTGCTCGCGCGGGTGGACGGCGTCGTCGCCACGTGCGACAGGCTCCGCGCCGACCTGGCGCGCCGGCGCGGGCTCCGCGTCGTGCTCGCCTACAACGGGACGGACCCGCGGGTCTTCCGGCCGGACCCGGCGCGCCGCGCCACGGTCCGGCGCACGCTCGGCATCCCCGGGGCGGCGCCCGTGCTCCTGCTGGCCGCGACCGTGAACCGCCAGAAGGGCATCTGGGTCGGCGTCGAGGCGTTCGTGCGGCTCGCCGCGCGCCGGCCGGACCTGTACCTGCTCGTCGCCGGCGACGGCCCCGACCGCGCGCGCCTGGAGGCGCGCCTCCGGGGCCGGACCGAGGGCGACCGCGCGCGGTTCGTCGGCGCCGCCCCGCTCGGGGCGATGCCCGGGTACTTCGCCGCGGCGGACCTGCTGCTCTACCCGACGTTCCGCGCCGAGGGGCTGCCGACCGCGATCGTCGAGGCGCTCGCGTGCGGGGTGCCCGCCGTCGCCTCGGACCGCGGCGGCGTCGCCTCCGCCGTCCGCGACGGCGAGACGGGCGTGCTCCTGCCGTCGCCCTCGGTGGCCGCCGTCGCGGCGGCGACCGCCGCGCTCCTCGACGACCGCGCGCGCCGGGCGGCGCTGGGGCGCCGCGGCGTCGAGCTGGCGCGGGCGACGTTCGACACGCGGCGGATCGTGGCGCGGCTCCTCCCCGAGCTCACGGGCGCCGCGGGGGTGTCCCGTGCGGCTCACTGAGACGCTCCGCGCGCTCGCCTCGCTCGCGCCGCTCGCGCGCCTGGCGCCGCGTCCGGAGGCCCGCCCCGAGGGGATCAGCGCGGTCGTCCGCGTCCGCGGCGAGGAGGAGTGGGTCGAGCCCTGCCTGCGCTCGCTCGAGGGCTTCGCCGACGAGGTGCTCGTGCTCGACAACGGCGCCGCGCCGGCGACGCGCGCGGCGCTCGAGCGCCTCGCGCGGGAGCTCGGGCCGCGCGTCGTGCTCGAGGCGAGCCCCGGGCTCGACCTCTTCGCGCTGTCGAACCTCGGGCTCGCCCGCGCGCGCCACCGCTGGATCGTCCGCTGGGACGCCGACTTCGTCGCCCACACGAGCGGCCCCGGCGACATCGGTGCGCTGCGCCGCCACCTGCTCGCGCTCGACCCGCGCCGCTACTGGCTCGTGTACGTGGCGGCCGCGGAGGTCGCGGGCGACCTCGCCCACCAGTTCCCGGACCGGCGCGTCCGCATGGATGGCCAGGTCCACACGGGGTCGGCGCGCGCGCGCTACGTGCGCGTGGAGCGCGCGCCGCGCGTGGCCGCGCTCGCCGCGCCCGACCGGGTGCTGCGCGACGGCCGGACGCTCCGGATCGCGCTCGAGTCGCTCAGCGTCCCGCGGTACTACCGGATCCTGCACTGGCGCACCCCGGCCTACCTCCACGTGCACGTGAAGAGCGGCGTCCACCTGCTCCGCCGCCACTTCTGGCTCGAGTGGCTGGGGCAGGGCGACTTCGCCCGCTACCCGACGCTCGACGCCTACGCGGCGGCGCAGGTGCGCGAGCGCTGGGGCGCCGCGAGCCTCGAGGCCGCCGCGCCGGCCTTCGTGGCGCGCTGGTGCGAGGGGCTCGCCCCCTTCGACCCGGCGGTGAGCGGGCCGTACCCGGACCTCCTCGGCCCCCACCTCGCGCGGCCTCGCTACCGGGTGGCCTACCGGGACGGCCGGATCGTCGGACGCTCGGAGGGCGACTGACGTGCTCAAGACGGGTCACCACCTGAGCGACGCCGAGATCCGCGCCCGCTACGACGCGCTCCCCCACCGCGGCGGTCTCGGCCCGGAGTTCCTCGACCGCGTGCTCCGGCTCGCCGGCGACCTCGACGGGCTCACCGTGCTCGACCTCGGCTGCGGCCGGGGCGAGCTGCTGGCGGAGATCGCGCGCCGCCACCCGCGCGCGCGGCTCCGCGGCCTGGACGTCTCGGCCGTCCGGGCGCACGCGGCGCTCCGGGCCACGGGCGCGCGCGCGGCACTGGTCGGCGCGAGCGCCGAGGCGCCGCCGTTCCGCGCGGGGGCGTTCGACCGCGTCTTCTGCACCGAGACGCTCGAGCACCTCAAGGCGCCCGAGCGCTGCGTCGGCGAGATCGCGCGGCTGCTGGCGCCCGGCGGCCGCGCGATCCTGACCGTGCCCAACGCGACGGGGTTCGCGCCCTTCCACCGGCTCGGACGCCTCGTGCCGGGCCGGTGGCTCCGGTCGAAGCTCCTGCCCTACGAGCACCCCGCGAACACCGACCAGCCGATCGACACGTGCTTCACCTACGGCGAGATCCTCGCCCTCGTCCGCCGGGGCGGGCTCGCGATCGAGGCGGTCGCCGGGTGGCGCTACGTCCGCTGGCTCCAGATGCTGCCCGTCGCGCGGACCGCGTACGGCTGGTGCGCCCCGACGCTGGAGCGGCTCGCGCCCCGGCTCGGCGGCGTGCGCTTCGCCTACAACCTCCTCCTGCGCTGTCGCCGCGCCGCGGACGGCGCCACGCGGCCGCCCCGCCCCTGATGCGCCTGTTCTTCCTCGGCTACGCGTACGAGCCCGGCCTGACGGCCGACGCCGGGGGCTTCCGGAAGCTCTGGGAGCTCGCCTGGGCGCTCCGCGCGCGCGGCCACGACGTGCTGGTCTTCTTCCCGCGCCTGCCGGGGCGGCGCCCGCTGCGCGCGGTGCCGGCGCGCGCCTACCCGAGCCTCGACCTGCCGCTGCTGCGACCGCTCACGGCCCACGCGAGCCTGCTCGCCGCGGCGTGGGCCGCGGGGCGCCGCGCGCGGCCCGACGTGATCTACTTCCGGAGCGGCGTCAACGTGCTGCCCCTCCTGCTGCGGCGCCTCCTCGGCGCCCGGACCGTCCTGGAGGTGAACGCCGACGTCCAGGAGTTCCTCCGGGTCGAGGGCGCGGGGCGGCTCCGGCGCGCGCTGGCGCGCGCGGCCGAGGCGCTCGGCGCGCGCGGGAGCGACCTCGTGGTCGCGCTCACGCCCGGGCTCAAGGCGATGCTGGTCGAGCGCCACGGCGTGCCGGCCGCGAAGGTGCGGGTCGTGCCGAGCGGCACCGACCCCGCCCACTTCGCGCCGGCGCCGGCCGAGGCCGCGCGGCGGCGCGTCGGGCTCCCCGCGGACCGCCGGGTCGTCGGGTTCATCGGGCTCTTCTACCGGCACCAGGGCGTGCCGACGCTCCTCGAGGCGCTCGCGCGCCTGCGCGCGAGCGTGCCGGACCTCGCCGGCCTCGTCGTCGGCGACGGCGCGATGCGCGCCGCGTGGGAGGCCCTGGCCCGCCGGCTCGACGTCGCCGACCTCGCGCGCTTCACCGGGCAGGTCCCGTACGCGGAGGCCCCCGCGTACCTCTGCGCGATGGACGTGGCCGTCGCGCCCTTCACGGCCGGGCGCGGCGAGACCTCGCCGTTCAAGGTCCTCGACGCGCTCGCGTGCGGCCGGCCGGTGGTCGCCTCCGACCTGCCCTCGGTGCGGGCGCTCGCCGACGCGAGCGGCGGCGCGGTCGTGCTGGTGCCGCCCGACGACCCCGCCGCGCTCGCGGACGCCCTCGGCGCGCTCCTCGCCGACCCGGCCCGGCGCGCCGCCCTCGGGCGCCGGGGGCGCGAGTTCGTCCTGGCCCACCACACGTGGGACCGGATCGCCGAGCGCCTCCTGCGCGAGCTCGGGGCCGGGCCGGGGCAGGGCGCATGACGGCCGACGCCCGGCCGTGCCCCCTCTGCGCGGCGGCCTTCGCGCGCGTGCTGCTGACGGCCGGGCCCCGGCGGATGGTCCGCTGCGGCGCGTGCGGCCTCGTCTACCGCGATCCGCTGCCCGCGCCGGGCCCGCCGCCGGCCGCGCTCGAGCCGGACACCGACCTCGTGCGGCGGGAGGAGCGCGTGGCCGACCGCCGCAGCCGCGAGTTCCGGCGGCTCCTCGCCGCGGCCGGGCCACCCGGCCGGCTCCTGGACGTCGGGACCGGCTTCGGCTTCTTCCTGCGCCTGGCCGGCGCGGCCGGCTGGTCGGCCGTGGGCGTGGACCCGGACGCCCAGGCGGCGCACTACGCGCGGACCCGGCTCGGCGTGGACGCGCGCGCCGGGACGCTCGCGGCGCAGGGCTTCCCGGACGCGAGCGTCGATCTCGTGACCTTCTGGAACGTGCTCGAGTGCATCCCCGAGCCGCTCGCCGAGCTCCGCGAGGCCCGCCGGCTCGTGAGGCCGGGCGGGAGGATCTTCGTCCGCACCCAGAACCTCGCCTGGCAGGCGGCGAGCTTCCACACGACCGAGGCGGTCAAGCGCCTCGGCCTGCGGCGCCGCCTGGAGCGCGAGCCGCACCTGACCTTCATCTTCAACGCGATCTCCTTCTCGCGGGCGACGCTCGCCGGGGCGCTCACGCGCGCCGGGTTCGAGGTGCTGAGCGTCCGGAACAGCCCGCCGATCCCCGGCGACCCGTACCTCGGCCTCGGCGCGCCGGGCGAGCGCGCGCTCTCGCTCGCCAAGCGCCTCGTGTTCGGCGTCGCGCAGGCGGTGGCGCGCGCCTCGCGCCACCGCGTGCTCGTCGCGCCCTCGCTCGAGGCGTGGGGGCAGGTCCGCCCATGAGCGCCGCGCGCGTCCTGCACGTCGCGGAGTCGGCGGGCTGGGCGGGCGGCGAGGCGTACCTGCTGAAGCTCGCCGCGGCGCTCGACCCGGCGCGCTTCCGGCTCGAGGTCGTGGTGCCGGAGCCCGGGCCGCTCGTCGCGCGCCTCGGGGCGCTCGGGGTCGCCACCCACGAGGTCGCGCTCGCCGGCCGTCTCGTGAGCCCCGCCGCCCTCGGGGCGCTCGTGCGCGTCCTCCGCGCGCGCGCGCCCGCGATCGTCCAGTCGCACGGTGCGCGCTCGAACGTCTACACGCGGCTCGCCGCGCGCCTGGCGCGGGTCCCGGTCGTCCTCTCGACGGTCCACAACTCGCTCTTCGACTACGAGGTGAGCCCGCTCCGGCGCCGCCTCTACGTGGCGGCCGAGCGCTGGACGAGCGGGCTGGCGGACCGCGTCGTCGCGGTGTCCGACGCCGTCGCGCGCGACCTCGTCCAGCGCTACGGCCTGCCCCCGGCGCGGGTCGTCACCGTGAAGAACGGGATCGACGCCGACGCCTTCGCCGCGGCGCGGCCGCCCGCCGCCGTGCGCGCGGAGCTCGGCCTCGGGCCCGGCGACCGCCCGATCGGCGTCGCGGCGCGGATGACGGAGCAGAAGGGGCACGCCCACCTCCTCGACGCGCTGCCCGCCGTCCTCGCGCGCGTGCCCGCCGTCGTGTGCGTGCTGATCGGCGACGGGCCGCTCCGCGCGCGGCTCGAGGCGCGGGCGCGCGCGCTCGGCGTCGCCGCCCGCTGCCGGTTCACGGGCGCGCGTGCCGACGTCGCCGACCTCGTCGCGGCGCTCGAGGTCGTCGTGCTCCCGTCGCGCTCGGAGGGCCTGCCGTTCGCGCTGCTCGAGGCGATGGCGCTCGGCAAGCCGGTCGTCGCGACGACGGTCGGCGGCTGCCCCGAGGTGGTCGAGGACGGCCGCACGGGCTGGCTCGTTCCCCCGGGCGACGCGCCGGCGCTGGCCGGCGCCGTCCTCCGGCTCCTCGAGGACGCGCCGGCGGCGCGCGCGATGGGCGCCCGCGGCGCCGCGCGCGTGCGCGCGGAGTTCTCGCTCGCGCGCATGGTGGACGCGCTCCAGACCCTCTACGCGGCGCTGCTCGGCGCGCGCGCGCGTGGCGTACACTAGCCGCGATGGAGGCGGGCGCCTGATGTGCGGCATCGCCGGATGGGTCGGCTCGGCCCCGCCGGACCTGTTGCCCGCGATGCTGCGCCAGCTCAAGCACCGCGGCCCGGACGGCGAGGGAAGCCGCCTCGAGCCCGGCGCGGCGCTCGGCATGACCCGCCTCGCGATCATCGACCTCGTGACCGGCGCGCAGCCGATGGCCAACGAGGACGCCTCCCTCTGGATCGTCTTCAACGGCGAGATCTACAACTACCGCGAGCTCCGCCCCGCGCTCGAGGCGCGGGGCCACCGCTTCGCCACCCGGAGCGACACCGAGGTGATCCTGCACGCGTTCGAGGAGGCGGGCGAGGCGTGCGTCGAGCGGCTGCGCGGCATGTTCGCCCTCGCGATCTGGGACGGCCGGCGCCGCCGCCTGTTCGTCGCCCGCGACCGGCTCGGCAAGAAGCCCTTCTACTACTGGCACCGCGACGGCCTGTTCCTGTTCGCCTCGGAGCTCAAGGCGCTCCTCTGCCACCCGGCGGTCGGGCGCGAGCTCGACTGGCCGGCGCTCCACCACTACCTCGCGTTCGGCTACACGCCGGGCGGCCGCTCGATCTTCGCGGGCGTGGCGAAGCTCCCGCCGGGCCACACCGCCGTCCTCGAGGACGGCGCGCTCCGCGTGCGCCGCTACTGGGAGCTGCCGCCGCCGCCGGCCGCGGCGGCCGCGCGCCCGGCGCCGGAGGAGCTCGCACACCGCGTGCGGGAGGAGCTCTCCGAGGCCGTGCGGCTCCGGCTCGCGAGCGACGTGCCGCTCGGCGTGTTCCTCTCGGGCGGCATCGACTCGAGCGCGGTCGTCGCGAGCATGCGCGCGGTGACCTCCGGGCGCATCGCGACCTACTCGATCGGCTTCGGCGCGGGCACCCCGTCCTGGGACGAGCTGCCGTACGCGCGCGCGGTCGCCGCGCGGTTCGAGACCGACCACCACGAGGAGGTCCTCGAGCCGAGCGTCGCCGCCCTCGTGCCCGCGGTCGTGGACCACCTCGACGAGCCGTTCGCGGACTCCTCCGCGATCCCGACGTGGGTGGTCGCGCAGGCGACCGCGCGGAGCGTGAAGGTCGCGCTCTCGGGGATCGGCGGCGACGAGACGTTCGCGGGCTACCCGCGCTACGCGGGCGTCGGGCTCTCGGAAGCCTGGCGGCGCGTGCCGCGCCCGCTGCGGGCGGCCGCTGCGCGCGCGGCGGCCCCGTTCGCGCGCGACGCGGAGACGAGCGGCAACTGGCCCGACCGCGCGCGGCGCTTCCTCGCGGGCGCGGAGGAGCCGCTGCCCGAGCGCTACCTCGGCTGGACGCGGTTCTTCGGCGACGCCGCGCTCCGCGAGCTGGCGACGCCGGCGCTCGCGGCGCGCCTGGGCGGCGACGTGGCGGCCCGCCAGCGCGCGGCGTTCGCGCGCGCGGGCTTCGGCGACCCGCGCGACGGCGCGTTCCGCGTGGACCTCGCGACCTACCTGCCCGACGACCTGCTCGTGCTGGCCGACCGCATGGCGATGGCGCACTCGCTCGAGCTGCGCGCCCCGTTCTGCGACCACCGGCTGGTCGAGTGGAGCCTCGGACTGCCGCCGGCGGCGAAGATGGGTCGGGTCGCGACCAAGACGCTGCTCCGGCGGGCGTTCGCCGCCGTGCTGCCGCCCGCCGTGCTCGCGCACGCGAAGCAGGGCTTCGGCGTCCCGCTCGGCCGGTGGCTGCGCGGCCCGCTGGCGCCGCTCGCCGACGACCTGCTGGCGCCGGCGCGCGTCCGCGCGCGGGGCCTCTTCGCGCCCGCGGCGGTCGAGCGCCTGCGCCGGGAGCACGCGAGCGGCGCCCGCGCCCACGGCGACCGCCTGTGGACGCTGATGGTCCTCGAGCTCTGGATGCGCGCGCACCTCGACGCGCGCGGCGCGTGGTCGCTCCGGTGAGGCGCGCATAGGCGCGGGGCTCCGCATCCTCGTGGTCTCCGACGTCTCGCCCCTCCGGGTCGCCGGGGGCGGCGAGCGCGTCCTCTGGGAGCAGGCCGCGCGGCTCGCGCGGCGCGGCCACCGCGTGTCGGTCGTGAGCCGCGCCGCCGACGGCGCGGCGGCGGCGACGAGCCGCGACGGCGTGCGGGTCGTCGAGTTCCCCGCCGACCGGCGCTCGCTCGGCCGCTTCATGCTGAGCTCGATCCGCGGCGCGCGCGCCGCGGCGGGGCGGGAGCTCGCGGCGGCCGGCGCCGACGTCCTCCACCTGCACCAGCCGCTCTCGGGCGTCGGCGTGCTCCGCTCGCCGGCGGGCCGCGGGCTGCCCTCGCTCTACACGTTCCACTCGCCGGCGCCGCTCGAGTACCGCCTCCGGCGGGGCACGAGCCGGCTGCACCGCGGCGGCGCGGCCGGGCGGCTCGGGATGGCGGTGCTCTGGGCGCTCGAGTGCCTGTGCGTGCGCCGGGCGACGCGCGTCCACGTGCTCAGCGCGTTCTCGGCGGACCTCCTGCGGCGGCTCTACGGCGTCCCCGCCGCGCGCATCGTGCGGATCCCGGGGGGGGTGGACACCGAGCGCTTCCGGCCGGCCGCCGACCGCGCGGAGGCGCGTCGCGCGCTCGGCCTGCCCGACGGGCGCCCGCTCGTGCTCACGCTCCGCAACCTGGAATCGCGCATGGGGCTCGACGCGCTGCTCGCCGCACTCGCCGAGGTGCGCCGGGCCGTGCCCGACGTGCTCCTGCTCCTCGGCGGGACGGGCTCGCTCCGCGGCGAGCTCGAGCGGCTCGTCGCGTCCCTCGACCTCGGCGCGCACGTGCGCTTCCTCGGCTTCGTCGCCGACGCGGAGCTCCCGCGCTGGTACCAGGCCGCCGACGTCTTCGTGCTGCCGACGCGCGCGCTCGAGGGGTTCGGCCTCGTCACCGTCGAGGCGCTCGCCTCGGGGACGCCCGTGCTCGGCACGCCGGTCGGCGCCACGCCGGAGATCCTGGGCGCCCTCACGCCGTCGCCGCTCTTCGAGGACGCCTCCCCGGCGGCGATCGCGCGCGGCCTCACCGCGTTCCTCGAGCGGGCCGCGCGCGACCCCGAGGGCGCGCGCACGCTCCGCGCGGCGTGCCGCCGCCTCGCCGAGACCTCGTACTCGTGGGAGCGCGCGGTGGACGGCCTCGAGGCGACGCTCGCGGAGCTCGCGCGGTGATCCGCGTGCTGCACGTGATCACGCGGCTCACGCTCGGCGGCTCCTCCGAGAACACGCTCGCCACCGTGGTCGGCCTCGCCTCCGCGGGGTACGCGGGCGCGCTCGCCGTCGGCCTCGCGGAGTCGGAGGCCGCGGTCGTGGACGACGCGCGCCGGCGCGGCTGCCGCGTCGTGGACGTGCCCGCGCTCGGCCGCGAGGTGCGGCCGCTCCGGGACCTGGCCGCGCTCCGCCAGCTCACGGCGCTGATGCGGCGCGAGCGGCCCCGGATCGTCCACACGCACACCTCGAAGGCGGGCTTTCTCGGCCGGCTGGCGGCGCGCCTGGCGCGCGTGCCGGCGGTGATCCACCAGCCGCACGGCCACGTCTTCTACGGGTACTGGGGCGCCCCGCGCACGGCGCTCTACGTGGCGCTCGAGCGCCGGGCCGCGCGCTGGACGGACCGGATCGTCACGCTGACCGAGCGCGGCACCGCGGAGCACCTGGCGCGGGGCATCGGCCGCCCCGGGCAGTACGCGACGGTGCCGAGCGGGGTGCCGACGGCCGCGCTGCGCGCGGCGGCGCCCCCGCGCGCGGCGGCGCGCGCGCGGCTCGGGCTCGCGCCGGACGCCTACGTCGTCGCGGGGCTCGGGCGGCTCGTGCCCGTCAAGGGCTTCGACCTCCTCGTCGAGGCGCTCCCGCGGCTCGCGGCCGAGGTGCCGTCCGCACGCGTGCTGCTCGTCGGCGACGGGCCCGAGCGCGCGGCGCTCGAGGCGCGCGCGCGGGCGCTCGGCGTCGCCGCGCGCCTCCACGTGACCGGCGCGACGCCCGAGGTCGCCGCGCACCTGGCGGCGGCGGACGTGCTCGCCGCGCCCTCGCGCAACGAGGGGATGGGCCGCGCGCTCGTCGAGGCGATGGCGCTCGGGCTCCCGGTCGTCGCGACCGCCGTGGGCGGGATCCCGGCGGTCGTCGAGGACGGCGGGTGCGGACGCCTCGTGCCCCCGGGCGACGCGGACGCGCTCGCCGCGGCGCTGGCGGGGCTCGGCCGGGACGCGCGGCTGCGCGAGACGCTCGGGCGCGCGGCGGTCGTCCGCGCCGAGGCGTTCTCGAGCGAGGTCGCGCTCGCCCGCATGCGCGCGGTCTACGACGCGCTCGCGCGCGCGAAGGGGCTCGCGTGAGGCGGCGCGCGCTGCTCGCCCTGGTCCTCGCGTGCGCGCCCGCCGCGCCGGCCGGCGCGCTCGAGCGCCTGCCCGCCGTGGTCCACGTCCACTCCGACGTCTCGACCGGCGACCTCCCGCTCGAGGAGCTGGCCGCGGCGGCCGAGCGCCAGGGGATCGGCGCGCTGCTGCTCGCCGAGAACTTCCAGCTCCGCGTCGAGTACGGCCTGTTCCCCTTCCGCGCCCTCACGCGCGTCGTGCGCGAGGAGCGCTCGGTGCTCGACGCGGGCGCCGCGAGCTATCTCGCCCGCGTCCGCGCCGCGCAGGCGAAGAACCCGCGGGTCCTCCTCGTCCCGGGCGTCGAGGTGGCGCCGCACTATCACTGGGCCGGCTCGCCGCTCGCGCTCGAGCTCGCGCTCCACGACACCCAGAAGAACCTGCTCGTGTTCGGTCTCACCGACCCGGCGACGCTCGCGGCGCTGCCGGTCGTGCACAACCGGCGGCCGGGCGTCTACTCCGCGCAGTCCGTTCTGGACGCGCTGCCCGTGCTGCTGGTGCTCCCCGGGCTCGTCCTGCTCCTGCGGCGGCGCCGGCGCCTGCGGCGCCTCGGGCACGCGGTCGTGCTGGTCCGGCGGCGCCGCTGGCTCGCGGGCGGCGCCCTCTGCGCGCTCGGCGTCGCGGCGCTCGTGCGGGGGTGGCCGTTCACCGCCGACCCGTACCCGCCGTACGCGGCCCTCGGCCTGGCCCCGCACCAGGCGCTGATCACGTGGGTCGAGCGGCACCGCGGCGTCACGGTCTGGTCGCTGCCCGAGGCGCGCGACGAGGGCGAGCAGGGGGTCGGGCCCGTGCGCGTGACGTGGCGGACGGAGCCGTACGGCGACGACCTGCTGCGCACCGCGCGCTGGACCGCGTTCGGCGCGGTCTACGAGGACACGACGCGCTTCGAGCGCCCCGGCGAGCGCTGGGACCGCCTGCTCGGCGAGTACGCGGCCGGGGAGCGGAGCCGGCCCGCGTGGGCGCTCGGCGAGGCGGGGTTCCACGGGTTCTCGGCCGGCAAGCGCCTGGGCGCGATCCAGACGGTCTTCCTCGTGGCGGAGCGCTCGGCGCGCGGCCTCCTCGACGCGCTCGCGCACGGGCGCATGTACGCGCTCCAGCGCGTGCCCGCGGCGGGCCTCGTGCTCGGCGAGTTCGCCGTGCGCGGCGGCGGCGCCGCGGCGACGTCCGGCGAGACCCTGCGCGCCGCCGCCGGCACGCCGCTCGAGGTGCGCCTGGCCGTCGAGGCCGAGGGCGCGGGGTCGGCGCCGGTCCGCGCGACGCTCGTCCGGAACGGCACGGTCGTCGGCGCCTGGTCGGGCCCGCCGCCGCTCCGGGTGGTGCACCGCGAGGTGTTCGACGGGGCGCCCGCGTACTTCCGCTTCGACGCGCGCGGCCCGGTCCCGCACCGGCTGCTCACCAACCCCCTCTTCGTGCGGCAGCCGTGAAGGTCGCGATCCACCAGCCGCACTACCTGCCGTGGCTCGGCTACCTCGCCAAGTGGGCCGCCGCGGACCTCCTCGTCTTCCTCGACACGGTCCAGTACGAGAAGCACGGCTGGCAGAACCGCAACCGCATCAAGACCGCGCAGGGCCCCCGGTGGCTCACCGTGCCCGTGCACGCGCGCCTGGGGACCGCGATCCGCGACGTGACGATCGACACCGCGCAGCCGTGGCGCGCGCGCCACCTGCGCGCGGTCGAGGAGGCGTACGCGGCGGCGCCGTACCTCGGCCGCCACCGCGAGGCGCTCGGCGCGCTCTACGCCCCCGCGTGGGAGCGGCTGGCGCCGCTCGCCGTGGCGAGCGCCCGCCTGCTCGCGGACGCGTGCGGGATCCGGACGCCGACGCGGCTCGCGTCCGAGCTCGGCGCCGCGGCGACCGACCCGACGGACCGCCTCGTCGAGCTCTGCCGCGCCGTCGGCGCGGACACCTACCTCGCGGGGCGCGACGGCGCCGCCTACCTGGACCTCGAGCGCTTCCGGGCCGCGGGCATCGCCGTCCTCGCCCAGGCGTACGCGCACCCGGTCTACGCGCAGGCGCACGGGGAATTCGTACCGTTTCTCTCGGCCCTTGACTTATTATTGACGCACGGCGATGACGCCCTCTCCATCCTCGGTGGAGGCAACTCGTGGGCGCGGCTCCTGTCCTGAGTCGACCTGAATGAACATCCTCGCGATCGGCGCGCACCCCGACGACATCGAGTACGGCTGCGGCGGCATGCTCGCCAAGTACGCCCGCAAGGGGCACGACGTCTACATGTTCGTCGCCTCGGACGGCGCGCGCGGCGGCGACGGGGCGGTGCGCCGCCGCGAGCAGGACGAGGCGGCGCGCATCCTCGGCGTGCGCGAGGTGTTCTGGGGCGGCTACCTCGACACCGAGGTGCCGCTGAGCCGCGAGCTGATCGCGCGGCTCGAGACGGCCATCCAGCAGGTCGCGCCGCGCATGATCTTCGTCAACTCGCCCGACGACACGCACCAGGACCACCGGCACCTCGCGCAGTGCGCGTCGTCGGCGACGCGCTACGTCCCCAACTTCCTCTTCTACGAGGGGCCGTCGACGCAGAACTTCGCGCCGAACTGCTCCACGGACATCGCCGACGTGCTCGACCTCAAGCTCGCCTGCCTGGAGGCGCACCGCTCCCAGGTGACCAAGACCAACATCGAGGACCTGACGATCCTGGAGCTGGCGCGCTCGTGCGCGAACTTCCGCGGGATCCAGGCGCGGGTCAAGTACGCGGAAGCCTTCCAGTCGGTCCGGCTGCTGCTGAATCTTTGATCGCGCACTCCCGGCCCACGCTCGACGAGGACGACGCGCGCGAGGTGGCGCGCGTGGTGCGGAGCGGCCAGCTCGCGCAGGGGCCGGAGGTCGAGGCCTTCGAGCGCGAGCTGGCTCCGTGGTTCGGCGCGCCCGCCGCCGCGGCCGTGAGCTCGGGCAGCGCGGCGCTCGAGCTGGCGCTGCGCGCGCTCGACGTCGGGCCCGGGCAGGAGGTCATCGTGCCCACGTTCGCGTGCGACGCGCTCTGGCACGCGGTCACGCGGTGCGGGGCGACCCCCGTGCTCGCCGACGCCGACGCGGAGACGCTCTCGCTCGCGCCCGCCGACGCGGCGCGCCGGCGCACGCCGCGCACGCGCGCCGTCGTCGTCGTCCACGCCTTCGGCCTCGCCGCGGACGTCGACGCCTTCCTCGCGCTCGGCGTGCCCGTCGTGGAGGACTGCGCCCAGGCGCTGGGGGCGCGGGCGGGCGGCCGGCCGGTGGGCGCGCGCGGCGCGGCGGCGGTCGGCTCCTTCTACGCGACCAAGCTCCTCACGACCGGTGAGGGGGGCGCGGTCGCGGGCCCGGCGGCGCGTGTCGCCCGCGCGCGCGACGCGCGCGACTACGACGAGCGCGAGGACCTCCGGCCCCGCTTCAACTACAAGATGACCGACATGCAGGCGGCGCTCGGGCGCGCGCAGCTCCGGCGGCTCGACGCCTTCCTCGCGCGCCGGCGGGCGATCGCGGCCCGCTACCGCGCCGCGCTCGGCGGCCTGCCGGGGCTCGGGCTGCCGCCCGACGCGGGCGCGCGCCACGTCCACCACCGGTTCGTCGTGACCGTGGAGCGCCCGCTCACGCCCGTGCTCGAGCACCTCGCGCGGCGCGGCGTCGCCGCGCGCCGGCCGGTGTTCCGCCCGATCCACAGGGCCCTCGGTCTCGGCGGCTACCCCGAGGCCGAGCGGCTCTGGGCGCGGTGCCTGTCGCTGCCCTGCTACCCGCGCCTGAGCGACGCGGAGGTGGACGCGGTGGCGGCGGCGCTCGCCGAGGCGGTGGGCGCGTGACGGCGACGCTCCTGCGCCTCGCCCTCGTCGTCGCGCTCCTGCTCACGCCGGTCTGGCGCGCCTTCCGCGGGGCGCGCCTGGAGTGGCTCTACCTGGTGGCGCTCGCGTGCGCGCTCGCGCTCTTCGCGGTGCCGCTCGTCCGCGCCGTCGCGCTCCGCTGGGGCGTGCTCGACCTGCCGGCCGCGCGCAAGGTACACGAGGTCGCGACGCCGCTGCTCGGCGGCGCCGCCGTGTACGGCGCCTTCGCGGCCACGGTGCTGCTCAACTTCGACTTCTCGCGGAGCCTCAAGGGGGTGGCGGTCGGCGCGACGCTCGTGGTCGCGGTCGGCATCCTCGACGACGTCACGGACCTGCCCGCACGGCTCAAGCTGCTCGGGCAGATCGGCGCGGCCGCCGTCGCGATCGCGTACGGGGTCGTGCTCAACATCGTGCCGCACTGGATCCCGGGGGCCGCCTGGCTCAACGTGGTCCTCACCGTCCTGTGGTTCCTCACGGTGACCAACGCGATCCAGTTCCTCGACGGCATGGACGGGCTCGCCGCGGGCCTCGGGGTCGTCGCCGGGATCTTCTTCAGCGTCGCCGCGCTGCAGGCCGGGCAGCGCTACCTCATGTTCCTGTCGGCGGCGCTCCTCGGCGCGTGCCTGGGGTTCCTGCCGTACAACTTCCGGCGGGGGCCCGCGCGGATCTTCCTCGGCGACGGGGGCGCCTCGTTCATCGGCTTCACGCTCGCGGGGCTCGCGGTGATGGGGGAGTGGGCCGCGAACGACCCGCTGATCGCGCTCTTCACGCCCATGCTCATCCTCGGCGTGCCGCTCTTCGACATCGCGTTCGTCGGCGTCGTCCGGGTCGCGACCGGGCGGGTGCACACCTTCTCCGAGTGGCTCGCGTACACGGGCAAGGACCACATCCACCACCGGTTCGAGGCCCTCGGGCTCACCCGGAAGCAGAGCGTGCTCCTGATCTTCTTCATCGCGTCGACGCTCGGCCTGTCGGCGACCCTGCTGAAGGACGCCACGCCCCGCGAGGCCGTGATCGCGCTCGTGCAGGCGGCGTGCGTGCTCGCGATCGTCGCGGTGCTGGAGGGCGTCGGGCGCGCCCGGCCCCCGCGGTGAGGCCGTCGCTGCGCGCGATCCTGCGGCTCGACGACGCGCCGTGGCGCGTCGCGCTCGCGCTGGCGACGGGCGTCTTCATCAGCTGCACGCCGTTCTGGGGGCTGCAGACCGTGCTCTCGCTCGCGGCGGCGACGCTGTTCCGGCTGAACCGCGCCGCGACCGTGGCCGGCTGCTGGCTCAACCTGCCGTGGTTCGCGCCGCTCGTGTACGGCGCGGCGCTGTGGGTCGGCGGCATGCTCGTGCCGGGCGACCAGGGCCGCGCGGCCGTCGAGGCGGCCGCCCGCCTCGCCGCGTCGGGCCGCGTCTCGTGGACGGAGACCCTCGCGCTGCTCCGCGGGGTGTCGCTCGCGCTCGTCGTCGGCACGACGGTCGTCGGCGTCCTCGCCGCGGCGACGACCTGGGTGGTCGCGTTCGGGCTGATCCGCTGGCGGCGTGCCCGGAGTATGATGGGCCCATGATCGTGCGCAAGGCGGTGTTCCCCGCCGCGGGGCTCGGCACGCGCTTCCTGCCCGCGACGAAGGCGCAGCCGAAGGAGATGCTGCCGCTCGTCGACAAGCCGATGATCCAGTACGTCGTCGAGGAGGCGGTCGCGTCGGGGCTCAGCGAGATCATCATCGTCACCGGCCGCGGCAAGCGCGCGATCGAGGACCACTTCGACGGCTCCTTCGAGCTCGAGTACTACCTGAACGACCGCGGCAAGGTGGACGAGCTCGCCCAGATCAAGACGATCTCCGAGCTCGCGTCGGTGTCCTACGTCCGGCAGAAGGAGCCGCTCGGCCTCGGCCACGCGATCCTGTGCGCGCGCCCGCTCGTGGGCGACGAGCCGTTCGCCGTCTTCCTCGGCGACGACATCATCGGCGGCGCCGCGACGCCGTGCATGCGCCAGCTCCTCGACGTGTTCGCGCGCCACGGCGGGCCCGTGCTCGCCGTCGAGCGCATCCCGCGCGAGCGGCTCGGGCAGTACGGCGTGGTCGCGACCCGGCCGCTCGGGGGCGGCGTGCACGAGGTCCTCGACCTCGTCGAGAAGCCGCGGCCTCACGAGGCGCCGTCGGACCTCGCGATCATCGGCCGCTACGTGCTCACGCCCGACGTCTTCGAGCTGCTGGCGCAGACCGCGGCGGACACGCGGGGCGAGATCCAGCTCACGGACGCGCTCCGGAGCCTGCGCGCGCGGCGCCCGATGTACGCGCTCGAGTTCGAGGGGCGCCGCTACGACACGGGTGACAAGCTCGGGTTCCTGAAAGCCACCGTCGAGTTCGCGCTCGCGCGCCCCGACCTCGCCGACGCCTTCCGCGCCTACCTCAAGTCCCTGAAGCTCTAGGCGGCGTGAGCGGCGCGGCGCGGCTCCGGCGTCTCCGGCTCGCCTGCTGGCTCGTCGCGTGCGCGCTCGGCGTGCTCGCCGCGTACGCCTCCCGCCACGACATGAACCCCGACGGCGTGTCGTACCTCGACCTCGCCGACGCCTGGCGCCGCGGCGACGTCCCGCAGGCGGTGAGCCTCTACTGGTCGCCGCTCTACTCCTGGCTGCTCGCGGCGGTGCTGGCGCTCGTCGGGCCGTCGGCCCGCGCCGAGTTCCCGCTCGTCCACGCGCTGAACGTCCTGCTCTACCTCGGCGCGCTCGCGAGCCTCGAGTTCTTCCTGCGCAGCTCGGCGCCGCGTCCGGCGGCGGGCGGGGAGGCCGGGCCGTCCGAGACGGCGCGCACGGTGTGGGGGCACGCGCTGTTCCTGGTCGGCGCGCTCGGCTTCGTCACCCTTCGCCAGGTGACCCCCGACATGCTGGTCCTGGCCGTCGTGCTGCTGGCCGCGGGCCTGCTCTGCCGGCTCGCCGACGGCGCGGGCCCCGCCGCGGCCGCGGCGCTCGGGGCGCTGCTCGGCCTCGGCTACCTCGCGAAGGCCGTGATGCTGCCCGTGGCGGCGCTCGCGCTCGTGCTGACCGCCGTCGCGGCGGGCGGCGGCCGGCGCGCGTGGCCGCGCGTGGCGGCCGCGCTCGCGGCCTTCGCGCTCGTCGCGACGCCGTGGATCGCCGCGATGTCGTCGGTCGCCGGCCGGCCGACGCTCGGCGAGAACGCGCGGCTCAACTACCTCTGGCTCGTGGACCGCGAGTACCACGCGCCCTTCCTCTCGTACCCGGGCGCGCGCCCGGCCCCGTGGCCGCTCGCCCACCCGCCGCGGCGCCTGCTCGACGCGCCGGCGACGTTCGAGCTCGCGGGACCGGCCGGCGGGACGCTGACGATCTGGTACGACCCCGCCTACTGGCACCGCGGCGCCCCGGTGCGGCTCGACGCGGCCGACCAGCTCCGCGCCGTCGCGCGCGGCGTGCGCGCCTACGCGCGGCTGGGCCTCCGGCTCCTGCCGCTCGCGGTCGGCCTGGTCGTCCTCTTCGCGCTGCTCGGCGGCCGGCGCGCGGGCGCCTGGCGCCGGCGCGAGGGCGTGCTGCTGGCGCTCGGCGCGGCGCCGCTCGCGGGCTACCTGCTGATCCACGTCGAGCCGCGCTACGTCGCGGGCCCGCTCGTCGTGCTGGGCGTGGCGCTGCTCGGGCTCGTGCGCGTGCCCGCGGGCGCCGAGAGCCGGCGCCTCGTCGGGGCGGTGGTCGCCTGCGTGGTCACGCTGCAGGTCGTGCCGCTCGCGGTGGACACGGTCTACCACTGGGCGTGGCTCCAGACGCGCGCGGCCGGCGCG
>MGCF01000035.1 GCA_001788495.1 Candidatus Rokubacteria bacterium RIFCSPLOWO2_02_FULL_73_56
AGTTGTCGGGGAACTTCAGGAACACCGGCCGCTCCTTCACCCGCTCCTCCCAGAACCGGAGTTGTCGGGGAACTTCAGGAACACCGGCCGCTCCTTCACCCGCTCCTCCCAGAACCGGCTCGGGCGGCGCGAGAGCGCCGCCGTCCGGGCCTTCTGCGTCGCCGCCTCCACGGTGATCGGCCCGGCGCCGTCCATGCGCTGGAGGTGGAGGAGGTAGCCGGCGTCGTCCACGATCGCGACCGTGACGATCCACTTGTTGCGCGCGGCCTCGGCCTCGCAGGCCGTGGCGAGCTTCCGGACGTCCTCGAGCGTGAGACACGGCTTGCTCCGCATCGCTGGCCTCCGTTTCCTGCGTGGGGTCTTCCCTCGCGTGGACCGCGAGGAGCTTAGCCGATCTTCGAGCCGGGCGCGACGGGGGCGTCGGGGTGCAGGAGGATGACCTCGCCGGCGTCGTTCCAGGCGCCGAGCACCAGCACCTCGGAGACGAACGGGCCGATCCGCTTGGGCGGGAAGTTCACGACCGCGACGACGGAACGGCCGATCAGGTCCGCCGGCCGGTAGCGGTGCGTGATCTGCGCGCTCGAGCGCTTGACGCCGAGCGGGCCGAAGTCGATCCAGAGGCGGTAGGCGGGGCGGCGGGCCTCGGGGAACTCCTGCGCGTCGGCGACGACGCCGACGCGCATGTCCACCTGCTCGAAGTCCGCCCAGGCGAGCGTCACCGGGCCGTGCGCGCGTCGAGCGTCCCGAATGTCGTGCCCGGGTAGTAGTACTCGAGGATCTCGTGCGCCCGGTGCCCCTGCTCGGCCATCCCCTTGGCGCCCCACTGGGACATGCCGACGCCGTGGCCCCAGCCCCGCCCGGCGAAGTGCGCGACGCGGCCGTCCACCGCGACGGCGAACAGGGTGGACCTGAACGTGTCGTACCCGAGGATCCGGCGGAAGTCGTTGCCGCGCAGGCGCGCGCTCCCGCGCGTGCCGTGGACGAGGACCCAGGCCGCGCGCAGCGAGGGCGTGCGCTCGACGATCTCGACCGCGGTCGCGGTGCCGATGTCGTAGCCGGCGCGCCGGAGGGCGGCGCCGAGGTCGGCGAGACGCACGTCGAGGCTCCAGGCGTAGTGGGGCGAGCCGCCGGCGAACTCGTCGCGGACCGGCCGGAGCGCCGGCATGTTGCGGGCGGCGAAGACCGTGCGCGGATCCTCCGTGTAGCCGCCGCTCTCGGTGTGGTAGAAGGCCGGGAACAGCTCGCCCTCCCACAGCAGCACCTGCCCCGCGGTGCTGCGCACGGCCTCCCAGACCGGCGAGGCGGCGGGCACGCGTCCGGCGTACTGCTGGTGCGCGGTGGACGCGACGATGTGGTAGGGCTTGCCCGCGTTGAGCTGGCGGTGGTACGCGGCGTAGGTGCGCGCGACGATCGCCTGCGCGCGGAGCGCCTCGATCGGCCAGCGCTCGTTGGACTCCGCGCGGAGCACGCCGACCAGGTAGTCCTCGAGCGGCAGCTCGTTGACGACCGCGAGCCCGTCGCCGTTCCGGACGAGCTCCAGGTGGCCCGGGTACTCGCGGCCGTTCAGCCGGATCGGCCGCTCGCTCACGAGCCGGAAGGCGCCGGCGCGGCGGCCGTCCACCTCGACGGCCGCGCCGCGCACCCGCGCGTGGACCGTGTCCGCGCGCCACGTGCGCGCCGCGCAGCCCGCGCAGCCGCCGACCTCGGTCACCTCGATCCGGCTCCCGGAGAGGTCCGCGGTTCGCGCGCTCTCGACGATGGCCACGCGGATCGTGCCCGAGGCCGCCGCCGCGCCCGGGAGCGCGAGCAGCAGCGCGAGGACGCCGCACGCGCGGGGCCTCATCGGCGCCCGAAGACCCCCAGGCGCGGCCTCACTCGAAGAGCCCCGGCTGCCCGGGCGCGCCCGCCGGGGGCTGCTTGCCCAGGTGCTGGTACGCCTCGCGGGTCGCGCGCCGGCCGTTCGGCGCGCGCACGACGAAGCCGATCTTCAGCAGGTACGGCTCCACCATCTCCGCGAGCGTGTCGGCGTCGTCGTTGATCGTCGCCGCGACCGCCTCGATCCCCACCGGGCCGCCGCCGTACTGGTCCACGATCGCGCCGAGGAACCGCCGGTCGAGGCGGTCGAGCCCGCGCGCGTCCACCCCCTCGCTGTCGAGGGCCTGGCGGGCGATGGCCTCGACGATCCGCCCCTGGCCCTTGACCTGCGCGTAGTCGCGCACGCGCCGCAGCAGGCGGTTCACGATCCGCGGCGTGCCGCGCGCCCGGCGCGCGAGCTCGCGCGCGCCGGGCGCGTCGATCGGCGTCTCGAGGATCGCGGCCGAGCGCGTCACGATGCGCGTCAGCTCGGCCTCCGAGTAGAAGTCGAGGTGGTGGAAGATGCCGAACCGCTCGCGGAGCGGCGCCGAGAGCATGCCGGGCCGCGTCGTCGCCGCGACCAGCGTGAACGGGTGCAGGGCGTACTTGAGCGTGCGCGCGTGCATCCCCTTGTCGATGACGAAGTTGACCGCGAAGTCCTCCATCGCCGGGTACAGGAGCTCCTCGACCACGCGCGGCAGCCGGTGGACCTCGTCGATGAAGAGGACGTCGCGCGCGACGAGGTTCGTCAGGATGCCCATGAGCTCGGCCCCGCGCTCGATGGCCGGCCCCGACGTGGGGACCAGGTTCGAGGCCATCTCGTTGGCGAGGATCCCGGCGAGCGTCGTCTTGCCGAGGCCCGGCGGGCCGTAGAGCAGCACGTGGTCCACGCACTCGCCGCGGAGCTTCGCGGCCTCCACCGACACGCGCAGGCTCGCCACCGCCTGCTCCTGGCCGACGTACTCCTCGAACGTCCGCGGCCGGAGCTGGCGCTCGAACTGCGCCTCCTCGGGCGCGGCCACCCGGCTGAGGATCCGCCCCTCGTCGGGCGCCGCCGCCGCGCTCACCGCGTCTCCCCGCGGTAGATCTCGTCGAACAGCTCCTCCGGCGTCGCGATCGCCGGCCGCCGGCGGAGCGCGTCGGTGATGAGCTGGGACGCCTCGGACGGCCGATGGCCGAGCTGCTTGACCAGGATCTCCCAGACCAGCTCGCGCAGGCCGTCGGCGCCCGTGGGCGCCGCCGACACGCCGACCGGCTCGACGGGCGCGCCCTCGCGCGCGAGCGCGAACTTCGCCACCTTGCTCTGGAGCTGGGCGACGATGTTCTTGGCCTTCTGCGGGCCGATGCCGGGCAGGGCGCGCAGGTACTTCTCGTCCTGCCGCGCGATCGCCGCGGCCAGCTCGGCCACCGGCGCGGCGAGCGCCCGCGCGGCCACCATGGGCCCGATGTCCTTCACGGTGACGAGGCGCTCGAAGAACTCCTTGTCGAGGTCGGAGGTGAAGCCGATCAGGACGGGCCGCGGCTGGTCGCGCGTGGCGTGGTAGTAGATGACCAGCGACAGCTCGCTCGCCTTGTCCCCCGCCGCGGCCACGCCCTCGAGCTGGCGCAGCGCGAGCGGCGGCAGGAAGACCTCGTAGCCGACGCCGCCCACCTCGAGGACGATCCGGTCCTCCAGCTTCCGCCGCACCACGCCCGTGAGGGTGGCGATCACCGCATCGGCCCCCCGAGGCGCAGGTAGCCCGTGATCGCGAGCGCGAGCGCGTCGGCGACGTGCGAGGGCCGGGGGAGCGCCTCGAGGCGCAGGATGCGGCGCACGGCCTGCTGGACCTGCTCCTTGGACGCCGCGCCGTTGGCCGTGACCGCGCGCTTGACCTCGGCGGGCGCCAGCGCGAGCACGTCCGCGCCGTGCTGGCGCGCGGCCAGGCAGACGACGCCGCGGGCGTGCGCCATGAGGAGCGCCGTGCGGGGGAACTTGTACTCCGCGTAGAGGTCCTCGATGACGAGGTGCGCGGGCGCGTGCCGCGCGAGGACGTCCGAGACGCCGTCGTAGATGACGAGGACCCGCTCCTCGAGCGGGGCGTCCGAGCCCGTCGCGATCACCCCGGTGTCGAGGACGACCACCCCGGCCGGGCCCGGCTCGATGAGGGCCCAGCCCGTCTCGAGCAGCCCGGGATCGATGCCGAGGACACGCAGCCCGCTAGGCAGCCGCGATGGCCTCGAGGACCTCGTCGGGAATGTCGTAATTGGCGAACACGGACTGGACGTCGTCCAACTCCTCCAGCGCCTCGATCAGGCGCAGCACGCTGGCCGCGTCCTTGCTCTCGACCCGCACCGTCGACTTCGGCATGAAGGTCACCCGGGCCTCGAGCACGGGCGCGCCGGCCGCCATCAGCGCCTCCCGCACCGCATCCATTTCAGCAGGGGCGGTGGTGATCTCGAAAACTTTTTCGGCGCGCCGCATGTCCGTGGCGCCCGCGTCGAGGGCCTTGGCCAGGAGGTCGTCCTCGCCGATCTTCCCGGCGTCCACGTGGATGACCCCCGTGCGCTCGAACATCCAGGCCACGGCGCCGGCCGAGCCCATGTTGCCCCCCTGCTTCTCGAACACGTGCCGGACCTCGGGGCCGGTGCGGTTCCGGTTGTCCGTGAGGACCTGGATCAGGACGGCGACGCCGCCGGGCGCGTAGCCCTCGTAGGTGATCTCCTCGTACGACTCGCCGGGCAGCTCCCCGGTGCCCTTCTGGATCGCCCGCTTGATGTTGTCCTGGGGCATGTTCGCCTCCTTGGCCGCCTCGATCGCGGCCTTGAGGCGCATGTTCGCCTTGGGGTCCCCGCCCCCGTTCCGGGCGGCGACCGTGATCTCGCGGAGGATCTTCGAGAAGAGCCGCCCCCGCTCGACGTCCGCCTTGCCCTTCTTGCGCTTGATCTGCGACCACCGGGAATGCCCTGACATCGCCTTAGCCTCCGATCATTTCACTGCTGCGTCCGCCACCGTCGCTTTCAGGCGCTTCACGCGCTCGAGCCGCCGCGCACGCCGCCCGAGGGCCGCCTCCCAGCGCCGCCGCGCGTCCGCGGTCGTGGGCGTGAACGGCGGACACGGGCGCGGCCGGAGATCCGTTCCCAGGTGCACGAACGTGAGGAACGCCGAGCAGGCGTGGCGGACCTCCCCGGTCCACGGTACCTCGGCGAGGACCTTCACGCCAACCTCGAGCGACGAGGTGCCGACGTGGTTGAGCCCCGCCTTGAACGTGACGACCTCGTGCGTGAAGATCGGCGAGTAGAAGTCCATCGCGTCCACGCACGCCGTCATCACGAACCCCCGGCAGTAGCGCATCGACAGGATGCCGCCCGCCTCGTCGAGCGCCATCAGCATCTTGCCGACGAACATCGTGGTGCCGAAGAGCGCGTCCTCCGGGAGCACGCTCCGGGTGGACCCGAAGCGCCACGCCGGGTCCACGTCGGCCGGGTCGTCGGCCTCGCCCTCGCGGCGCGCGGCCTTGTCGGCGAGGCGCGCGAGCCGCTGCGCGCGCCGCGCGCGGGCGGCCTCGGCCAGCGCCGCCTCCGCCGCGTCGCGCGGCTCGATGCGCGCCGGGACCGGCCGCGGCCGCAGGTCGTCGCCGACCTTGACGAACACGAGGTGCGAGTTCAGCGTGACGGCGCGCTCGCCGGTCGCCACGTTCTCGGCCCAGACCCGCACGCCGACCTCGAGCGAGCTGGTGCCGACGTACTCGACCTGGGCGCGCAGGATCGCGATCTCGCCCACCCGCACCGAGTGGAGGAAGTCGATGTCGTCCGTGGCGCCGAGCAGGACGGTGCCGCGCGCCACGCGCGCCGCGGCCATCGTGCCCGCCTTCGTGATCCACTCCATCATGCGGCCGCCGTGGATCTGACCCGGCGCGCCCGCGTGCTCGGGGAACACCCACTCGATCATCTCGACGGCGGTTTCGGCGATGGACGGCATGAACGCCTCCGATGGTACCATCGGCCCACGCTCACCGGGCTGCTCGTCACCGTCGCGCTCGCCGTCTCCGGGTGCCCCGACCCGGACCGCATGGTCCACGTCCCCGCCGGGCCGTTCTGGATGGGCAGCGACCCCGCCGAGCGGCGCCTCGCGTACGCGCGGGCGAGCCCTTCGGTGCGGGCGGCCCGCTGGTTCGACGCCGAGCTCCCCCGCCGCCGCGTCGTCCTGCCCGCGGTCTGCGTCGACCGCTTTCTCGTCACGCAGGCGGACTACGCCGCCTTCGTCGCCGCGACCGGGCACCGGCCGCCCGGGATCACGGAGGCCGAGTACCGGGCCCAGGGCTTCCTCGTCCACGACTACGCGCAGGAAGTGACGCCCTACCTCTGGCGCGACGGCCGGCCCCCCCCGGACCGCGCGGACCACCCCGTCGTGCTCGTCTCCGCCGACGACGCCCGCGCGTACTGCGGCTGGCGCGGCCGGGGCCTGCGCCTGCCGACCGAGGCGGAGTGGGAGCGCGCGGCGCGCGGCGACGCGGGCTGGCCCTACCCCTGGGGACGCCGCTGGGACGCCTCCCGGCTCAACAGCGCCGCGCGCGGCCCCGGCGGGACGACGCCGGTCTGGCGGCACCCCGCCGGCGCGAGCCCCTGGGGGCTCTTCGACGCCGCCGGCAACGTCTTCCAGTGGACCGGGACGTCGCTCGCCGACGGCCGCCGGGTCCTCAAGAGCTGCGCGTGGGACGACGAGGCCGGCCTCTGCCGCCCCGCGTTCCGCCACGGCCGACCGCCCGCGAGCCGCCACATCCTGATCGGCTTCCGCTGCGCCGCCGACGCCCCGTAGGCGGGGGCCTACGCGCGGAAGCGCGGGTCGAGGACGTCCCGGAGGCCGTCGCCCAGCAGGTTCACCGCGAGCACCGCCAGCAGGAGCGCCGCGCCCGGGAAGACCGCCACCCACGGCGCGCTCGCGAGGAAGGACTGGCCGTCGGCGAGGAGCGCGCCCCAGGAGATCGTCGGCGACTGGGCGCCGAGTCCGAGGAACGAGAGCCCCGCCTCCGCGACCATGTTGCCGCCGACGCCGAGCGTGGCCGCGACCAGGAGCGGCCCGAGCGCGTTCGGCAGCAGGTGGCGCGTCATGATCGCGAGGTTGCTCGCGCCGAGCGCGCGGGCCGCCTGGACGTGGTCGCGGGTCCTGAGCGCGAGCACCGCGCCGCGGACCACCCGCGCGATCGTCGTCCAGCCGAGCGCGACGAGCACGAGGACCACCTTGTCGAGGCCGGGGCGCTCGAAGACGGCGATGAGGCCGATCGCGAGCACGAGCGACGGGAACGCCATCACGACGTCCGTGACCCGCATGAGCACGGCGTCGACGGCGCCGCCGTACCAGCCCGCGACGAGGCCGACCGCGCAGCCGAACAGCGCCGTGAGCGCCTCGACGCCGATCCCGACGGCGAGCGACACGCGCCCGCCCCAGAGCACGCGCGAGAGCAGGTCGCGCCCGAGCGCGTCGGTCCCGAACGGGTGCGCGGCGCTCGGCCGCTCGAGCGTGGCGCCGGCGCCCGCGGCGAGGCCGAGCGGGTCGTGCGGCGCCAGCCACGGGGCGCCGAGCGACGCCGCCGCGAAGACGACGAAGAGCGCGGCGCCGGCCAGCAGGCCGCGGTGGCCGAGCGCGTCAGGCCGCGGCACGGCGCGTCCGCGGGTCGATCAGCAGGTACGCGAGGTCCACGAGCAGGTTGCCGACGACGTACACGAGCGCGAAGACGAGGACCGCGCCCATGACGACGGGCAGGTCGCGCTGGCCGACCGCGGCGACGAGGAGACGGCCGAGGCCGGGCCACGCGAACACGGTCTCGGTCAGCGGCGCGCCCACGAGCAGGTCGGCGAGCCCGATGCCGATCACGGTGACGACGGGGATCAGCGCGTTGCGGAGCGCGTGCTTGCCGAGCACGACGCGCTCGGGCAGGCCCTTGGCGCGCGCCGTCTGCACGTAGTCCTGGCGCACGACCTCGAGCAGGCTCGCGCGCGTCATGCGCGCGACGGTCCCGGTGTGGAGCGCGCCGAGCGTCAGCGCGGGCAGGACCAGGTGCGCGAGCGAGCCGCCGCCGTACCCGGAGACCGGCAGCCACCCGAGGGTGACCGCGAACACGAGCGCGAGCATCATCCCGAGCCAGAACACGGGCGTCGAGATGCCGAGGACGGCCGCGCCCATGAGCGCGTGGTCGAGCACGGAGCCCGGGCGCACCGCCGCGAGCGTGCCCGCGGCGACGCCGAGGACGACCGCGACGAGCGTCGCGGCGAGGGCGAGGCGGACGGTCGCCGGCAGGCGCTCGGCGATCACCTCGGTGACCGGGCGCTGCTCGCGGAACGACGTCCCGAGGTCGCCGCGGGCGAGCCGGCCGATCCACGTCGCGTACTGCACCGCGAGCGGCCGGTCGAGCGCGTAGTCGCGCCGCAGGCGCTCGAGCGCCGCGGGGTCGGCGCGCTGGCCCATCGCGGCGCGCGCCGGGTCGCCGAGCGCCACGGCGTTCAGGAGGAACACGAGCAGGGTGATGCCGAAGAGCACCGGCCCGAGCGCCAGCAGCCGCCCCCAGAGCGCGCGCCCGAGGTCAGCGATCGAGCCAGACCTTCCGCAGCGGCGCGAGGAACTCGGGCGCGGACGAGAGCGCGGAGCGCTCGAGCCCCTTCACGTGCCGCTTGACGAGCGCGCGGCTCGAGTAGTGGTAGAGCGAGATCCAGGCCGCGTCGTCCACGATCGCCTGCTCGGCCTGGTGGTAGCGCGCGAAGCGCGCGGCGCCCGTGGCCATCGCGTCCCCCTCGTCGAGCAGGCGGTCCACCGCGGGGTTGCGGTAGCGCGAAGTGTTGCCGGCGGCGCCGATGTTGCGCGAGTGGAACAGGACCGTGAGGAAGTTCTCGGGGTCCGGGTAGTCCGCGATCCAGCCCTGCCGGAAGAAGACCGCGCTGCCGTCGTCGACGACCTTGATGTGCGCGGCCCAGTCGAGCCGTCTGAGCTCGAGCGCGATCCCGATCTCGCGCAGCTGCGCCTGCAGCACCTCGGCGATGCGCTGGTTCAGGTCGTTCGTGTTGAAGTTGAAGGGGATCGGGCCGAGGCCGCGCCCGCCGGGGTGGCCGGCCTCCGCGAGCAGCCGCCGGGCGCGCTCGCGGTCGAGCGGCAGGCGCCGGATCGCGGGCGAGTAGCCGGGCAGCGCCGGCGGCAGGATCCCGCGCGCCGGGTGCACGCAGCCCTCGAGCAGGCGCTCGACGATGAGCGTCGGGTCGAGCGCGTGCGCGAGCGCACGGCGCAGGCGCGCGTCGTTGAACGGCGGCTTCTCGACGTTGAAGCGGAGCCCGTGGGTGCCGAGCGTCGGCCAGACCGCGGCCTCGCCGCGGAGCTGGGCGTCGCTCTGCACCGAGCGGCACTGGCCCGTCGGGATGTCGGTCAGGTCGAGCTGCCCGGCGCGGTACTCGTTGAAGCGGGTGATCTCCGCCGGGATGATCCGGAACACGATCCGCTCGAGGTGCGCGGGCCCGCGGAAGTGGCCGGGGAACCGCTCCAGGACGACCTGGTCGTCGCGGCGCCAGGACACGAAGCGGAACGCGCCGGTGCCGACCGGATGGCTCGCGAAGCCGGGCCCGCGGGCCTCGACCTCCTCGCGCGGGACGATCGCGGCGGCGTCGTACGCCATCAGGTGGAGGAAGGGCGCGAACGGGCGGTCGAGCCGGAGCTCGACGCGCAGGCCGTCCACGACGCGGAGGCCGGCGATCTCGCCGGCCGCGCCCTTGATGAACTCCCGCGCGCCCGAGATCTTCTCGAACACCCACGGGCGCTTGCCCCGCGCCGCGCGCTCGAACGAGTACTTCACGTCGGCGGCGCGGAGCTCGCGGCCGGTGTGGAAGCGTACGCCGGGGCGGAGCGCGAACGTGTAGACGCGCCCGTCGGGCGAGACGGCGACGCTCCGGGCGAGCGCCGGCACCGGCGTCAGCGTCTCGTCGAGCTCGAGGAGCCCGTCGAAGACCTGGCGGATCACCGCGGACGACGTGGTGTCCGTCGCGTGCGCGGGGTCGAGCGTCGGCGGGTCGGAGCCGAAGACGGCGCGCAGCGTCCCGCCCGCGCGGGGCGTCTGCGCCGGCGCGGTGGCGCCGGCGAGCGCGACCAGGACGACGGCGAGCGTGAGCACGGCGGCCTTCCTCATCGCGCGCCTCCTGCGGCCTCGAGGGTGATCGTGTCGAGCCGGTGCAGCCCGGTCGGGTGCAGCCGGAGCCCCCGCACCTCGGGGCGCGCCAGCGCCCAGTGCAGGCGCACGTAGATCGGGATCCACGGCAGGTCCTCGGCGAGGATCGCCTGCGCCCGCTGGTAGAGCCGCCGCCGCTCGGGCCGGTAGGCGAGCTGGCTCGCGCGGATCAGCACGTCGTCGAGGCGGGGGTTCCGGTAGAAGGAGTAGTTGAGCGCGCGCGGCCCCTTGACCGCCGCCTCGCTCGTCGAGAGCGGGAACAGGAACAGGTGCGGGTCGCCGCCGAGCACCGCCGCCTCGGCGAGCGCCAGGTCGAACGCGCCGCCGCCGAGCAGCGTGCGCACCGTCGGCTCGGGCTCGACCTGCACGCGCAGCGCCATCGCGTCCGAGCCGAGCAGGATCTGGAGCGTCTCGGCGAGCCGGGGCAGGTTGAGGGGCCGGTCCTCGGCCGGCACGAGCAGCGTGGGCACGGGCTCCTTGGGCCAGCCGCCGTCGCGGAGCAGCGCCTTCACGGTCTCGCGGCTGCCACCGAGCACCGGCGAGCCCTCGCGCCGCGCCCACACGCCGGGCGGCAGGAACGACTGCAGCGGCACGGCGGCGCGCTCGAGCGCGACGCCCAGGACCGCGGGGTCGAGGGCGGCCGCCACGGCGCGACGGATCTGGCGCCGCGAGAAAGGCTCCTTCTCGGTCTGGAACGCGATGTAGCCGACGCGGAGCCCGGGCACCGACAGGGCGCCCTCCGTGCGGCGCGGCGGGCCGGCCGGGAACCAGACGTCGAGCGAGCGGGCGTCGAGCTCGGCCTCGGCCTGCTCGTCGGTCCCGACGTCGAGGAACACGAGGCGCTCGGCGCGCGGCGTCCCCCCCCAGGCGCCGGGCGCCGCCTCGAGCGCCATGCGGCCGGCCGACGCGTCCACGACCCGGTAGGGCCCGGAGCCGACGAGCCGCACGCCGTCGGCGGTGGCCACCGCCCGCGTCACCGCGAGGCCCGTGTGGGCGAGCACGGTCAGGAGCGGCGCGTAGGGCTGCGCGAGGACCATCTGGAACGTGCGGGGACCGGGCGCGCGCACCTCCTTGACGACGCCCGGCGCGCCCCGGAGCAGGTGCGGCCAGACGCCGGCCGCGCCCTGCGCCTCGGGCCGCAGGTAGCGCTCGAATGACGCGGCGACCTCGGCCGCGGTGAGCGGCGCGCCGTCGTGGAAGCGGACACCGTCGCGGAGCGTGAAGGTCCAGACGAGCCCGTCGCGCGAGACGCTCCAGCGCGTCGCGAGGGCCGGCTCCACGTCGGTCGAGCCCTCGCGGTAGGCCACGAGCGTGTCGAACACCTGGCGGGCGATCAGCGGGACGGCGCCCTCGAGGGCCGCGGCGGGATCGAGCGCGGCGGGCACGCCGGGGACGCCGATGCGCACCTCGCGGCGCACGCCGGCGCCCGCGGGCGCGCCGGGCCCCTGGGCAGAAAGCGCCGCCGGTGGTCCGAAAAGCAGCACGCCGAGCAGCAGGGCGCGAAGCACCGACGGGGCGCGCATCGAGACTTTTATACGTGGAACCCCCGGTGTGCGCTACCCGTTTCGACGACGAGCGGGCGCGCCGCCGGGCCGCGCGCGCGCGGTACGGAATTTGCTCCGGAACTCACGGGGCGCGGCGCGCCGCGGAGCCGGGAATGATGCGGCCGAGGGAGGGGCAAACGACGCGTAAATGACCGCGCAATCTTGACTTTCCGTTTTTGCGCCGCCTATACTCGGTGAAAGGTCCGGCGGCCGTGCACGGGCGGCGCACGAGGAGTCAAGTGAGAAGGGATGGGCTATGAAGGAGTTCGACAAGAAGAGTAGCCCCAGCCGCGAGGGGTTCTCCAAGTTCCTCCCCGCGTCCATGTCCGACGCCAGCGCGCGCCGCCGCCTGACCGAGTACGAGATCCAGGTGCAGGACCTCCAGGCCTACATCCGCTCGCTCGAGGCGGAGACCGTCCACCTCCGGAAGAAGCTCGAGGACGCGCCGAAGGACTTCATGGTCCTCGAGAACAAGCTGCGCGAGGCCAACCGCCAGCTCGTGCAGGCGTTCAACCAGAACGAGAAGCTCGTCAACGCCCTCTACGAGGCGCGGGAGCAGATCACCGCCCTCAAGGAGGAGGTCGACAAGCTCTGCGCGCCGCCCTCGACGTACGGCGTCTACCTCTCGGTCAACGAGGACGGCACCGTCAACATCCTGTCGCAGGGCCGCAAGGTGAAGGTCAACCTCCACCCGTCCATCAAGCCCGAGACGCTCAGGCCCGGCCAGGAGCTGATCCTGAACGAGGGGCTGAACGTCATCGAGGCGGCGAGCTACGAGATCCAGGGCGACGTCGTGATCCTGAAGGAGCAGCTCGACGAGGAGCGCGCGGTCGTCACGCTGCGCGCCGACGAGGAGAAGGTCGGCATCATCGCCGACCCGCTCCGGGCGCTGCGCCTGAAGACCGGCGACCACATCCTGATGGACGCGAAGTCGGGCTACCTGCTCGAGAAGCTGCCCAAGAGCGAGGTCGAGGACCTCACGCTCGAGGAGGTGCCGGACATCGGCTACGACGATATCGGCGGCCTCGGCGAGCAGATCGAGGCGATCAAGGAC
>MGCF01000036.1 GCA_001788495.1 Candidatus Rokubacteria bacterium RIFCSPLOWO2_02_FULL_73_56
CGCGCAGGTAGGCGCGGTTCATGAGCCCGTCGAGGGTGCGCGGGCCGAACCAGTTGCGGCTGCGGAGCGTGGTCATGGCGGCTCTCCCGTTCCGGGCGCTCGGCGGCGCTCCGGCATGATGATATACTTTCGAGCGCTGCGCGAGCACGCGCAGCGTGGGAGGACGCGCCGTGGCGACGTACATCATGCTGAGCACGCTGTCGGAGTCGGGGCGGAAGGTCCTTCGCGAGCGCCCCGGCTGGATCCGCAAGGTCAACGCTGACGTCCGGCGCATGGGCGCGCGCGTCGTGGCCCAGTACGCGGTGCTGGGGCCCTACGACTTCGTCACCGTCATCGAGGCGCCGGACAACGCGACGATCTCGCGCGTGTCGGTCGAGCTCGGCGCGCGCGGCGGCGTCGCGGGCATGACGATGGCCGCGATCCCGCTCGACGAGTTCATCGGCCAGCTCGAGCGCGGCGCCAGGCGCGGCCAGCGGAAGAAGCGCTGATGCGCGTCCTCGCGATCCATCCGGAGAAGTGCACCGGCTGCCTCCGGTGCGAGCTGGCGTGCTCCTACGTGCAGACCGGCGAGTTCCAGCCCGCGAAGTCCGTGATCCGCGTCTCGCCCTTCGAGGGCCACACCTCCTACGCGCCCTACACGTGCACGCAGTGCGCGGAGGGCTGGTGCATGACCGCCTGCCCGGTCGGCGCGATCACGATCAACGCCGCGGGCGCCAAGGACGTGCTCGACGACCGCTGCGTCGGCTGCAAGCTCTGCACGATCGCCTGCCCGTACGGCACGATGTTCTACGATCCCGGGACCCGCAAGGCGTTCAAGTGCAACCTGTGCGGGGGCGCGCCGGCCTGCGCCGAGGCGTGCCCGACCGCCGCGATCACCTACGAGGAGACGTGGACGGGCGACTGGCTCGGCGACTTCGCCCACGAGCGCACGGCGAGAATCCTGGAGATCCGGTAATGGCCCAACGACACTTGATCATCGGCGGCGGCACCGCGGGGATCAACGCGATCCGCACGATCCGCGAGGAGGAGCGCGAGCGCTCGGAGATCGCCCTCGTCGCCGCCGAGCGGCCGTACTCGCGGATGGTCCTGCCGTACTACCTCGACCGCTCGATCGCCGAGTCCCACGTCTACACGGCGACCCCGCGGGTGCTCGCCGACTGGGGCGTCACGAGCCGGATCGGGAGGCGCGCGACCGCGCTCGACACGCAGGCCGGCGTGTGCACGCTCGACGACGGCACCACGCTCGAGTACGACGACTGCCTGATCGCGACGGGCTCCTCCGCGGTCCGGGCGCCGGTGCCGGGCGCCGACGGGCGCGCGGTCCACTCGTTCTGGACGCTCGAGGAGGCGCGCGCGGTGCTGGCCGGCATCCGGCCCCGGAGCCACGTCGTGCTGGTGGGCGCGGGGTTCATCGCGTTCACGATCCTGAACTCGATCCTCTCGCTCGGCGCCCGGCTGACGATCGTCGAGGTCGCCCCGCGGATCCTGCCGCGGATGATCGACGACACGGGTGCGGGCCTCGTCGCCCGGTGGCTCGCCGACCACGGCGTCACGGTGCGGACCGGCGTCACGCTCACGCGGATCGAGGACGCGAAGGGGGGCAAGCGCCTCGTGTTCGCCTCGGGCGCGCCCCTCGCCTGCGACCTCGTGATCATGGCGACGGGCATCACGACCAACCTCGAGTGGCTCCAGGGCTCGGGCGTCGGCGTCAACCGCGGCGTCGTCGTGGACGAGCACCTCCGCTCGAGCGTCCCGAGCGTCTACGCGGCGGGCGACGTCGCCGAGGGGCGCGACCGGATCTCGGGCGAGGCCGCGGTGCACGCGATCGAGCCGACGGCGCAGGAGCACGGGCGCGTCGCCGGCGCCAACATGGCCGGCAAGGACGTCCGCTACCGCGGCAGCGTGCTCATCAACATCGTCGAGGTCTGCCACCTCGACGTCGCCTCCTTCGGCGCGTGGGACGACCCGAAGGCCGAGGCCGCGAGCGGCCTCATGGCGGACCGGCCCGCGTACCGGAAGCTCCTCTGGCGCGGCGACCGGCTGACCGGCGCGATCATCCTCGGGCCCTCGAGCGACATCTGGACCACCAACGACGTCGGGATGCTCAAGGGCCTGGTGCAGTCGGGCGTCGCGCTGGGACGGTTCAAGGCGCACCTCATGGCGCAGCCGTTCGACGTCAAGCCCGCGTTCATCGCCTCCCGGACCACGAGTCGGCTGCTCGACGAAACCATCCTCGGCCGTCCCGCGAAGGCGCCCGGCGACACCCCGGTGGCCGTATGACGCCCGTGACCGCGAACGCCCCGAAGCCCTCGAAGACGAAGAAGGCCCCCGAGCCCGCCGTGGCGCTGCCCGGCGGGTACGCGGGCAAGCTCCTCCGCGTGGACCTCACGACGCGGAAGTGCTGGGCGGAGCCGTGGGGGAGCCGGATGCGCGAGCTCCTCGGCGGCGCCGGGCTCGGCGCGATGCTCCTCTACCGCGAGACCGCGAAGCGGGGCGGCAAGGGCAACGTCGCCTGGGACGACCCCGACAACCGGCTCGTGCTCGCGACGGGCCCGCTCGCGGGCCTGCCGGTGTGGGGCACGGGCGGCCTCACGGTCTGCACGATCGGCGCGGGCACCAACGGCCCCACGTCCACGCAGGCCAACGGCTTCTTCGGGACCAACCTCAAGTACTCGGGCTGGGACGCGATCGTCGTCCAGGGCCAGGCCCGTGACTGGGTCTACCTCTACATCAACGACGACACGGTCGAGCTGCGCGACGCGAAGTTCCTCGTCGGCAAGGACACGTGGGAGACGCAGGACGCGCTCTGCCGCGTGACCGGCCTGGCCGGCCACCAGCTCTCGGTCTACTCGATCGGGCCCGCGGGCGAGCACCTCGTCCGCTTCGCCGCGATCCAGGGCGACTACGGCCACGTCGCGTCGAAGAACGGCACCGGCGCCGTGATGGGCAAGAAGCGGCTCAAGGCCGTCGCGATCGTCAGGGGCACGAAGGCGCTCCGCGCGGTCGACCCGCGCGGCGTCCTGCAGGCCGCGGACGACATCGCCCACGACCTCCGGACCGATCCCTCGGCGCGCTCGCTCTACGAGTACGGCACGCTGCCGGGGGTGGGGAACCTCTCCAAGCTCGGCGTGCTGCCGATCAGGAACTACACGACCAACCTGACGGCCAACGTGCCCGGCGCCGACATGGCCGACTGGGAGGCGCCCCGGCTCCGCGCGAACTTCGACCACCGGGGCCACCAGTGCAACGCGTGCGGCATGCACCACTGCCACATGTCGGTGATCCAGAAGGGCGCGCACAAGGGCCGGATCGTGGACGAGCCCGAGTACGAGGGCTGGTCGGGCTGCGGCTGGCAGATCGGCGCCGTGGACCGGGACGGCATCGCCTGGCTCGCCACCGAGTGCGACCGCGCGTGCGTGGACGTCAACGAGTTCGGCTGGATCACCGGCTGGGTGATGGAGTGCATGGAGAAGGGGTACATCACCCGGGCGCAGCTCGGCTTCGACCTCACGTGGGGCGACATCCCGGGCGCCGGCCGGCTGCTCCGCATGATCTCGCGCCGCGAGGGCTTCGGCGCCGTCCTCGCCGAGGGCGTCAAGCGCGCGGCCGAGCAGCTCGGGAGCCCCGCGAAGGACTGCGCCGTCTACATCGTCAAGGGCGCGACGCCGCGCGGCCACGATCACCGCGGCCGCTGGGACGAGATGCTCGACACCTGCACCTCGTCCACCGCCACGATGGAGACGGGCAACCCCGTCCACCCGACCGAGGTCGGGCAGCCCGCGCGCATCAACATCTTCGACGGCGTCCAGGTCGCGAAGAACGTCGCCGGCCTGGCCGGCCGGCGGAGCTTCGAGGACTCGCTGGGCATCTGCATCTTCACGACGCGCACGCGCCTCGAGAACGTCTGCCGCGCGCTCGGCGCCGCGACGGGCTGGACCTTCACGGTGGACGAGGCGATCCGCTTCGGCCGGCGCACCGCGGCGATCAACCGGGCGACCGCGCTCCGCTGCGGCCACGCGGGCGCGCTCGAGTACCCCTCGGTGCGCTACGGCTCGACGCCGGTGGACGGCCCGGCCAAGGGCCAGGCGGTCCGCGACCAGTGGGAGACGATGCTCGACACCTGGTACGCGGAGGTCGGCTACGACCGGAAGACCGGCAAGCCGTGGCCGAAGACGCTCAAGGCGCTCGGCCTCGACTGGCTCGCCCGCGACCTCTGGGGGAAGAAGGCGTAGCGCGCCGAGCAGGGAAGAACGAGCGAAAATCCGGATACTTGGGACCTGGATCGGGGGCGGGGGGTGTCCCGCCCCGCCTGACGCCTGCCCGGCCCCGCCGCGCCTCGCTTGACCCCTCGCCGAGCGTCGTGGTATCTGTCTCTCCTCATTCGCCGTCTCTCCACGGGGGTCTCATGGCACAAGTAATTGGTTTCATTGGCCTCGGCATCATGGGGCGTCCGATGGCAAAGAACCTCCTCAAGGCGGGCCACGCGCTCGTCGTGCACGACCGGAACCGCGCCCCCGTCGACGAGCTCGCGAAGGCCGGCGCCAGGACGGCGGCCTCGCCGCGCGAGGTCGCCCGGGAGTGCGAGGTGCTCATCACGATGCTGCCGAACTCGCCCGACGTCGAGCTGGTCGCGCTCGGGCCGGACGGCATCGTCGAGGGCGCGCGCGCGGGGCTCGTCTACGCGGACATGTCCACGATCTCGCCGATCGTCTCGCAGAAGGTCGGCCGCGCGCTCGCCGCCAAGGGCGTCCGGATGCTCGACGCGCCGGTGTCGGGCGGCGAGAAGGGCGCGATCGACGGCGTGCTGTCGATCATGGTCGGCGGGGAGCCGGACGTCTTCGACGCGATCCTGCCGATCTTCCAGGTGATGGGCAAGACGATCACGCGGCTCGGCCCGCTCGGCTTCGGCGGCTTCACCAAGCTCGCCAACCAGATCATCGTGGCGGTGAACCTCACCGCGCTCGGCGAGGCGCTCACGCTCGCGAAGAAGGCGGGGCTCGACCGCGAGCTCCTGCTCACGGCGCTCGGCGGCGGGCTCGCGGGCTCGAAGTGCCTCGAGCAGAAGCGCGCGAACTACCTCGCGGGGAGCTACGCCCCCGGGTTCAAGATCGACCTGCACTACAAGGACCTCGGCCTGATCATGGAGACGGCGCGCGAGCTCGGCGTGCCGCTGCCGACGACCGCGGTGGTCCAGGAGCTGTTCAGCGCGCTGCGCGTCAAGGGCCGCGGCGGCCTCGACCACTCGGCCGTGATCACGCTGCTCGAAGACCTCGCCGGCGCCTCCGCGTGAGGGCCACCGTCGACCGCGCCGGCCTCGATCCCCAGGGGCGGCTGCCGAAGGTGCAGGTGCGGCGTGTCCGCAAGGGCGACCTCGGCAAGGTCCGCGACGTGCTCGAGCAGACGTTCGGCGACTTCCTCGAGCGCCAGCTCGGGACGCGGCCGCGCCAGGCGTTCGGCGGCGCGCAGTACGTGCACCACCGCTGGCTGATGGAGCCGTGGGGGTGCTTCGTCGCCGAGGAGGACGGCTCCAAGATCGTCGGCGCCGCGCTCGCGGCGACGCTCGGCTCCCTCGGGCTGCTGGGGCCGGTCGCGGTCCTCACGAACTACCAGAACCAGGCGATCGGCCAGCAGCTCATCCGTGCGGCGCAGGAGTTCTTCGACGAGAACAAGGCGACGCTCCACGGCGTCGTGACGTACCCGACGAGCCCGAAGCACCTGTACCTCTACCACAAGTTCGGCTACAAGCCGAAGCACCTCACCGCGATCATGAGCCGGGCGATCGACCGCGGGACGCCCCGGCCGCCCGCCGCGAAGGCGGCGAAGGCGCCGCTCGCGATGCGGCGCTTCTCCACGCTCGAGGAGACGAAGAAGAAGGCCGCGCTGGCGCGCATGCACCGGATCACCAGCGCGGTCTACCGTGGCCTCGACCTCGCCAAGGAGGTGGAGATCGTCGACGGCCTGGCGCTCGGCGACACGCTCCTGCTCGAGCGCGGGCGCGAGATCCTCGGCTTCGCGATCTGCCACTCGCCGGGCGTGAGCGAGGCGCCGACGGGCGCGCTCTACGTCAAGTTCCTCGCGATCGACCCCGCGCAGAAGCGGCCCGAGCAGCTCCTCGAGTTCGTGGCCGGCGTCGAGGCGCTGGGCACCGAGCTCGGCGTGCAGCGGGTGATCCTGCCCGTGTATTCGCGCTACTGGGCCGCGTACAGTATGCTGGTGCAGTGCGGCTACGCGATCGACTTCACCATGGTCCGGATGCAGCGGGGCAAGCAGGAGGATTACGAGGACCCGACGCACCTCGTCCTCGACGACTGGCGCTGATGCGCGCCGTCGTCGCGGCCGTGGCCGTCGTCCTGCTCGCGGCGCTCCCGGCCGGTGCCCCGGCGCACTCGCTCCTGCTCGACTCCTCGCCCGCGCCGAGCGCCACGGTGCCGCCGCCGTCCCGGCTCGCGCTCCGGTTCAACAACCGCATCGAGAAGGCGCTCTCGCGTCTCAGGCTCGTGGACGCCCGCGGCGCCGCCCGGCTCCTGACGGTGCTCGCCGGTGCGGGGAAGGTCGACCACCTCGAGGCGACGCTGCCGCCGCTCGCGCCCGGCGTCTGGCGCGTCGAGTGGCAGGTGCTCTCGACGGACGGCCACGTCGTGCGCGGCAGCTTTTCCTTCCGCGTCGCGCCCTAGTCGATGGCGGGATTCTTCGACGTCCTGCTCCGCGGCCTGACCCTCGCCTTCGCGAGCGCGGCGCTCGGCGGCGTGGCCTTCACGCTCTTCGTGCTCCGCGCCGAGCCGCACGCCAAGCCCGACGCGGCGCTGCGGCGCGCGCTCCGCACGATCGCGCTCGGCGGCGCCGCCGCGGCCCTCTCGCAGGGCGCGGTCGTGCTCGTGGCGCTCGCCGAGCTGGCCCGCCTGGGCGGCGGCTGGCCCGTGGCGCCGTTCGTGCGGACGCTCTTCGCCCAGGCGTCCACCGGCCGCGCGGCGCTCGGCGTCCTGCTCGCGCTCGTCGCGTGGCGCCTCGCGGCGCGGCCCGCGGGGCGGGGCGCCTGGCTGGCGCTCACGGGCCTGGCGCTCGCGCTCAGCGGCTCGTCCGCGGTGCTGAGCCACGCCGTCGCGCGCGTCGAGGGCCGCGCGCTGCTGCTCGCGCTCGACGGCGCGCACCAGCTCGCCGCCGCGGTGTGGGTGGGCGGCCTGGCGCACCTGGTGCTGTACCGGGGGCGGAGCGACGAGGACGGGCGCGACCCGGCACGCCTGCTGCGGAGGTTCTCGAGCCTCGCGCTCGGGTCGGTCGCGACCGTCAGCGTCGCGGGCGTCCTCATGAGCGTGCTCTACGTCGGCGACTGGGGGGCGCTGGCGGGCACCGGCTACGGCGTGATGGTGCTCACCAAGGTCGTGGTGTTCGCGGCCGCGCTCGCGCTCGCGTCGGCCAACTTCCGCGCCGTCCGGCGGGACGCGCCGTCCGGCGGCGGGCTGCGCCTCACCCGCTACGTCGAGGCCGAGCTCGGCCTCGGCCTCACGGTGCTCTTCGCCGCCGCGTCGCTCACCTCGCTGCCGCCGGCCGTGGACATCACGACCGACCGCGCAACGGTCGCGGAGGTCGCGGCGCGCTTCGTGCCCGTGCCGCCACGCCTCGCGAGCCCGCCCGTCGCCGAGCTCATCCGCCAGGCCGAGCCGTTGACCGAGACCGTCACGCGCCGCGAGCCGGTCGAGATCGCGTGGTCGGAGTACAACCACCACTGGGCCGGCATGTTCGTCCTCGCGATGGGGCTGCTCGCCGCGCTCGAGCGCCTCGGCGTGCGGCCCGCGCGGCACTGGCCGCTCGTCTTCCTCGGGCTCGCCACGTTCCTGTTCCTCCGGAACGACCCGCGCGCCTGGCCCCTCGGGCCCGCCGGGTTCTGGGAGAGCATGCTGCTCGCCGACGTCCTCCAGCACCGCCTGTTCGTCGTGCTCATCGTCGGTTTCGCGGCGTTCGAGTGGATGGTGCGGACCGGGCGGCTCGCGGCGCGCCCGTGGGCGCTCGTCTTCCCGCTGCTCTGCGCGGTGGGCGGCGGGCTCCTGCTCACGCACTCGCACGCGATGTTCAACCTGAAAGCCGAGTTCCTCACCGAGGTGACCCACACCCCGCTCGGCGTGCTCGGCGCCTTCGCCGGCTGGGCCCGCTGGCTCGAGCTGCGGCTGCCCGGGGCCGAGCGCGCCGCCGGCTGGACGTGGACCGCGTGCTTCCTCGCGGTGGGGGCGCTGCTCCTGTTCTACCGCGAGGCCTGAGGCGATGGCGACGCGGCTGCCCGGGCGCGCCACGGCCGAGGGGACACGGCGGTACGCCGCGCGGCTCGGCGCGCGCACGGCGCCCGGCCACTTCCGCGAGCTCGCCGGCGGCCTCGCGCTCTCGAGCATCGGGCTCGGCACCTACCTCGGCCCCGAGGACGGCGCGACCGACGTCCTCTACCAGGACGCGGTGACGCGCGCGCTCGAGCTCGGCCTCAACGTCGTGGACACGGCCGTCAACTACCGCCACCAGCGCAGCGAGCGCGCGATCCGCACGGCCCTCGCGGGCGCCGCGGCCCGCGGGCTCGTCGCGCGCGACGAGGTCGTCGTCGCGACCAAGGGCGGGTTCATCCCCTTCGACGGCGCGGTGCCGCGGGACGCGCGGGGCTGGTTCACCGCCACGTACCTCGAGCCCGGGATCGTCGCGCCCGGCGACGTGGCGGCGGGCATCCACTGCATGGCGCCGCGCTACCTCGCCGACCAGATCGAGCGGAGCCGGGCGAACCTCGGGCTCGAGACGCTCGACGTCTACTACGTGCACAACCCGGAGACCCAGCTCGGCGAGGTGGCGCGCCCCGAGTTCCTCGCGCGGATCCGCGCCGCGTTCGAGGCGCTCGAGCAGGCGGCCGGCGACGGCCGGATCGGCGTGTACGGCGCCGCGACCTGGAACGGCTGCCGCCAGGACGCGAGCGCGCCCGAGCACCTGTCGCTCGCCGAGCTCGTGGCCGTGGCGCGCGAGGTCGCGGGCGCCGAGCACCACTTCCGCGTGATCCAGCTCCCGTACAACCTGGCGATGCCCGAGGCGTTCACGCGCGCCACGCAGCGCGTCGGGGACGAGGTCGTGTCGACGCTCGAGGCGGCGCGGCGCCTCGGCGTGTACGTGATGGCGTCGGCGTCCGTGTACCAGGGCCAGCTCAGCCGGGGCCTGCCGCCGCTGGTGGGCGAGGTCCTGCCGGGCCTCGCGACCGACGCGCAGCGGGCGCTCCAGTTCGTGCGCTCCACGCCGGGCGTCGGCACGGCGCTCGTCGGGATGAAGGCGGTGGCCCACGTCGAGGAGAACGCGGCGGTCGCCGCGCGCCCGCCCGTGGCCTGGAGCGAGTTCCAGCGGTTCTTCAGCGCCGCGGACGCCTGAGCGGGCGTGATATTGCGCACCCGGGCGACGTCGGGTAGGGTGAGGCGGTGATCACGCTCGAGCGTGACTACGAGCGGGCGCTCGGCATCCGGCCGAGCGTGTCCGCGGTGATCTTCGACCGCCGCGGGCGCCTGCCGCTGCAGCAGCGCTCGGTCGCCGAGGAGACGGGGCTCCGCGTGGCTACCCGAACGGCAACGTGTGGCACTACGTGAACGCCTGCTTCGAGTGCGCGGCGCGCGGCGGCGAGCTCCGGACGTGCGACGAGACGCTCGCCCTCGGGTTCTTCCCTCCCGGCCGGCTGCCGCGCGGCCTCCTGTCCAACCACAGGATCCGCATCCGTGATGCCTGCGCGCGCAGGGTCGCCCCGTTCGTCCGCTGAGGAGGAATCGCAGGTGATGCGAGGGATCCATCACGTCGGGATCGTGGTCAGGCGCCTGGCCGACGCCTTCGGCTTCTATCGCGACGCGCTCGGGCTGCCGCTGCTGAAGGAAGCGGTCCTGCTCGACCAGGGCGTGCGCGCCGCGCTGCTCGGCGCGGGCGACAGCGAGCTCGAGCTGCTCGAGCCACTCGACGCCGGCACGGGTGTCGGGCGCTTCCTGGCCCGGCGCGGCGAGGGGCTGCACCACCTCTGCTTCGACACGCCGGACGTCGAGGGCGCGCTGGCGGCGCTCAAGGAGAAGCAGGTCGAGCTGCTCGACACCGCGCCGCGCCCCGGGCTCGCCGGCCAGATCGCGTTCCTCCACCCGCGGGCGTGCTGCGGCGTGCTCGTCGAGCTGGCCACGCCCTCGCCCGAGGCGAGCGCGCACGAGCGCGCGGTCGCCTCGCCGGTGCGGCTCAAGCGCCTCGTCATCGGCGCGCGCGACGTCCAGCAGACGGCCGAGACGTTCCAGTCGCTCTTCGGCCTCCCGGAGGTCGCGATGAACAGCGGGCCGCGCGTGATGCTCGCGGTCGGCCGGGGCGCGCTCCTCGTCGTGCCGGCGGCGGAGGTCGGCGGCACCGAGGGGATGGTGGCGCTCTCGCTCGTCGCCGAGGACTTCCAGGCGCTCAACGCATCGTTCGTCCGGGCCGGCACGCGGTACCTCAAGGGCACCGGCGAGGTGACGGTCGAGCCCGTGTCGAGCCACGGCGTGCACCTCCACATCAGCCGCTACGAGTAGGTCACCGGCCGGCCGGCCGCCGGGCCCTGCGGGGGGCGCCGCACGGTGCTGGACGGGCTGAGCCGCGCGGCGCTCTACGCGGTCCTCGTCTGGGCGCCGCTGGCTTCCGGGGCGTACCGGGGTGTCCCGCTCGCCGTCGCGACGGTCCTCGTCGCGCTCGCGCTCGCCGGCGCGGTGGGCGGCGGGCTCGCCGCGCGCCGGCTCGAGTGGCGCCGGACGCCGCTCGACCTGCCGCTCGCGCTGCTGACCCTGCTCGTGCTCGCCCAGCTCGCGCTCGGCCACCAGCCCCTCGTCCGCTGGGCGCTCGCGCCGCCGCCCGCCACGCCCGAGCTCGCCGCGCCCTTCCCGGCGCCGGCGCTCGCCGTGGGCACGGTCAAGCCGACGCAGACGCTCGAGTCGCTCCTGCTCTTCCTGCTCTACGCCTCGGTCTACTACCTCGTCGTCCACCTCGTGCGGACGCGCCGGCAGGTCGGGCGCCTCGTGCGGATGCTCCTGGTGCTCGGCGGCCTGCTCGCGTTCCTCGGGCTCCTCGACTACCTGACCGGCGAGGCCTGGCTCCTGGCGTGGCGCGACCATCCCTACGGCGGCCGGCTCGCGGCCACGTTCGTCAACCCCGACCACTTCGCCTCGTACCTGGCGATGCTGATCTGCCTCGGCAGCGGCTGGCTCGTGGCGCGCGGCCGCGGCGACGGCCGCGCGGCCCCGCTCGGCGAGGTCTTCACGAACCGCGCGGCGCGGGAGCAGGCGGTCCGCCGCTACCTGCCGCTCGTCGCGCTCGTGGCGATGGCGGTCGCGCTCGTGTTCACGCTGAGCCGGGGCGGCCTGCTCGGGCTGGCGGCGGGCCTGCTCGTGCTGCTCGGGCTGCTCGGCGGGGTCGGGCACGCGCGGCGCAGCCTCGTGCTGACCGGCGTCCTGCTCGTCGCGGTCGTCGGCTACGGCGGCTGGATCGGCTTCGGGCCGCTGCTCGCCCGCTTCGCCCAGAGCCCCGCGGGCGCGCTCGACCGCTGGGGCCAGTACGTCGCCTCGGCGCCGATGCTGCGCGACTTCCCGCTCCTCGGCGTCGGGCTCGGCGCGTACCGCGAGATCTACTTCCGCTACCAGCCGCTCGCGTACGCGCCCCACGAGGTCTACTACCCGTACGCGCACAACGACGTGCTCCAGTTCGTGATCGAGACGGGCGTGCTCGGCGCCGTGCTCGGCGCGTTCCTGCTCTGGCGGCTCGCGGCCGACCTCGTCGGCGCCCACCTGTTCGGCCGCGGCGCGTGCCCCGTGGACGGCGGCGCGGGCGCGGCCGCGCGCCGGAACGATCCCCTGAGCGTGGGGACCGCGGTCGGCGCGCTCGCGGGCGTCGCCGCCGTGCTCGCGCACGGCACGCTCGACTTCGCCGCGCGCATCCCCGCCAACGGCATTCTCGCGGCGGCGCTCCTCGGGCTCGCGACGGTCGCGCTGCACACGCGCCTGATCGCGGGCCGCGAGCAGCTCCTGACGGCGGTGCGGGCGCGGCCGCTCGCGGGCCGCGCGTGGCTCCCCGCCGGCGCGCTCGGCCTGGTCGCGGCGGCGCTCCTCGCGGGCTGGATCGCCTGGGCCCTGCGCGGCGCGCTCGCGCACTCGCTCCTCGACGAGGTCGGGCGCGTGCCGGACGCCGCGCGCGCCGGCGTCGTGCTCTCGCTCGACCGCTGGAACATCCCGGCGCGCATGACCCGCGCCGCCGCCCGGCGCGTCGAGGCGTTCGCCGTGTGGCAGGGGCGCGGCTCGTCCGAGCCGGTCGACGTCCGCCGGCGGATCGCCGACGGGCTCCTCGCCGAGGGGCGCGCGGACCTCCGGGACGCGCTCGCGCTGGGGCCGACCAATCCCTTCGTCCACCACCAGCTCGCCTGGCTCGAGGCGGTGGCCGCCGTCGTGGACGAGCGGACGGGCGTGGCGGGCGTCGCCCCGGCGCTCGCGCACGCGGCGCGGGCGATCGCGCTCGCGCCGGACAACCCGCGCCTCTACGACTCGCTCGCGCGGCTCGCGATGCGGGAGGCGCCCGCGCTCGGGCTCCGCGCCTCGCGGGAGGCCGTGCGCCGCGGGCCGGCGCTCCTGCCCGGCCTCGTGGACCTCTGGCGGGGCGTCGGGCTGACCGACGCGGAGTGGCTCGCGCTCGTGCCCGAGACCGTCGTGGACCGGCTCGACCTGGCGCTCCGGCTCGAGGACCGGCGCCTCGTGGCGGCGAGCCTCGCGGCGTACCGCGCGGCGCTCGCGAGCGCGAGCGAGGCCGAGCGGCCGGCGCTCCGCTACATGCTCGCGCTCGGCCTGGCGGGGCTCGGCCGCGACGCCGCCGCGCAGACGGAGCTCGGCGAGGCCCTGGGCGCCGACCCGTCCAATCCCGAGCTCAACCGCGCGCTCGGCGACGTGCGCGCCCGCCGGGGCGACCCGGGCGCGCTCGACAACCTGCGCGCGGCGCTCGTCTTCGCCGAGGACCGGGCGCGGATCGACCCGCCGCCGCCGCCGTTCGCCCTCCGGCCCGCGCGGCTCGCGGCGCTCGTGCGGCGGCGCGCGGGCGACGACTGGACGCGCCCGGAGCGCTACCGGCGCGCGCTCGCGCGCTACCTCCTCGAGCGGGAGCTCTGGGAGCCGGCCGTGGCCGCGTGGCGACCGCTCGCCGGCGACCCGCGGGACGCCGAGGCCCAGTTCGGGCTGGGCGTCGCGCTCGAGGGGGCGGGCGCGCCCGACGCGGCGCTCGAGCACCTCCGCCGTGCCGTGGCGCTCGACGCGACGGCCACGCGCTACCGTGAGCGGCTGGCGCGCCGGCTGTGGGCGAGCGAGCAGTACTTCCAGGCGATCAACGAGTGGCGCACCCTGAAGGCCCAGCTGCCGCGGAGCGCGGAGCCGCGCGTGGCGCTCGGCCGGGCCTACGAGAAGATCGGCGAGCGGTTCGACGCGCTCCGGGAGTACCGCGAGGCCCTCGAGCTCGACCCCGGCCACGCGGGCGCGCGCGAGGCCCTGGCGCGGCTCACCGGCCGCCGGCCCTGAGGCCTCAGAGGGCGTCGGGCGCGGCGGCGATCGCCTCGAGCTCGGCGCGGGTGTACGAGCCCAGGCTCCGGAAGTCGAAGGCGGTGTAGTTCCGGATCCACCGCATCGCGATCCTCACGGCCTTCCGGTAGCGCTCGTGCGTGTCCGCACCCTGCCGCCGCGGCAGGATGTCGGCGAGCTCCTCCTGGAGCAGCCGCTTGACGAGCGCGGCGTCGTGCGCCGCGCCGCTGTGCGCGTCCCTGGCGCCGTGCACGATGCGCTGCGCGATCTGCGCGACCGACATGCGGCCGGTGGCGAGGTCCTCCATGAGCGCCGGGTGGACGCCGGGCTTGCCCTCGAGGCTGTCGATGCCCTTGGCGCCGCGGCCGTTGAGCCAGCCCTCCACGTACTCGATCACCATGCGCGCGTTGCGGCGCGTGCCCTCGAGCGTGATCGGGCCCGCCGGCACCTCGAGGCGCACGGGGTAGGTGTCGGGGTTCGCCATCTCGGGCGTCGGCCGCCAGCCGGTGGCGCGGAGCGTCTTGAACGGGTCGGCCGCGGTCTTCATGTGGAAGATGTGGGCGACCCACCCGCGCAGGAAGCCCTGCGCGGCCTCCCACTCCTTGTCCGCGCGGATCGCCGCGGCCGCGACGCGGTTGACCTCGGGGTCGTTGGACGGCAGCGCCGTCGCCATGCCGCCGATCGGCACGGCCCCGCGCCGGAGGCAGATCGCGACGAGCCGCCGGAAGATGTTCGCGAGGAACGGCGTCGTCTTGATGTCCACACCGAAGCGGTCGGGCCAGACCTGCGCGGGGTCGGCCATGACGTACTCGAAGATCGACGCCTTGAGGTCCCAGCGCGCGGCGTTCAGCCCGGCCGCGTAGGGCCCGAGCGCCCAGAGCATCTCCTCCATCTCGTACACGCACGGCAGCGACTCGACCAGCACGATCCCGCGGACCGTCGCGCCGCGGAGGTGGGGGAGGTGCCCGGCCGAGAGGTCGAACAGGTCGCGGTACCAGCGCGCCTCGGGCGCGTGCTCGAGCTTCGGCAGGTAGAAGTAGATGCCCTGACCGCGATCGGCCTGGGCGCGGCCGGCGTAGAAGAGCGTGAGCGCGGTGCCGAGGATCGCGGCGTTGACGGGCGCGCCATCGACCGTGACGTCGGGCTCGTCGAGGTGCAGGCCCCGCTCGCGGTGCATGAAGAACGGCAGCTCGCCCGGCGCGATCCGGTAGCTCTTGCCGCGCTCCGTGTCCTCGAACGCGAGCTCGCGGCTCACCGCGGCGAGCCGGTTGTGCGCGGCGCGCACCGTGTCGAGCAGGCGATGCCCGCCCGAGTCCTCGTCGTCGTCGAGATCCCCCTCGGCGCGCTCGCCCTCGGGGCCGGGGTTGAGCGCGTTGATGAACATCGAGGTGATCGAGCAGGGGCCGGAGATCTCGATGCCCGGCGTGCGGAGCTCGTCCGGCACGGGCGGCACCTGCCAGGGCGCCGCGGTGGCCTCGGAGCTCGGCGGGTGCCCGGGCAGGAGGTGCTGCCGGAGCGCGCGCTCGAGCGTCGCGCGGCGCGCGGCGCGGAGCGCCCGGGCGCGCGCGTCCAGGCGGTCGTGGAGCAGCGCCAGGTACGCGCAGAAGGCCGGGGTGAAGAGCCGGGCGGCCCCCTCGACGGGCGCGAACGTCACGCGCGCGTGTGTCTCGGCCGCCATGGCAACGCCTCTTTTCGCATGGCGACGGAGAGCCTGTCAATGGCAGAATGGGCGGCGCTCGAATCCGCCCGCTGCGAGGAGACGCGATGGCGACAGTGCTGTTCATCGTGAAGGCGACCATCCGCACGGATCAGGAAGAGGCGTTCAACCGCTGGTACAACGAGGAGCACGTGCCGCAGTTCCTCCGATGGCCCGGCGCCGTGAGCGCCCGGCGCTACCGGGCGCTGGAGGGCGAGGACCGCTACCAGTACATGGCGGTGTACGAGCTCCAGGACGAGGCGAACTACAGGCGGCTCATGGCGTCGGAGCACATGAGGGCGCTCCGGGCCGAGTACGACGCCCGCTTCGGCGCGGCCAGCGCGCGCGCGCGCTTCGCCTACACCCAGGTCTGGCCATAGCCGCGCGCCGCTTCCGCGGCATGGGGAAGGGGCGCAAGGTGCGGCGCACGCTGGCGCGCGGCGGGACCGGCCCCGCGCACCGGCTCAACGAGACGCTCCGCGGGTGGGAGGGCGTCCGCATCACGCCGATGTTCGGCCGCTGGGGCTACTTCGCCGGCGAGACGCTCTTCGCGTGCTTCCCGCTGCGCGAGAAGGAGCGCGACCTCTGGATCCGGCTCGCGACGGCCGATCAGGCCCGTGCGCTCAAGGAGGCGGGGATGCGCCCGCACCGGCGGTTCGCGCGGCGCGGCTGGGTCGAGACGGACGTGATCGAGCCGTCCGACGTCGCGCGTGCGTTACGCTGGCTCAGGCGCGCCCACGCGGCGGCGACGCGCAGCGCACATACAGACGACGACAGGGAGGCGTGATGACGAACGTGCTGACCGTGGTGGCGACGCTCTCGGCGAAGCCGGGCAGGGGTGACGAGCTGGCAGCGATCCTCGCCGAGCAGGTGGCGGCGGTGGTGAAGGCCGAGCCCGACTGTCTCGTGTACCGGCTGCACCGGTCGAAGAAGCAGCCGGACCTGTTCCTGTTCTACGAGCAGTACCGCTCGGACGCGGCCTTCGATCTGCACCGGAAGGCGCCGCACCTCGCGGCCTTCCGCGAGCGCCGCGACCCGCTCGTCGCGGGCCCGCCCGAGGTGCAGTTCTACCTCTCGCTCACGGACTAGGGCGTGGGCGCGATCCTCGACCTGGCCGAGGCGTTCTGGTCGGGCGCGGTCCCCGCGGCCCAGCTCTGGAAGCCGACGGGCCAGGTCGAGGAGCTCCGGCCCGGCCTGCACTTCCTGCACACGTTCGCGAACATGACGGTCCTCGCCACGCGGGCGGGTCTCGTCCTCGTCGACACCTCGAACTACGCCGCGCGGGAGAAGACCTTCGCCGCCGTGCGCGCGGTGGCCGGGGGGCCTCTCTTCGCCGCGATCTACACGCACGGCCACGCCGACCACGCCTGCGGCATGCCGCCCTTCCTCGCCGAGGCCCGGGCGAAGGGCTGGGACCGGCCGCGCATCGTCGGCCATCGGAACGTCGCGGCCCGCTTCGAGCGCTACACGCGGACCAGCGGCTTCAACGGGCTCATCAACGCCCGGCAGTTCGGGATCCCGCCGACGTGGCCCACCGAGTACGACTACCCGGACACGGCCTACGATGACGCGCTCCGCTTCGAAGCGGGCGAGGTGGTGCTCGAGCTCCGGCACGCGCGCGGCGAGACCGACGACCACACGTGGATCTGGTGGCCCGAGCGGCGCGTTCTCTGGAGCGGCGACCAGTTCATCTGGGTCGCGCCGAACGCCGGCAACCCGCAGAAGGTCCAGCGCTACGCGGCCGAGTGGGCCGCCTCGCTGCGCGCGATGCGCGCGTGCGAGGCCGAGCTCCTGATCCCGGGGCACGGGATGCCGATCGTCGGCCGGGAGCGCGTCCGCCAGGCGCTGGGCGAGACGGCCGAGTGGCTCGAGCACCTCGTGAGCGAGACCGTGGCGCGCATGAACGCGGGCGCGACGCTCGAGACGATCCTGCGCGAGGTGATGCCGCCCGCGCGCCTGGCGCAGCGGCCGTATCTGCAGGCCGTCTACGACGAGCCCGAGTACGTCGTGCGCAACATCTGGCGCCTCTACGGCGGCTGGTGGGACGGCATCGCTTCGCACCTGAAGCCCGCGTCCCAGCGCGAACTCGGCGCCGAGGTCGTGCAGCTCGCGGGCGGGGTGGCGGCCCTCGCGCGCCGCGCCCGGGAGCTGGCCACCGGCGGCCGCCTCGACCTGGCGAGCCACCTGATCGACTGGGCGGCGGCGGCGGCGCCCGACGACGCCGCGGTCCACGCGGTGCGCGCCGACGTCTACGAGGCGCGCGCGAAGGCCGCGGCCGCGCTCATGACACGAGGGATCTTCTCGGCCGAGGCCCGCGAGTCGGCCCGCCGGGCGGGCCGGGGCTAAGCTCCGGCCTCGCTGCGCGCGCGCGCCTCGATGCGGTCGATCTTCACCAGCGGCACCAGGACCCACACCAGCGCCGTCATCGCCGTCGAGATCAGCACGAGCCAGGTGAAGCCGACCGACTCGTAGAGGCGCGCGCCGACGTTCTGGGAGAGCTGGGCCCCGCCGTTGTAGACGGACATCAGGAGCGCGAAGAACGTCGCCTCCACGCGCCGCGGGCAGGCCTTGGCCGCCAGGTCGAGCAACGCGAGCTGGGTGAGCATGCCGATGGCGCCGAAGACGGTGTCGATCACGATCGCCGAGACGGGATCGCGATAGACGAGGTAGGCGAGGGTGCCGACGACCGCGGCGCCGATGCACCAGTTGATGAGGCGCCGCAGCGGCAGCCGCCGCGAGACCGGCGCGTAGACGGCGGCGCCGGCCACCCCGGCCGCCGCGCCGAGCGAGCCGAGCAGGCCGATGAACTGCTGGCCGAAGCCGAGCGTGTCGGTCTGGTAGAAGAGGAAGGCCGGGCCGAAGCTCGGGCTGAACGTCCAGAAGAAGATGAAGCCCGCCACCGCCCACACCTCCCGGGTGGCGAGCGCGGCGCGGATCGCCGTCCAGGTGGCGCGGAAGGCGGCGCGGTCCACGCGCGCGCGGGGCTCGCGCACGAAGACGGCCGCCATGCCGAGCGACACGAGCGGAAAGCCCGCCGCCAGCCCGAACGCGAGCGGGAGCGCGCGCCGCTCCGCGAGCCAGCCGCCCGCCACGCCGACCAGGACCAGGGCGATGGTGATGCACGCCCACTGGACCGACTGGAAGGCGCCGGTGAGGCCGCGCGGCCGGCCGCTCTCGACCATCATGGCGTCGGTCAGCACGTCGGTGAAAGCGAGGCCGAGCGCCATCGCCGTGAACAGGCCCACGCCGGCGACGAGCGTGAAGGAGAGCGGGTACTCGAAGCCGAGCCCGCGGAGCGTCCACGCGTAGGTGCGGATGGGGCCGTCGGAGATGAGCAGGCCCGAGGCGAGGACCCCGGCGGACCCCGCCGCGAGCCCGCACGTGACGAGGAAATAGCTCTTCCGCCGGCGGCCGAAGAGCGGGACGAAATCGGACAGGAGCCCGTAGGCCGGCTTGATCAGCCACGGGATCGTGCTGAGCAGGAAGAAGTCGGCGATCTGCCCCGGGCCGAGCCCGCGGTCCTTCAGGACGATCGTGATGCTCTGGGCCGGCAGCGACCACATGCCCTGGGCGAAGTAGACGACGCCGAAGAGCACGGCGAGGCGCCGGGCCTCGGGCGTCTTGAACGGGTTCAGCCGTCCCACGAAGCCGAGCATGGCCGGCGGCCATGATACCTTTGTTGCCGGCCATGCGTTCGGTCTGCGCCCACGACTGTCCCTCGGCATGCGGCCGGCTCTCCCCGGCCTGATGCTCCGGACGCTCTTCCTCCACCCCCCCGCGTGGGAGGGCTTCGACGGCGGCGCCGGCTCGCGCTACCAGGCGCGACGCGAGGTCCGCTCGTTCTGGTACCCGACGTGGCTCGCGCAGCCGGCCGCGCTCGTGCCCGGCTCGCGCCTGGTGGACGCGCCGCCCGACGGCCTCGGCCTCGCGGACGTGCTGCCGCTCGCGCGCGCGTACGACCTCGCGGTGCTGCACACGAGCACGCCGTCCTTCCCCCACGACGTGGAGGTCGCCGCGGCCCTCGTGCGCGAGAACCCGCGCCTCCGCATCGGCTTCGTGGGCGCCCACGTCGCCGTTCGCCCGGCGGAGAGCCTCCGCGCCTCCGAGGCGATCGAGTTCGTCGCGCGCAGCGAGTTCGACTTCACGATCCGCGAGGTCGCCGAGGGCCGCCCGCTCCGCGAGGTGCTCGGGCTCAGCTACCGCGAGGACGGCCGGATCCTCCACACGCCGGCGCGGCCGGTCCTCGAGGACATGGACGCGCTGCCGTGGGTGGTGGACGTCTACCAGCGCGACCTGACCGTCGAGCACTACGCGATCGGCTATCTGCTGCACCCCTACGTGTCGCTCTACACGGGCCGCGGCTGCCGCTCCCGGTGCACCTTCTGCCTCTGGCCGCAGACCGTCGGCGGCCGGCGCTACCGGACGCGCTCGGTCGCGCACGTCGTCGGCGAGATCGCGCAGGCCCGGCGCCACTTCCCCCAGGTCCGCGAGTTCTTCTTCGACGACGACACGTTCACCGACGACCGGCCGCGCGCGGAGGCGATCGCGCGCGGGCTCGGACGGCTCGGCGTCACGTGGTCGTGCAACGCCAAGGCGAACGTCCCCGCCGAGACCCTCCGCGTGCTCCGGGACAACGGCCTGCGCCTGCTCCTGGTCGGCTACGAGTCGGGGAGCCAGCAGATCCTGAACAACATCAGGAAGGGCCTCCGCCTGGACGTGGCGCAGCGCTTCACGCGGGAGGCGAAGGCCCTCGGCATCAAGATCCACGGCACGTTCATCCTGGGCCTGCCCGGCGAGTCGCGGGAGACGATCGCGGCGACGATCCGCTACGCGTGCGAGCTCGATCCCGACACGCTCCAGGTCTCGATCGCCGCGCCGTACCCGGGCACGGCCCTGCACCGCCAGGCGCTCGAGAACGGGTGGCTCGAGGGGCGCGCGCTGGTCGACGGGCGCGGCGTGCAGCGGAGCGCGCTGAGCTACCCCCACCTGGGGCACACCGAGATCTTCGACTCGGTGGACGCCTTCTACCGGCGCTTCTACTTCCGGCCGCGCAAGATCTTCGCGCTCGCCGGCGAGATGGCGCGGGACCGCCGCGTGCTCGCGCGCCGGCTCCGCGAGGGCGCCGAGTTCGTCCGCTTCCTCGCGCGCCGCTCGCGGTAGGGACGCCGAGGCCTAGCTAGCGCTGCTGGGCCTCGACGGGCGCCGCCGGCACGAGTGGCCGCGGGAGCGCGTCGGGCGGCCGGTAGAGCAGGCGGAGCAACACGGGGAGCACGACGAGGGCGGCGATGAGGCTCGTGGCCGTGCCGAGCGTCAGCAGGAGACCCAGGCCGAAGATGCCGCGGTGGTCCGCGATCATCAGGCTGCCGAACCCCACGATCGTCGTCAGCCCGTTCACGAGGACCGCCATGAGCGTGCTGCGGGCGACGAGCGGGCCGCCGTGGTCGCGTCCCTCCATGAAGCGGATCACGATGTTGAAGCCGTACTCGGCCGCGGCGCCGAGGATGAGCGGCAGGCCGAACACGTTGCCCATGTTGAACTTGAGGTCGAAGAAGTACATCAGGCCGAACGTCCACAGCATGCCGAGCCCGAGCGGCAGCAGCGCGAGCAGCGTCTCGCGCACGCGGCGCAGCGTCAGGGCGGCGGCGAGCGAGACGAGGAGCACCGCGTACACGGTCCCGTGCTGGTAGGAGCGCTCCATGAACCGGATCGCCTCGAACGTGATGACGGGCGTTCCGGTGACCGCGGGGTCGACCGCGCGCAGCTCGGTCACGAAGCGGAGCGCGCCCTCGCGGTCCCAGATGTCCACGGCGGGCTGGATCTGCAGCAGGAACCGGCCCGCCGGGCTGATGAACTTGTTCCGGATCTCCCGGGGGAGGTCGTCGAGCCCCACCTGGCCCGGCGCCACGTTCCCCTGCAGGCGCTGGAAGTTGTGGACGAAGTCCCGGTAGATCTGGGACTGGAGGTGGGTGAGCGCGGGCTCGCTCACCTCCCGGTCGGTCTGGCGCAGCTTGATCACGAGCAGCTCGATCCGGTCGCGCACCCCGGCCAGCCGGGTCTTGACCTCGCCCTCGGGCGCCTCGTTCGCCGCGATGCCGAACCGGCGCGTGAGGGTGTCGAGGGCCCCGATGAGCCGCTCGACGTCCGCCGGCCGCGGCCGCCCGACGCGCACCGGCGAGACCAGCGGGGCGAAGTCGGCGATGATCTTCCGCTTCGCGGCCTGGTCCTCGGGGATCAGCAGGAGGGCCGAGTCCACCTCGGAGACCGTCGGCAGCCGGCCGAAGGCCTCGCTCTTGCGCCTGAGCTCCTCGAGCGAGTCCGCGCTGGCGAGCGCGGTGAAGCCGGAGCGGCCCGCGGTCGCCAGGATGCGCCGCTCCCACACGACGGACTCGGTCCCGCGGGCCTGGAGGTTGAGCAGGTTGTAGTCGAACTGCACCGCCCGGAGGCCCCAGACGGAGAGCGCCGTCAGCGCCGCCGCGAAGAGCAGCACCGACTTCGGATACGCGGCCAGCCGCTCCATCAGCGGCACGTGCACGCGCTCGAGCGCGATCGCGCGCGGGATCGCGCCCGCGGCGCGGACCTCGTGGCGCCGGTCGAGGAGGACGAGCGTGGCCGGGAACACGGTCATCATCGCGAGCCACGACAGCAGGATCGCCGTGCCGGCGATGAAGCCGAGCTCCTGGACGCCGCGGAACTCGGTGAGGCCGAGGACGTAGAAGGTGCCGGCCGCGGTGATCGCGCCGAGCAGCATGCCCGGGCCGCTGCGGGCCGCCGTGATCTCGATCGCCTCGCGCAGGTTGCGCCCGAGGAACAGCTCCTCCTCGTAGCGGAACAGGTAGTAGATGCCGTAGTCGATGCCGATGCCGATGACGATCGAGATGAACATCACCGAGAACAGCGACAGGTGCCCGATGACGAGCGTCGCGACCCCGATGGCCCAGCACTGGGAGAGCGCGAGCACGACGAGCATCATGAGCGGCTTGCCGAGGCGGAGGAACGCGATGAGCAGCAGGGCGAGGGTGAGCGCGAACGCGAGGACCGTCGCGCGCTCGCTGTCGCGGAAGGCCGCGGTCATCTCGTCGTTGGCCAGCGCCGGCTTGCCGGTCACGCCGACCTCGACGTCCGGGAACTCGTCCTTGAGGGAGGCGATCACCCGGCGCGTGCCCTCGATCGCGGCCCGCTCGCCGGTGAAGCTCCCGCGCTCGACCTCGGGCTCGGCCAGGATGAACAGGAGCTTCTCGTCGTCGGAGAGGAAGTAGCCGGCGCTCGCCGAGTCGTGCCCCACGGAGAAGAGGCCGCCCCAGGGGGAGTGGTAGGGCGTCGGCCGGTCGAGCCGCTCGGAGACCTGCCGGACGAGATCCTCCACGAAGCGGACGTCCACCGCGGCCTTGCCGTCGCTGAGGCCGAGGTCGATGAAGCTCGTGAGGAACGCGGCGGCGATCTGGGTCGAGACGCCGTCGACGAGCTGGTCGAGCGTCGGCCGGCCGGCGAACGCCTCCATGAAGTCCTGGTAGTCGAAGATCCTGTCGCGGATCTCCTCCAGCCGCGCCCGGGACAGGTACAGGAGCGCGCGGCCCTCGAACTGCTTGGGGTCGATGCGGTAGGCGATGCGGGCGAGCGGCACCGCGCTCGCCCGGAGCTCGCGCACGAGGCGGCTCGCGTAGTGCGTGGCCTCCGCGAGCGAGGGTGCCCGGACGACGATCGCCAGCTCGTCCAGCTCGCCGAACTCCCGGTCGTACTGCCGGTACTTCTCGACGTACGGCTGGCCGGGCGGCAGGAGCTTGAGCGTGGAGGTCTGGAAGCTCAGGCTCGTGAGCGCGTACGCGATCGAGACCGCGGCGAGGACGACCGCCAGCGCCACCGTCAGGGTGGGCCGCGCGCAGGCCAGCCGCACCAGCCGGCGAAGCGGACGTCCGATGCGGCGTGCGACCGCCACCTACTCGTCGCCGGCGATGAACCGCTCGAGGCGCTCGTGGGCCACGTCGTCGGCCCACTGCTCCGGTGGCGACTTCATCAGGTAGGCTGACGGGGCGAACAGCGCCCCCTTGAGGCCCCGGTCCACCGCGATCTTGCACGCGCGGATCGCGTCGATGACGACGCCCGCCGAGTTCGGCGAGTCCCAGACCTCGAGCTTGAGCTCGACGTTGATGGGCTGGTCACCGAAGCCGCGGCCCTCGAGACGGATGTGCGCCCACTTGCGGTCCTCGAGCCAGGGCACGTAGTCGCTCGGGCCGATGTGGACCGCGTCGACCGGCAGGTCGTGCGCGAGCTGCGAGCGCACCGCGTCGGTCTTGGAGATCTTCTTCGAGGCCAGCCGCTGGCGCTCGAGCATGTTGTAGAAGTCCGTGTTGCCGCCGACGTTGAGCTGGCTGGTCCGCTCGACACGCACCCCGCGGTCCATGAACAGACGCGTGAGCACGCGGTGGACGATCGTGGCGCCGAGCTGCGACTTCACGTCGTCGCCGACGACCGGCAGCCCGCGCTCCTCGAAGCGGCGGCGCCAGTACGCCTCGCGCGCGATGAACACCGGGATGCAGTTGACGAACGCGCAGCCCGCGTCGAGCACCTGCTCGACGTACCACTTGGTCGCCATCTCGCTGCCGACCGGGAGGAAGTTCACGACGACGTGGGTGCCGGTCTCGCGGAGGATCCCGGCGATGTCGGCCGTGGAGCCGGGTGCTTTCCGGATCATCTGCGACAGGTAGTGCCCGAGCCCGTCGTGGGTCATCCCGCGGTGAACCGGGACACCGAGCGCCGGGACCGCGGCGAAGCGGACGGTGTTGTTCGGCGGCGCGCCGATCGCCTCGGCGAGGTCCCGGCCGACCTTGCGCTCGTCGATGTCGAAGGCCGCCGAGAACTCGATGTCGCCGACGTGGTAGTCGCCGAGTCGCGCGTGCATCAGCCCCGGGACGAACTCCCCCTCGCGGGCGCTCCGGTAGTAGTGGACGCCCTGGACGAGGGCCGAGGCACAGTTGCCGACGCCGATGATGGCGACTCGAACGGATCCCACGGGCGCCTCCCCTGTCGACACGATCGCGGCGTGATTCTCGCGCGGTGATTTCCCGCGTCAGTGTAGCATAAGGACTCGCCGGGAGGTGGCGATGGATCCGATCGTGGACGAGGTGACGGGGGCGATCGCGCGTGTGGACGTCGAGGCGCTGCGCGCGGCCTACCGGGAGCAGAACGAGTTCGTCTACGTCGAGCGGTGGCTGCCGCCGGCGCTCGTCGAGCGGCTCGTCGCCGACGTCGACCGCGTGCGGCCGGCGATCCACCGCAACTACATCCCGCGGCACAAGAAGGGCGGGAGCGTCGGCTACTACACGCTCGTCGAGCAGGCGCCCGCGATCGTGGCGCTGTACCGCGCGCCCGCGTTCCTCGACTTCCTGGCGCGCGTCACCGGCGCGCGCCTCGGGCTCTGCCCCGCGACCGACCCGCACTCGTGCGCGCTGTACTTCTACACGGAGCCGGGCGACCACATCGGCTTCCACTACGACACCTCGTACTACCGCTCCGCGCGCTACACCGTGCTCGTGGGCCTGGTCGAGCGCTCCTCGAGCCGGCTCGAGTGCGTGCTCCACCGGGGGGTGCCCGGCCGGACGCCGGTCGCGGTGAGCCTCAGGACCGACCCCGGCACGTTCATCCTGTTCAACGGCGACAAGCTCTGGCACGCGATCACCCCGCTCGGCGAGGGCGAGGAGCGCGTGAGCCTCACGATGGAGTTCGTCACGGACCCGCGCATGACGCCGCTCAAGCGGTTCGTGTCGAACATGAAGGACTCGATCGGCTACTTCGGCTTCCGCTCCGTCTTCGGCGGGCGGCCGGCACGGCCCGCCGCGCTGCCCCGCTAGCGGTCCGCTGCCCCGTCGCGGCTGGGCTCCACCCGGGCGGGTGCGGCCCGCTGCCGCATGGCGGGAACGGATCCCTGCGACCCCAGCCGCACGGGCCCGCGGGTCTCGCGCGCGCGCTGGCGTGGTCTCGGGGACGGGCGGCGCGCGCGCCTGATTCGCGAACGGCGCTGGCGCGACCGGGCGCTAGCGGCGGCGGAGCGCGTAGGCGGCGCGGCCGAGCCAGTAGGCGTGAGAGCCGGCGGCCACGAGGACCATCAGGGCGGGGAGCGCGGCGGGGAGCGCGGCCAGCGCGAGGATGAACCCGACGAGCATCGCGTAGTAGCCGTCGCGGTTGCCGAGCCCCGCGAGCAGCCGGCCGAGCCGGTCGCCGCCGCCGCGCAGCACGATCGTCGGCGACAGCTTCGCCAGGACCGCGCTCGCCGCCACGCCCGCCGCGGCGACGACGCCCGCCACGACGCCCGCGCCGCCGGCGACGCGCGCCGTCGTGACGCCCATCCCGAGCACGAGGAGCGCGTGCACCACGGTGTCGGCGGCGATGTCGAGCCACTCCCCGAGCGCCGACTCGCTGAGGGAGAGGCGCGCGACCTCGCCGTCGGAGTGGTCGAGGACCACCGCGACGAGGTAGAGGCCGAGCGCCGCGAGCGCGCTCGCGGGCGTGGCACCCCAGAGGCACCACCCGGCGCCCGCGCCCGCGCCGAGGCTCAGGAGCGTGACCGAGTTCGGGCCGATGCCCCAGGCGACGGCGAGGTGGCTCACCGGGCGCGAGAGGCGGCGGTGCACCGCGCGGTCCAGGCGCGTGTCGAGCGGGCTCCCGAGGCCGGCGTAGAGGTGCGCCTCGGCGCGCCGGGCGTCGGCCGCGTCCCGCGCGCGGACGAACCAGGCGTCGCCGTGGAGCGGGCCGGCGCCGCGCGCGAGCGCCGCGGCGAGCGCGTCGCCCACGGGCGCGCCGGCGGCGAGCCGCGGGGCGAGCGCCCGGACGAGCGCCGCGTCGGCGACGAGCACGGGCGCGCCGGTCGCGCGCGACTCGACGAGGACGGCGGGCGGCTCGGCGACGAGCAGCCGCGCGAGCGCGTCCGGCGGGGCGAGCGCCGCGGCGGGCAGCAGCAGGGCGGGGGCGTCGTCGAGGCATCCGTCCGGGAGCCAGACCACGGCGGCCCGGGCCCGCGGGCTCCGGGCGATGGCGCGCTCGAGCGCGGCCCCGCGCAGCGCGACCGGCACGCCGACCCGCGCGGCACCCGCGCGGACGGCGGCGAGGACGGCGCGGAAGGCCAGCGGGCGGCCCGCGACCGGGAGCGCGGCCGCGCGGGCGTCGTCGGAGGAGGCGAGGTAGAGGGCGGCCTGCCGGATCACGCGCCGTCCAGCCGGACGACGTGCGGGAGCACGTCCGTCTCGGCGCGGCGCAGGTCCTCGGCGAAGTCGATCTCCGTCCAGGGCAGCCCGGTGACGTCCACCCAGCCGACGTGGCGGGTCGCGAGCAGCTGGTGGAGCGCGTCCTCGTACTCGTTGAGGCCGTCGCCCTCCTCGATGCTCTTCCTCAGCAGGCGCACGAACTCCGGCCCGGCCTCCGCGCCGCACTTGAAGAAGCCGACGCCCTCGCCCACGGTGTCCCACGCCTCGGGCACGAGCTTCTTGCCGAGCGCGATCACGCGGTCGCCCCGCGTGTAGAGCTTGACCTCCTCGCCCGTGTCCTGGAAGCCGCGGTCGATGAGCAGCGCGCTCGGCGCGGGCGTCGCGAGCAGCCGGCGCAGGAGCTCGCGCGGGAACAGCACGTCGGCGTCCATCACGAGGGCCGGCTCCGCCAGGTGGACCCGCGCGGCGTAGAGCGAGAGGATCGAGCCCTTCGTGTACTCGGGATTGTCCACGTAGCTCACCACCATCCGCCCGACCCGCTCGCCCGCGAGCCGGCGGACCTGGTCGGCGCAGTGGCCGACGACCAGGACGGCCTCGCGGAGGCCGGCCGCCGCGAGCGCCTCGAGCATGCGCGCGAGGACCGGGCGGCCGCCCACGGGCAGGAGCGCCTTGTGGGTGCGGTCGGTGAGCGGCGCGAGCCGGCGGGCGACGCCGGCGCAGAGGATGATCGCCTTCACGGCCGCTCCACCGCCTTCCTGAACCGGTCGCGGATCGCGCGGGGCGTGTGCGGGATACGCGGCACCTCCGCCTCCTCGGTCGTCACCTTCGCGAGCACGAAGTGCGGGCCCGCGTCCGCGCGGGCCGCGCGCACGGCCGCGGCGATCTCGTCGGGGCCCGTGACCGCGGCCACCGTGCGGTAGCCCGCGGCGCGCGCGAGCCGGTCGAGCCGGACGTGGCGCGAGGGCGAGGCCTGGTTGCCCGTCGAGCCGTAGACCTCGTTGTCGAAGACGACGTGCACGAGGTTGGCCGGACGCAGGCTCGCGACCGTCCCGACGATCCCGAGGCTCATCAGGAGGTTGCCGTCGCCGTCGAAGACGACGGTGCGCCGCCCGGGCCGGGCGAGCGCGAGCCCCAGGCCGATCGCCGAGGCCAGGCCCATCGAGCCGAGCATGTAGAAGTTCTGCGGCCGGTCGGCGACCGAGAAGGACTCGCGGCAGACGTAGCCGTTGGCGTGGATCACGGGCTCGTCGTCGAGCTGCTTGACCGCGGCCGCGATGGCCTCGCGCCGCGAGATCACCGGCGCGAGCTCCCGGTCCTCTTCGGGGACAGGGGCCGGGACGGTGCCCGAGCGAGTGTCGTTCCGCGCGGAGGGGGCTGCCCCGGCCCCCGCCTCACCGCCGGTCTCCAGCACGCCGGGGGGGAGCAGGAGCGCGACCGGCGACATCCTCGCGTCCATGTCCCTCCGCGCCCAGTCGAGCTGCGCGTCGACGGAATCGCGGGCCAGCGTCCGGTGGGGGATGCCGAGGAGGTCGAGCAGGCTCGGCGTGATCGCGCCCGTCAGGATGTGCTCGGGCGCGTCCTTGCCCCCGAAGCCACGCCACGTCACCAGGAGCAGCACGGGCAGCCCGTACATCAGCGAGAACGACGCGAGGGCGTTCAGGCTCGTGCCGAGCCCGGAGTTCTGCATGAGCACGGCGGGCCGGCGCCCGCCGAACCACGCGCCGCCCGCCAGGCCGACCGCCGCGTCCTCGCGGGCCGCGGCGATCCAGGGCGCCCGCGGGTCCCGCTCGAGCGCGCCGATCACGCCCTCGATCAGCGAGCAGGGGACGCCCGCGAAGCAGTCGAAGCCGTGGCGCCCCAGGAGGGCGGCGAGCGCCGCGCCGGTCACTACGACCGGATCTCCGCCCAGGCGCGCTGGTAGTCGTCGAACGTGTCGATCTCGAGCCACCCCTTGTACGTGCTCACGCACGTCACCGGATGGCCCGCGGCGACCAGCGCCTGGAGCGCGTCGGTGAACGAGGCCTGGCGGACGCTCTCGGCCTCGTGGAACGGCGCCGCGCCCGCGGCCAGGGCGTGCGCGTACGTCTCGCGCAGGAGCTCGGCGCCGCGCGCCGAGAACGCCGCCAGCCCGATGAACTCGCCGCCCGCGGTGTCGGGCGGGACGCGCTGGCCGATGCGCACGAGCCGGTCCACGGCCTCCTCGCCGAGCGCCCGGCGGCCCGCCCGCGGCGGGTCGGACGTCACGACCAGATCCACGGGCTTCGCGAGCGGCAGGAGCCGGTCGCGCTGGTCCATCCACGCGCGATCCACCGCGATGACGATGTCGCCCGGCGCGCGCAGCACCTTCTCGAGGACGCCGCGCTCGAACAGGACGTCCGAGTAGAGGAACACGAACCGCCCCTGGAGCTCGGGCTCCGCCGCGAAGAGCGAGGCCAGCTCGCCCGTCTCCTCGTACGCGTCGTTGTCGTACAGGCGCGCGCCCGGCGCGACCACGGTCTCCTTGCGGTAGCCGCGCACGACGGCGATCTCGTGGAGGCCGCAGGCGCGCAGCGTCTCGAGCTGGCGCTCGAGGACCGTGCGCCCCTTGATGTCGAGCATGCACTTGGGCCGGTCCTGCGTGAGGGGCAGCAGCGACTTGCCCGAGCCCGCGGCGATCACGACGGCCCGCGCGTCGGACACGCCGCGCGGCAGGAACTCGCGCTCGATCTCCTTGAACTCCTCGACGCCGACGTGCCGGTAGATCTCCTCGAGCGTCACGATGTGCGGGTCGAGCGCGGACAGGCGCCGCGCGCGCGCGAGCGTCGCGAGCGTCTGCTGCATCCCCCGGACGGCGCCCCGGAGCACCTGGTTCGCCCAGATCACGAGCTTCACGCCCGCGCCCTCGAGCTCCTCGAAGGTGACCGATGGGTAGAGCGTGGGCACGACCACGATCGGCGTCGGCCGGTCCCAGAGGCGCATGAACTCGAGCACCTCGGCCGCGGTCGGCGCCTTGGAGTGCATGAGGATCATGTCCGCGCCGGCGTCGGCGTAGGCGTGCGCGCGCCGGAGCGCCTCGTTCATGCCCCAGCCGGCGATGAGCGCCTCGGTGCGGGAGATGACGACCGTCGCCGGATCGCGCTGGGCGCGCTTGGCGGCCCGGATCTTGCCCGCGTGCTCCTCGATCGAGAGCAGCTCGCGCCGCATCCCGGGGTACAGGCTGCACTTCTTCGGGAAGACGTTGTCCTCGAAGCAGAGCGCCGCGATGCCGGCCCGCTCGTACTCCTCGACGGTGCGGACGACGTTCACCGCGTTGCCGTAGCCGTTGTCGCAGTCGGCGACGACCGGCAGGCCGACCGCGCGGTTGATGTGGGCGGCGGCCTCGAGGGTCTCGGTCATGGTCAGCAGATTTACGTCCGGCATGGCCCGCTGGGCCGCCGAGACCGTGAAGCTCGACGACCACACGACCGGGAAGCCGGCCGCCTCGATGAGCCTGGCGCTCAGCGCGTCGTGGGCGCCGACCGCGGGCACGAGCCCCGGGCGGGCGAGGAGGTCGCGGAGGATCGCGGCCTTGCTCATTTGAGTGACGTCCGCCGCTGCCGCTCGTCCTCCAGGAACTCCTCCTGCTTGGTCCGCATCTTCTTCACCAGCTCCTTGTAGGACGAGGTCGTGATGATCTTGTTGAACTGCGCCCGGTAGTTGGCGACGAGGCTGACGCCCTCGATGACCACGTCGTAGACGAGCCAGCGGCTGCCCCGGGGCAGCATCCGGTAGTCGATCGGGATGTCGGAGCCTTCCCTCGTGGTGATCCTGGTCCGCACCGTCGCGCGGTCGCCGTCGATGCTCTCGCCGATGAACTGGATCTTCTCGCCGCCGTACACCTCGATCTTCGAGATGTACGAGCGCTCGAGGAGGTCGG
>MGCF01000037.1 GCA_001788495.1 Candidatus Rokubacteria bacterium RIFCSPLOWO2_02_FULL_73_56
CCTGGTCGATCTTCTGCACGATCAGCGCCCGCGGCACGTCGTACGTCGCGAGCACCTTGGCGAAGATCTCGATGGACGTCTCGAACTCCTCGGGGACCACCTCGCTGGCGCCGAGCCGGTGCAGCTGCTCGACCTCCGAGAGGTAGCGCGTGCGCGCGACGATCGTGAGGTGCGGCCAGCCCGCGCGCGCGACGCTCACGATCCGGCGCGTGGACGGCGGGTCGGAGATCGCGACGACCAGCGCGCGGGCGCGGTCGAGCCGGAGGTGCTCGAGCACCTCCGGCCGCGTGACGTCGCCGAACACGATCGGCTCGCCCCGGGCGCGGGCCGCCCACACGAGCTCGGGGTTCGTGTCCGCGATCACGTACGGGATCTCGACCTCGCGCAGCACGCGGGCCAGGTTCCGTCCGTTGAGCCCGTAGCCGGCGATCACGACGTGGTTGCCCGGCACCGCGGGCGCCGGCTCGGCCGGCAGCGCGTGGCCCCCGAGCCACCCGGGCAGGCGCGCGGCGCCGAGCCGGTCGCCGAGCTGCTCGGCCAGCGCGAACATGAAGGGCGTCGCGAACATGCTCGTGACCGCGACGGCGACGAAGACCTGGTAGAGGTCGGCGTCGAGCACGTCCAGCGTGACGCCCGCCTGGGCGAGCACGAACGAGAACTCGCCGACCTGCGCGACCGCGAACCCCCCGAGCACCGCGGGGCGGAGCGGGAGGCCGAGGACGCGGACGGCGCCGATGCCGGTCAGGACCTTCAGCGCCAGGACCGCGAGGACCGCGCCGGCGACGAGGAGCGGGCGGCGGGCGACGAAGCCGAGGTCGAGCAGCATCCCGATGGAGATGAAGAACAGGCTCGAGAACGTGTCGCGCAGCGGCAGGACGTCGGCCAGCGCCTGGGCGCCGTACTCGCTCTCCGAGACCGCCACGCCCGCCAGGAAGGCGCCGAGCGCCAGCGACAGCCCGACCAGGTTCGTCGCCCAGGCGGTGCCCAGGCAGATCAGCACGACCGTCAGCACGAACAGCTCGCGCCGCCGCGTCCGGACGACCGCCGCGAGGAAGCGCGGGATCAGCCACCGCGCGGCGGCGAGGATCGCGGCAACGACGACGAGCCCGCTCGCGAGCGCGACGCCGGTCGGGCCCGGCGCCGCGGGCGCGCGCTCCGCGAGGAGCACGACGCCCAGCATCATCGGGATCACGAGCAGGTCTTGCAGCAGGAGGATCCCCACGGCGGCGCGCCCGTACGGCGTGTCCACGTCGCCGCGCTCCATCAGGAGCTTGAGCACGATCGCCGTGCTCGAGAGCGCGACGAGGCCGCCCATCAGGAGGGCGGCGCGCCAGCCGGCGACGCTCAGCGCGAGCGGCGCGGCGAGCGCGAGCGTCGCGAGCGCCTGCGCGCCGCCGCCCACGAGCACCTGCCGCCGGAGCGCCGCGAGCGCCGACAGCGAGAACTCCAGGCCGAGCGTGAACAGGAGCAGGATGACGCCCACCTCGGCGAGCAACTCGACCTGGTGGACCTCGCGGACGAGCGAGAGCCCGTGCGGCCCGAGCACCACGCCCGCCGCGAGGAACCCGACGATCGAGGGCTGCCGCAGCCGCTGGAAGGCCAGCACGATCCCGAGCGAGAGGAGCAGGAGGACGACGAGGTCGCGCAGGAAGGGCAGCTCGGCCACGGCTCAGTCCTTCACCGCGCCGGCGAGGAGGCCGCGCACGAGGTAGCGCTGGAGCCCGACCACGATCAGCACGGGCGGCAGGCTCGCGAGCATCGAGGCCGCGGCGATGTCGCCCCACGGGACCTCGAACACGCCGGGGAAGAGCGCCAGCGCGACGGGCACCGTGCGGCTCGCCCCGGTCGCGGTGAACGTGTAGGCGAAGAGGAACTCGTTCCAGCTGAACAAGAACGCGAGCAGCCCCGCGGAGGCGACGCCGGGGGCGAGCAGCGGGAGCAGGATGAAGCGCAGCGCCTGCCCGCGGCTGGCGCCGTCCACGGCCGCCGACTCCTCGAGCGCCGGCGGGATCTCGCGGACGAACCCGGCGAGCAGCCAGATCACGAGCGGGAGCGCGAACGACGTGTGCGCGAGGACGAGCGCCGTCCACGTGTCCCTGAGCCCGAGCGCGCGCATCATGAGGTACAGCGGGCTCACGGTGGCGATCTGGGGGAACGCCGTGCTCGCCACGATCCCGAGGAGCAGGGCGCTCCGCCCCGGGACCGGCAGGCGCGCGAGCGCGTAGGCGGCGGGCAGCCCGAGGAGGAGCGCGGAGAGCGTCGTCAGCCCCGCGACGCCGAGGCTGTTGAGGAGCGCCCGGGGGATCAGGCTCTGCTCGAGGACGACCCGGTAATGGTCGAGGGTCAGGCGCGCCGGCAGGAGGGGCGGCACCCGCAACAGCTCCGCCTCCGGCTTGAGCGACGTGAGGAGCTGCCAGACGAACGGCACCGCGTACGCGGCGAGCGCCGCGAGCACGAGCGCGTCCCGGAGGCGGCCGCCGCGGCTCACGCGGCCGCCTCCCCGGCGCGCAGCAAGCGCAGGTAGGCCCACGCCACGAGCATCACGAGCGCGAACACGACGACACCCACGGCCGAGCCGAAGCCGAGCTGGAGCATCTGGAAGAGGCCCCGGTAGGCGTAGACCGTGAGCGTCTCGGTCGTGCCCGCCGGGCCGCCGCCGGTCAGGACGAACATGAGGTCGAACGCGCGGAGCGCGTCGAGCGTGCGGAAGAGGACCGCGATCAGCAGGACGCCGCGCAGCAGCGGCAGCGTGACGCGGGTGAACGTCGCGAGGCGCCCCGCGCCGTCCACCTGCGCGGCCTCGTACAGCTCCGTGGGGATCCCGAGCAGGCGCGCGTACGCGAGGACCGCGACGAAGGGCAGCGTCCGCCACACGTCGGCGAGGACCACGGCGGGGAGCGCCAGCGCCGGGTCGCCGAGCCAGTTGAGGTCGAGGCCGCCCAGCAGGACGTTGAGGAGCCCGGCCGCGGGGTGGTAGAGCCACTCGAACAGCCTGGCCGTCACCACGGCCGGCATCGCCCAGGCCAGCAGCAGGAGCGAGAACGCCAGGCGCCGCCCGCGGCGCTGGCCCACGAGCGCGAGCGCGACCGCCACGCCGAGCACCAGCTCGAGGCCGACCGACGCGACCGTGAACAGCGCGGTCGTGCGTGCCGCGCTCCAGAAGCGCGGGTCGCCGGCGAGGAACGCGTAGTGGCTCGCGCCCGCGAAGCGGTCGACGCCGAAGGCCGGGACCCGGTACTGGAGCGAGAGCCAGAGCACCCACGCGCCCGGGTACACGGTGAGCACGGCGAGGGTCGCGAGCGTGGGCGCCATCAGGAGGAGCCCGCGCCGCCGGTCCGCCCGCTCGCGGCGCGTCATCGGCGCGACGCCAGGAAGTAGTCGAGCCGGCGCCGCGCGTCGGCGATCGCGCGCGCCGGCGGCTTGAGCCCGACGAGCACGGCGGACAGCTCGGGCTGCAGCGTCGTCGAGAGCAGCAGGTACGACGGCGTGACGGGCCGCGGCCGGCCCGCGAGCATGAGGTCGTGGATCCGGGGCAGCCAGCGGTTGCGCGCGACGAGCGCCGGGTCGCGGTAGAGCGCCGTCCGCGTCGGGTAGAGCGCCGCGCCCGTGGCCATCGCGCGCTGGGCGCGCTCGCCCGTGAGGAAGCGGACGAGCGCGAGCGCGAGGTCGGGGTGTCGCGTGCCGCGCGAGATGCCGAGGTGCGAGCCGCCCGTGGAGCCCGCGCCGGCGCCGCGCACCCGGCCCGGCAGGGGTGCCAGGCCGACGCGGCCGCGGACCGCCGAGCCCGGCGCCTCGACGAGGTCGAGCACGTAGGGCCAGTTGCGGAGGAAGACCGCGCGCCCGTCGCCGAAGGCGCGGCGGGACAGCTCCTCGTCGGCCGCCGTCACCCAGCGCGGGCTCACGCCGGTCGCGAGCAGGCCGCGCAGGTGCGCGAGGGCCTCCACGGCGCGCGCGGGCTCGGGGAAGACCGCGCCGTCGGCGCCGAGCAGGCGCGTGCCGTTGGCCCAGAGCGCCTCGAGCACGTTGACGACCATCCCCTCGTACTGCTTGCCCTGCCAGAGGTAGCCCTCGAGCCGCGGGTCGCGCTCGCCCGCGCGGATCGTGCGGACCGCCGCCTCGAGCTCCTCCCACGTCTCGGGCGGGCGCAGGCCGTACTTCGCGAGCAGGTCCGCCCGGTAGTAGAGGAGGCCGACGTTCATGTTCCACGGCAGCGCCCAGACGCGCCCGGCCCAGGTCGCGGCGGCGACGGTGGACGCGAAGTGCGGCGCGAGCTCCTCCGGCCGCACGCGGTCGGTGAGGTCGAGGAGCCAGCCGGCGCGCGCGAACTCGGGCACCCAGATCACGTCGAGCATCATCACGTCGAAGCCGGGGCTGCGGCCCTCGAGGTTGATCACGTAGAACTGGTGCTGCTCGTCCGAGCTCCACGGCAGGGACTCGCTCGTCACGCGGACGCCGGGGTGGGCGGCCGCGAACTCGGCCAGCAGCCCGGGGAACGGGTCGGCGGGGCCGAGGATCCGCGCGTGCTTGAAGACGAGCGTGACCGGCCCGTCGCCGGGCGGACGCTCGGCGCAGCCCGCGAGCGCGAGCAGCGCCGCGAGGAGAACGGCGCGCCGGCCCCTCACGTCAGCGCGGCGGCCCCGCCTCCGGGCCGCTCCCGCGCTCGCCGAGGAGCGCCTCGGCCGACGCGAGCCGCGCCTCCAGACTCCGGGCGCGCGCGCGGAGGCGCCAGCGGTCGATCCAGAGCGGCAGCCCCACCAGCACGATGCCGGCGGCGGCCGAGACGAGGATCACGGTCGCGAGCGGGATGCCCTCGAGCGCCCAGAAGAGGAACCGGAGCCTCGTCTGCTCGCTGTTCTGGAGCGCGAACAGCGTGATCGCCGACGCGAACACCGCCACGAAGACGTATTTCAGGCCCATGGTCTCACCTTTCTCACGCGGAGCCGGAGCACCGCGAGCGACCGCGCCTCGAGCTCGTACACCTCGCCGCCCCGCGCGGGGCGGACGCGCCGCGTCCCGTCGCGTGCCGCCGTGTCGAGGACCCGCACCCAGCTGACGCCGCGGCGGTGCGCGGGCAGGACGAACGGCGTCGGCTCGTGGTGCGCGTTGAGGAGGATCAAGAACGTGTCGTCCGCGATCCGGCGCCCGAGCGCGTCCGTCTCCTCGATCGCGTCGCCCGACAGGCGCACGCCGAGGCACCGCGTGTGCGCGTGCTGCCAGTCCTCCTCCGTCATCTCCTTGCCGTCGGGCCGGAACCACGTGAGGTCCTTGACCTCCGAGCCGCGGATGCGGCGGCCGTGGAAGAACTGCCGCCGGTGCAGGACGGGGTGCCGCCGCCGGAGCGCGATCAGGTCGCGGGCGAACTGGAGCAGCTCGCGGCGTGGCCGGTCGAGCCGCCAGTCGAACCAGCCGAGCTCGTTGTCCTGGCAGTAGGCGTTGTTGTTGCCGCGCTGGGTGCGGCCGAGCTCGTCCCCGCCGCACAGCATCGGCACGCCCTGCGACAGGAGCAGCGTCGCGAGGAAGTTGCGCGCCTGGCGCGCGCGCCGCGCCTCGACCGTCGCGTCGCGGGTCGGTCCCTCGACGCCGCAGTTCCAGGACAGGTTGTTGTCCGACCCGTCGCGGTTGTCCTCGCCGTTGGCCTCGTTGTGCTTGCCGTTGTAGCTCACCAGATCGCGCAGGGTGAAGCCGTCGTGGGCGGTGACGAAGTTGATGGACGCGAACGGCCGCCGGCCGCCGCGGCCGTACAGGTCGCTCGAGCCGGTGAGGCGGTAGCCGAGCGCGCCTGCCTGCCCCTCGTCGCCCTTCCAGAAGCGGCGGACCGTGTCGCGGTACTGGTCGTTCCACTCCGCCCACAGCACGGGGAAGTTGCCGACCTGGTAGCCGCCCTCGCCGAGGTCCCACGGCTCGGCGATCAGCTTCACCTGCGAGAGCACCGGGTC
>MGCF01000038.1 GCA_001788495.1 Candidatus Rokubacteria bacterium RIFCSPLOWO2_02_FULL_73_56
TGCGGATCTCGTCGTAGTCGGCGATCGCTTCCTTGGACTCGCTGGTGAACGGCACCCAGACCGAGGCCATGTGGACGAACACCACCATGGGGCCGGCGGGGAGCGCGCCCCGGGACTGGGCGATGCCGTAGGTGCGCCAGGCGGTCTCGAGCACGGCCTTGAAGGTCGCGCAGGCCGACTGCTGGTAGAGCAGCGGGACGCGGTTGGCGTAGCGGATGACGCGGGCCAGCTCGCCGTCGTCCTCGCGCTGCTCGCCCTCGGCGAGCGGGGCTGCGGGCGCCTCCGGGGCGACCGCCGCCTGCTCCGGGCCCTTGCCGTAGGCCAGGCCCGCCTCGATGACGAACGGGTTGCCGCGGTACACCGCGGGCGGCCGCGTCACCGCCGTGTAGAAGTCGCCCTTGATCTGCTTGTAGAGCCCGTGGAGGATCGCCTTCTCGCCGATGGGCGAGATGCAGTTGGACGGCGGCGCCATGATCTTCGTCGCCTGGATCGCCCTGTAGAGCGCCTCGGCGTCCTCGCCGTGGATGTTCCGCGGCCGCGCGTCGGGCGAGAGCTTGGCCGTCTTGCAGATCTCGTGGGCGACGGCCGACGAGACGCGGCTGAAGTCCCCGGCCAGGAACCCCGCGAGCGTGTGGCCCCGGGTGTCGTGGAGCATGCGGAGGAGCACGCCGAACTCGATGCCGTAGGGATGCGGCTTGATCTCGCGGGGCTGGGGCGGCAGCTCCTGGAGCGTCCGCGGGTACTCCCGGGTCTCGCCCTCCGGCGTGCGGTAGACGAGCCGGACGTGCGGGTTGGCGATGGCCGTCTGCTCGAGGTACTCGTCCACCGAGGCGCGGCCCTTCTGGTAGCGCCCCTCGATCTCGAGCGTCACCTGCGTGCCGCGCGGGTGCGCCCAGTCGATCTTCTTGCTCTCGAAGATCCTCGGCTCGTTCTTCTTGGTGTCGATCGAGACTTCGAAGTAGTGGGCCGCCGCCCGCGGGCCGGTGCGCGAGATGATCTGCACCGGCTTGCCGGTCGTGAGCTGGGCGTACATGCCCGCGGCGGAGATGCCGATCCCCTGCTGGCCGCGGCTCATGCGCAATCGGTGGAACTTCGAGCCGTAGAGGAGCTTGGCGAAGATGGGCGGGATCTGCTGGCGGACGATGCCGGGGCCGTTGTCGCTCACCGTGACGCGGAAGCGGGTCGCCTGGCTCGGCGGCGGCGGCGCCGCGCCGTTGCTCGGCGCGACCTCCACCGTGACGGCGACGTCGGGCAGGAGGCCCGCTTCCTCGCACGCGTCGAGCGCGTTGTCCACGGCTTCCTTGACGCACGTGAGGAGCGCCTTGCGCGGGTTGTCGAAGCCGAGCAGGTGGCGGTTCTTGGTGAAGAACTCGGAGACCGAGATCTCCCGCTGGCGGGCGCCCATGGCGGCGGCGGACGGGGCGAGGACGGTGGCCATCTCCTTCCTTGATACCAGACCCGCGCGCGCGGACCCCCGGAAATCGGCGCGGCGCCGCCGCCGCGACGGCGCTACGGCAGGAGATCGGCTATGCGGAGGCTCGCGGACGGCGCGGCGAGCGGGGCGATCGTGTCGCCGGCGACGAGCGTCTCGACGACCGCGTAGCCCCAGTGCCCGCGGGCCGGGCCCGGACGCGCCGGCTCGCGGTGCACCTCGAGCGTGCGCTCGACGAGGTTGACGATCCAGTAGTCCGCGACCCCCGCGCGAGCGTAGGCGGCGGCCTTGCGCCCCCGGGCCAGGCCCAGGCCCGAGTGAGCGACCTCGACGATGAGCGCCGGCCGCGCCGGGTGCGCGTCGACGTAATCCCGCGGCGCGCCGCGGACGACGCAGACGTCCGGCTCCGGCTCGGACCGGTCGTCGAGGACGATCGGGCTCTGGGTCTGGACGAACCAGCCCTCGCCGAACGCGGCCTCCAGCGCCTTCGCGACGAGCAGCACCGCCGTCCGGTGCGGGCTCGACTGCGGCTCCTTCACGAGCAGCAGGCCGTCGAGCAGCTCGATCGGGTCGTCCTCGTCGAGGAAGCCGTGGTCGATCAGCCGCGCGTACTCGCGGCGGGTCCAGCGACGCAGCCCGGGCCGCTCCGCCTGCTTCACGGCGGTCAGGGGAGGAGCCGTGCGACAGGGATACTCGAGCCGGGTGCGGCCAGCGGCGTGACGCGCGCGCGAGCGTCGAGCACGTCGCGGCGCGCGTAGCGCCAGCCGAACGGCGCCGCGGGGTCGGGGACCGGCTCGCGGTACACCTCGAGCACGCGGTCCACCAGGTTGAGCACCCAGTAGTCCGCCAGGCCGGCCCGGGCGTAGAGGCTGCCCTTGTGCTGGCGATCGACGGCGAGGCTCGACTCGGCCACCTCGACGGTGAGGACCGGACGCGAGGGATGCGCGCGGCCGTAGTCGTCGGGACTGCCGGGGACGACCGCGACGTCGGGCTCGGGCTCGGAGTCGTCGTCGAGCCCGATGGGTCCCTGCGTCCGCGCGTGCCACCCGGGCCCGAACGCCGCCTCCAGCGCCTTCGCGGCTTTCACAAGAGCCGTGTAGTGCGCGGCGCCCTGGGGCTCGGCGACCGTGAGCTCGCCACCGATCAGCTCGATGGGCTCGCCCGGCTGGAACACCCCCAGGTCGATGAGCCGCTCGTACTCGGCTCGGCTGAAGCGACGGGTCCGGGGCTCGGAGGTCGCCATCACATGGATGCTAGCGGCGGCCTGCGGGCGCGTCAACGTCCTCGGATGGATACGCGACTCGCCTGCGCGCCGTGCGCGCCCTGTAGCGCGTGGGGGTCGCGGCCCCGTCGGTGGTAGTCTTGGGCGATGGTGCGCTCGTTCCCGATCGTGTGGCATCCCGCGCCGAGGACGCGCGCGCCGGTGCTGGTGAGCGTGCCCCACTACGGCACCGACCCGCTGCCCCACATCACCCGCGACGATTATCGCGAGCCGTGGTTCGAGACCTTCGCCTACGGGTTCGCCGACACCTTCGTGGGCGATCTCTACGCCGACCTGCACGAGCAGGGGGCCACCGTCCTCGCGACGCCGTTCTCGCGCATGTTCGTCGACGTCAATCGCCGTCGCGACGACTTCGAGCACCACGACGGCGAGGTGCGCTCGCGCCGCGGGGTGGTGCGCACCCACACGATGCGCGACGCGCCGATCTTCAGGCGCCCGCTCGGGCTCGCCGACCTCGAAGCGCGGCTGCAGGCGCTCTACGATCCCTACTACGCGGCCCTGGGGCGCCTGCTCGGGGGGCTCCAGCACGCCTACGGCTACGCGCTGCTCCTCGACGGCCACACCGGGAGCCCGCGCCGGATGAAGGACCGGCAGGTGATCATCGGCACGCGCCACGCGGCGACGTGCGCCCCCGAGCTCGCGGCGGCCGTGGCCGCCGTCTTCACCCGCCACGGCTTCGAGGTGCACGAGAACGTCGATGGCTATGCCGGCGGGAACATCGTGGCCACGTACGGTCAGCCCCGGACCCGGCGCGTCCACGCGCTCCAGCTCGAGATCAACGCGTCGCTCTTGATGACGACCAGCCGCGAGGAGTTCATCGCCCAGGTGTCGCGCGGAGAAGTCCCGGAGAAGGCGGAAGGGAACATCGCCCGTATTCGCGAGTGCCTCGAGGAGGTGCTGGCGGCCCTCCCGTCGGTCCTCGCGGCCGTGCACGCGTCGTAGCGCGCCGGCGGCCTACGCGGTGGCGGCCTTCAGGTCGTCGAGCTGGCGGCGGGCGCCGGCGATCATCGACGCCAGGTCCGACGTCAGCATGACGAGGTCGAAGCCGCGCTTGACCGCGCCGGCGGCGAACGCCGCGCTCGCGCAGTGCATGCACGCCTTGATGCCGTGGCGGTGCGCCGCCTCGCGGATCCTGTCGCACGTGGCCAGGTGCACCGGGTCCGGGTTGTCGGGGCGGGGCGCGATGCCGAGCGCGAACGACAGGTCGGAGGGGCCGATGTACACGGCGTCGAGCCCGGGCGTGGCGCAGATCGCGTCCAGGTTGGCGAGCCCTTCCTTCGTCTCGATCATGGCCATCACGACGATCTCGCCGTTCGCCTTGGCCACGTAGTCGGCGCCGCCGTAGTGCACGGCGCGCACCGGCCCGGACGAGCGCATGCCGACCGGCGGATAGCGGCACGCGGCCACCGCCTTCGCCGCATCCTCGGCGGTGTCGATGAGCGGCACGAGGATGCCGTACGCGCCGAGGTCCAGCGCCTTCATGATGGTCGCCGGGTCGTTCCACGGCACCCGCACGACCGGCACCGTGTCGGTCTGCGAGATGGCCTGCAGCATCGGCCAGAGATCGCTCATGTCGGTCGTCCCGTGCTGCATGTCCACGCAGAGGGCGTCGAAGCCCTGGCGGGCCATCACCTCCGCGGTGAACCCGTGGGACACCGAGAGCCAGCCGAGCGTGACGTACCGCCCCTCGCGCCACATCTCTTTCATCCTGTTCGGTCGCACGGTCGCACCTCGCCTCGTGGTCTGGCCGGTCGCCCGGCGCGCGCGCAGCGTAGCACACGTGAGGGAGGCTCGCGCACGGCGTGAGTCACGGCCCCGGAAGCGCCCGCGCGAGCGGCGCGCGCAGCCGGTGCGGCGTCACCCGGCGGAGCACCAGCGCGTCGGCGCCCACGAACGTCGCCAGCGACCCGAGCGCGGCGGCCAGCCCCGAGAGCGCCTCGTCCCGATCGACGCGCTCGCCGGCGAACCACGGCTCGAAGTGCACGTGGCGGATCTCGAGCCGGCGCTCGGCGCGATGGGCCTTGGCGTCCACGCGGCCGATGAGCCGGCCGGCGTGGAGGATCGGCAGCGTGTAGTAGCCGTGCACGCGCGCGGCGCCCGGCGTGTAGACCTCGATGCGGTAGTCGAAGGCGAAGAGGCGCCGCACGCGCTCGCGGTGCCAGAGCAGGGAGTCGAAGGGGGAGAGCAGCGTCGTGCCGCGCGCGGCCGCGGACGCCCGCCGCGCGCGGGCGAGGGCGGGCAGGTCGCGCGTCAGCACGAGCCAGCGGCCCGGCCCGCCCTCCACGGCGACCTCCGTCACCTCCGAGCTCTCGAGCATGGCGCGCAGCGCGGCCCGGCGCGCGCCCGGCCGGAAGCGCGGGAACGTCAGGTAGCCGGCCAGGTCGCGCTCGGTCGCGGCGCCCATCGCGTGGAGCGACCGCTCGAGGTGCCAGCGCGCGAACTCCGCCGCCGACACCGCGGGAGCGCCGAGCGCGGCCGGGAGCGCGCGCTCCAGGAGGTCGTAGCGCTTGTGGAAGTGCTGGCGCGAGTGGATCGTGAGCGCGCCGGTCATCCAGAGATAGTGCAGCGCGTGCTGGACGGGCCTCCACGCCCACCACCCGCCGCCGCCGCGCGGGCGCCGTCCGTCGAAGTCGGCGCCCCCCATCGGCCCGTTGGCCGCGACCGCCGCCCTCACCTGGCGCAGCACGCTCGCGTTGCGGCGCCGCAAGCCGGACCAGCCGGTGTGGCGGAGACGGTAGTCCAGCATGGCGCGGCGCCACCACGGCAGCATCGTCGCCGGCACCAGGCAGGCGGCGTGCGCCCAGTACTCGAACAGGAGCCGGCGCCGGTAGACGGCGCGATCGAGCCACGCGCGGTCGTAGGGCCCGAAGCGGCTCCACAGCGTGAGGTAGTGGGCCCGGTCGAGGACGTTGATCGAGTCCAGCTGGAGCCCGCCCACGTCCTCGACGAAGCGGCCGAGCCGCTTCGCGGTCAGCGCGGCCGCGCGCGGCCGGGCGAGGTGCTGGCGCTCGAGGAAGAGCGTGGTGACCGCGCGCAACGGGACGACTCGGCGTGACATTCCTCCGGAGGCTCCGCGGCTACCGGTTGAGGTAGTGCAGCGGCAGCCCGGGGCGCGGCCACTCGAACGCCACGAGCGCACCGCCCATCGAGAGCGTCGCGTACGCGGTGCGCAGCTCGCGCCCGCCGAAGCAGACGTTCGTGACCATCGGGTCGGGCAGCACGTACTGGTCGACGCGGCTGCCGTCCGGCCAGATGTCGCTCACGGCCCCCGTGATGAGCGTCGCCGCGCAGACGTGGCCCGCTGCGTCGACCGCCAGCGAGTCGAACATCTGGTAGCCGCCGAGCCCGACGACGACCGTGCCCTTCTCGCCCCGGTACGTCCCGTGCGCGGAGGCGATCTGGCCGGGCGCCGAGAGCTGGAAGGCCCAGCAGCGCGCCGTCGGCGTCTCGACGACGTAGAGCGTGCCCTCGTCCGGCGAGAGCCCGATCCCGTTCGGGCGCTCCAGCGGGAAGATCGCCTCCCGGATCAGCGAGCCGTCGGCCTTCGCGTAGTAGACGGCTCCGCGGTCGGCGTCGCGCTCGCGCGTCTTGCCCAGGTCGGTGAACCAGAAGCCGCCGGCCCGGTCGAACACGAGGTCGTTCGGCCCGCGCAGGCGCTGGCCGTCGCAGCGGTCGTAGAGCGTGTCGACCCTGCCGGTCTCGGGATCGACGACCTGGATGCTGCCGCCGGTGTAGTCGTCGGCCTGGAGGACCGGAAACAGCTTGCCCGGCCGCTCGACGAACTTGAGCCCGCCGTTGTTGGTCACGTAGATCTTGCCGCCCGGGCCCGGCGCCGCGCCGTTCGGGCCGCCGCCGAGCCGGGCGACCACGTGGACCTTCCCGTCGGGCGTGACCCGCGAGAGCGTGCGGCGCTCGATCTCGACCAGCACGACCGAGCCGTCCGGCATCGCCACGGGCCCCTCGGGAAAGCGCAGCCCCGAGGCGATCTGCGTGTACGCGGGCGTGAGCGTCGTCATCGCGGGGGGCGGCCGGCGTCAGACGAGCAGTGCCAGAGGCTCCTCGATCAGCTCCGCAAGCGCGCCGAGGAACTGGGCGCCGCGGGCGCCGTCGAGGGCGCGGTGGTCGCAGGAGAGCGTCAGCACCATCGTCGGCTGGACGGCCGGCTGGCCCTTGACGGCGACGACGCGGTCGGCGATGCGGCCGACGGCGAGGATGGCGGCCTGCGGCGGGTTGACGATGGCGTTGAAGGCGTCCACGCCGTACATCCCCAGATTGCTGATGGTGAAGCCGCCGCCCTGGAGGTCGGCCGGGCGCAGCTTGCCGGCCTGGGCGCGGCTCACGACGTCCTCGCGGCGGGCCGCCAGCTCGGCGAGGCCGAGCGTGTCGGCGCGGTGGAGGACGGGGACGACGAGGCCGTCGTCGACGGCGACGGCCAGGCCGATGTTGGTCTCGGCGTTCCGCGCGATCGCGCCGTCCTTCCACGAGGCGTTGGCGCCCGGGTGCTGCGCCAGGGCCGCCGCGACGAGCTTCACCAGCAGATCCGTGTAGGTGATCCGGGCGCCGGTCTGCTTGCGCGCCCGCTCCAGCCACGAGACCAGGCGGCTCACGTTGACCTCGCGCACGAGATAGAAGTGGGGCGCGGTGGTCCAGCTCGCCGTCATGCGCTCGACCATGATGCGCCAGACGGTGCCGACGGCGGGCGCCTCCGCCCGCTGAGCAGCCGGGGCCGTGACGACGTCCGCAGCGAGGACGGCGCCGCCCGGGCCCGAGCCGCGGAGCGCCCGGAGGTCCACGCCGCGCTCGGCGGCCAGGCGCCGCGCCTTCGGCGACGCGGCGGCGAGGCGCGCGACCGACGCCTTGCCCGGCGGCGTCGGTCGGGCTGCGGCCGTGGCCATGGCCACGCCCGTTTCCCCGGCGGCGAAGATGAGCGCGATCGTCCGGCCGACGGGCACCGTGTCACCTTCGCGCGCGGTCACGTCGCGAAGCACGCCCGACGCCGGCGCCTCGATCTCGACGGTGGCCTTGTCGGTCTCGATCTCGACGATCGGCTCGCCCCTGGTGACCGTGTCGCCCGGCGCCTTCAGCCAGTGCAGGACCTTGCCGGTCTCCTGCGCCAGCTCGAGCGCGGGCATGATGACGTCGGTGGGCATCGCCCGCGCGCCTCAGGCCTTCCCGCAGAGCGCCCGCGCCGCCTCGAAGACCGCGCTCGAAGACGGCACGGTGAGGTCCTCGAGCACGGGCGAGAAGGGCACGGGCACGTCCATCGCGCCGATGCGCTTGACGGGCGCGTCGAGGTGATAGAAGGCGCCCTCGGCGATCACCGAGGCGATCTCGGCGGTGACGCCGTAGCGCTCGTAGCCCTCGTCGATGACGATGGCGCGCGAGGTCTTCTTCGCGGAGTCGATCAGCGCCTGCTTGTCGAGGGGCCAGGTGGTGCGCGGGTCGATCAC
>MGCF01000039.1 GCA_001788495.1 Candidatus Rokubacteria bacterium RIFCSPLOWO2_02_FULL_73_56
TTGGTCATGGACCAGCCGAGGTCGGCCTTGTCGTTGCGGATCTTCTCCATGTTGACGAGGGCCGCGCCGGGCTCGACCTGCACGTTGAGCTCGGGGAACTTCTTCTTGATGACCTCGGCGGTCGCGCCGGCCATCGGCGTCCAGCTCCCACCCGTCGGCCCGGCCGTGAAGATGACGTCGACTCTCTGCTGCGCGGCGGCCGGGAGGGCCCCGACGGCGAGCAGGACCAGGGCGAGCGCCGTTGCTGCCAGGGTGCGTGCGTGGTGCATGGGGTCGGATCCTCCTCTGGGTGGTGTGGTCGGAGTCACGCGAGCGGCACGAGGCGGCCCGCCGCGTCGAAGGTGAGCGGCGCGGGATCGGCGAGCCGCGTGAGGTCGGCCCGCGCCGCGAGCTCGGGCAGGAACGCCTCGGACACCTCGATCTCCCCGAGCAGCAGCGTGCTCCGGATCCGGATCACGCGCGCCCGCTCGGGCGGTGTGAGGCCGATGCACGACAGCGCGGTCTCGACCGCCTCGCGGTCGGTCTCGTACGTGGGCGGCACCTTCGCGTTGTTCGGGGCGCAGGCCGTGATGCAGTTGATCAGCGTCGGCTTCATGTCGATCTTGTCCACGAGGCGCCGCGTGGTGAAGTCGGCGTTGCCGATGCCGGTCGCGTTGCCGCCGCTCTCCTCGGTGAGGTCGAGCGCGACGATCCAGAGGATCTTCGGGTCGGCGGGGAACGGCTCGTGCGGGTTCGACGGCCGCCCGATCACGTTCGTGTCCATGCCGGCGCCCGAGACGTTCTTGCCCATCGCCTCGACGATCAGCACGTCGATCGGCGAGAACGGCAGGCGCGCCATCCACTCGCGCGCCTGCACGAGGAGCCGGCGCTCCCCGGCCTCGAGGCCCGCGGCCCCGAACGCCTCGACGTGCGCCGTCTCGTCGTAGCCGTTCTCGACGATGCCGAGGCCGAAGGCGATCCGCGCCCGGGCGAGCATCTCGCGGCCGACCGAGGTGATGACCTTCTCGTAGCCGTGGTGGATGTTCGCGCGGTGGTACTGGATCGCGCCCTTGTGCTTGCCGAGGCCGATCGTCATCATCTTGAACAGCCCCGACTCGATGGCGCCCTTGAAATCGGTGTGCGGCTTCACCCGGTTGACGAGCCCGATCCAGTCGGCCTCGGCGGCGTGGCGGTCGAGCCAGACGGGCAGGCCGAGCGCCTCGCCCACCCGCACGACCTCCATCGTCGCCCGGACGGGGCACCCCATCGTCGCCTCGGTGATGCCGTAGTGCGCGAGGACGCCGAGCTGGCCCTCGGGCGTGCCGCCGCCGTGGCTGCCCATCGCCGGGAAGACGAACGGCCGGGCGCCGAGGTCCCGGAGGAACCCGACCGTCGCGCCGACGATCGCGGCGATGTTGGCGATGCCCCGGCTGCCCGCGCCGACGGCGACCGCGTCGCCGCGCCCGACCGGCAGGGCCGCGGCCGCGAGCGTCCGGGCCACGGCCGCGGGGACGTCCCCGACCGTCGGCCGCGGGAAGTTCTGCCGGATCCGGGTCATTCTTGGCAGCATGACGCAAGGCGCCTCCGGGGAGCTCGGGTCACCACCTAATACCGGGGCCGTCGGAGGAAGTCAAAGGATTTTTCCCGCCGGACTATGCTATATGTAAGGGCCAATTCCGATGGGTGTGTCGCTCATTCCGCTCTCGCGAATCCTCGTCGCCGCCCTGCTCCTGCTCGCGGGCGGCTGCGGCTGGCTGCGCCCGGCGCCGACGCCGATCCTGCCGCCCGAGGACCTGTACCAGCTCGGCGAGACCGAGCTGAATCGCAACCGCTACGACGAGGCGCGGCAGCACTTCCGCAAGATCGTCGAGCGCCATCCGAACTCCTCGCTCGCGCCCCGGGCGCGCTTCCTCGTCGGCGAGGCCTTCTACCGCGAGGGCGAGTTCGCGAGCGCGATCAAGGAGTTCGAGACGTTCCTGTCCTTCTTCCCGCGGCACCAGATCGCCGACCTCGTCCAGTACCGGCTCGCGATGAGCTACTACGACCAGCTCAAGCCCGTCGAGCAGGACCAGGGGCTCACGGTCAAGGCGATGGAGCAGTTCCGGAAGCTCGTCAAGGAGTACCCGGAGAGCCGCTACGCGACCGACGCGCTCGCGAAGATCGACATCGGCCGCGGCCGGCTCGCGCAGAAGGAGCTCTGGGTCGCCACCTACTACTTCACCCAGGGCAACGTCACCGCGACGCGCCAGCGTCTCGAGCTCATCCTGAAGGACTACCCGCGGACGCTCGTGATCCCCGAGACGCTCTACCTGCTCGCCGAGGTGAACTTCGCGGAGGGCAAGGGCGCCGAGGGCCGCACGCTGCTGCGACGCCTCACGGACGAGTACGGGTTCACCGAGTTCGGCCGGCGCGCGGCGCAGCGCCTGCGCGCCCAGCGCTAGCCCCGGGGGACGGAGGCCATGCACGACGTCGTCGACCTGCGCTCGGACACGCTGACGCTCCCGACGCCGGAGATGCGCGAGGCGATGGCCCGCGCCGAGGTGGGCGACGACGTCTGGGAGGAGGACCCGACGGTCAAGCGCCTCGAGGCCGTGGCCGCCGAGCGGCTCGGCAAGGCGGCGGGGCTCTTCGTGGCCTCCGGCACGATGGGCAACCTCGTGTCGGTCGTGAGCCACACGCGCGCGGGCCAGGAGGTCGTCCTCGACCTCGACTCCCACATCTTCAATTACGAAGTCGCGGGCTCGGCGGTGATCGGCAGCGTGCAGATGCGCCCGGTCAGGACCGCGCGCGGCTTCCTGGCGCCCGAGCAGGTCCGCGAGGCCCTCCGCCCCGCGAACATCCACGTGCCCCAGACGGGCCTCGTCTGCGTCGAGAACACGCACAACCGCCACGGCGGCACGTGCTGCACGCCGGAGGAGATCGCGGCGGTCGCGGAGGTGGCGCACGGCGCCGGCGTGCCGGTGCACCTGGACGGCGCACGGCTCTTCAACGCCGCCGTCGCGCTCGGCCGGCCGGCGAGCGAGTTCGCGCGCCACGCGGACTCCGTGACCTTCTGCGTCTCCAAGGGCCTCGGCGCGCCGGTGGGCTCGGTGGTCTGCGGCGGCCCGGAGTTCGTCGCGCGCGCGCGCCGGGTGCGCAAGATGGTCGGCGGCGGCATGCGCCAGGCGGGCATCATCGCCGCGGCGGGTCTCGTCGCGCTCGAGCGGATGGTGGACCGGCTGGCCGAGGATCACGCGAACGCGCGCCGGCTCGCCGAGGGCCTCGCCCGGCTGCCGGGCCTCCGCGTGGACCTGGCGCGCGTGCAGACCAACATCGTCATCGTCGCGGTCGAGCGTCCGGGCGGCCCCGCGGCGGCGGCGGCCGCCGCGGGCGAGCTCGTCGCGGGCTGCGCGGCGCGGAAGGTCGCGCTGCACGCGATCGGGCCCGCGTCGATCCGCTGCGTCACGCACAAGGACGTGGACGCCGAGGACATCGAGCGCGCGCTCGAGGCGCTCCGCGAGCTGACGAGTCGCTGGCAGGACAAGGGGGCGACATGACCGAGCGGCTGCTCGACGTCAAGGGGCTCAAGACGTACTTCTACACCGACGAGGGCATCGTCCGCGCCGTCGACGGCGTGGACCTCTACATCAACAAGGGCGAGACCCTCGGCGTGGTCGGCGAGTCGGGCTCCGGCAAGAGCGTGACCGCGCTCTCGGTCATGCGCCTCATCCCGCAGCCGCCGGGCCGGATCGTCGAGGGCACGATCGTCTACGACGGCAAGAAGCTGCTCGAGCTGCCGCCGGCCCAGATGCGGAAGATCCGCGGCAAAGAGATCTCGATGATCTTCCAGGAGCCGATGACCTCGCTGAACCCGGTCTTCACGGTCGGCGAGCAGATCGCCGAGGCGATCCGGCTCCACGAGGGGCTCGGCCGCCGCGACGCGATGGCGAAGGCCGTCGAGATGCTCAAGCTCGTGCACATCCCGAACGCCGAGCGCCGGGTGAAGGAGTACCCCCACCAGCTCTCCGGCGGCATGCGCCAGCGCGTGATGATCGGCATGGCGCTCTCCTGCAGCCCGAACCTCCTGATCGCCGACGAGCCGACGACCGCGCTCGACGTGACGATCCAGGCCCAGATCCTCGAGCTCCTGAACGAGCTCAAGGCCAAGCTCGGGATGGCCATCATGCTGATCACCCACGACATGGGCGTCATCGCCGAGACCGCCCAGCGCGTGGTCGTGATGTACGGCGCCCAGATCGTGGAGGAGGCGCCGGTGACGGAGCTGTTCAAGGAGCCGCTGCACCCCTACACGCAGGGGCTGCTCCGCTCCATCCCGCGCATCGACCTCGCCGCGACCCGCAAGCAGAAGCTCGAGGCGATTCCCGGCACCGTCCCCACGCTCCGGGGCGACGTCAAGCCCGGCTGCCGGTTCGCGCCCCGCTGCGCGTTCGCGAAGCCGATGTGCACCGAGAACACCCCCCCGCTCAAGGAAATCCGGCCGGGCCACAAGGTGGCCTGCGTCCTGTACTGAGAGAGGCCCGCCATGCCTGAGCCGCTGCTCAAGGTCAAGAACCTCAAGAAGTACTTCCCGATCCGCGGCGGGCTCTTCTCGCGCGAGATCGCGCGCGTGCACGCGGTGGACGACGTGTCGTTCGACCTGATGGCGGGCGAGACGCTCGGCCTGGTCGGCGAGTCGGGCTGCGGGAAGTCCACGACGGGGCGGAGCATCCTCCGGCTCATCGAGCCGACGTCGGGCGAGGTCAGCTTCCAGGGGCAGAACGTCACCACGCTCGACAAGCGCTCGCTCCGGGGCCTCCGGAAGGAGATGCAGATCATCTTCCAGGACCCGTACGCGTCGCTCAACCCCCGGATGACCGTCGGCTCGATCATCGGCGAGGCGCTCGTCATCCACCGGCTCGCGCCCACGCGCCGGCAGCGCGAGGAGCGGGTCGTGCAGCTCCTCGAGACCGTCGGCCTGTCCTCGGACCACCTGCGGCGCTACCCGCACGAGTTCTCGGGCGGCCAGCGGCAGCGCATCGGCATCGCGCGGGCGCTCGCGGTGAGCCCGAAGCTCATCATCGCCGACGAGCCGGTCTCCGCGCTCGACGTGTCGATCCAGGCCCAGATCATCAACCTGCTCGAGGACCTCCAGGCGAAGTTCGGGCTCACCTACCTGTTCATCGCGCACGATCTCTCCGTCGTCGAGCACATCTCGACGCGGGTCGCCGTCATGTACCTCGGCAAGATCGTCGAGATCGCCCCGGCCAAGGAGCTCTACACCAGCCCCAAGCACCCCTACACCGAGGCGCTCCTCTCGGCCGTCCCGATCCCGGACCCGACCATGCGGCGCAAGCGCATCCTCCTCGAGGGCGACGTGCCGAGCCCGATCAACCCGCCCTCGGGCTGCCGCTTCCACACGCGGTGCGCGCTGCGCGTGCCGTCGTGCTCCGAGAACGAGCAGGTCCTCAAGGAGGTCTCCGCCGGGCACTGGGTCGCGTGCCAGGTCCGCACCGGCGTCGCGACCAAGTAACCGCGCGCGGGTGCGGCCGGGCGGGGCGGGGGGTCCCCCCGGAGACCCGTGTTGTGAGCGAGGGATTTCTCGACCGCGCCTTCGGAAGCGGCGCCGCGCGGTGCCGCGCGCGTGGTCGACGGGGGGACCCCCCGCCCCGCCCGGCCGCCACCGCGCGCGACCACGCCCCGCGCCGGGTGGCGCCGGCGGCGACGCCGGGGGAGTTCCTCGCACGCGTGCCGTGAGTCAGGAGGCGAGGGTGTCGCGGACGATGCCGAGGACCTGCGACTCCTGGAAGGGCTTGGTGAGGGAGCGGACCGCGCCGAGCTGGAGGGCGTCGCGCAGGTAGTTGAGCGCGCCCGTCCGCCCGCCGCCCGACATCGCGACGACCTTCACCGCGGGGAAGTCGCGCCGGATCTCCATGATCGTCTCGAGGCCCTCCTTGCCCGGCATGAAGATGTCCGTGATCAGGAGGTCCACCGGGTGCGCCCGGAGGGCGCGGAGGGCGCCGGCGCCCTCGCGCGCGACGTCCACCTCGTAGCCGGCACCCTCGAGCATCTCGCGCAGCACCTCGCAGATGTCCGGCTCGTCGTCCACGACCAGGATGCGGGCCATCGTGGGGGTCCCCCACGATGATAGCCGAGGCGACCTATCGGGGGCGAACTCAGAGAGCGTGAAGGAATCGTCCGGTCGAGGGGCGCCACGGCGCAGCATGGGCGCCCCGAGCGCCGGGGGGCCGGGGGGCCTGGGGGGCGCCCGGAGCCCCCCATGGAATCAGTCCCAGAGATAGGCCCGCGGATTGACCGCCTGGCCCTTGACCAGGATCTCGTAGTGCAGGTGCGGCCCCGAGGAGCGCCCCGTGTTGCCGGTGAGGCCGAGCAGCACGCCCCGCTCGACCGTGTCGCCCTGCCTGACCTTCACCTGGGACAGGTGGCCGTAGATCGTGCGGATGTCGTGGCCGTGCTCCAGGATGACGGTGATCCCGTACTCGGCCTGGGGCCCGGCGAAGACGACCGTGCCGCGCGCGGGGGCGTGGATCGGCGTGCCCTTCTCGGCGCGGATGTCGAGGCCGCCGTGGAACTCGGAGGTCTTGGTCCAGGGCGAGAGCCGCCGGCCAAACTCCGAGTTGACCGCGCCGCGGACGGGCCAGCGCGAGGGCAGCGCGGCGAGCGTCTTGCCGGCGCGCGCCATCAGCCGCTCGAGGGCGCGCAGGCTCTGGCCCTGCTCGAGCACCACCTCGGCGAGCCGCTCGAGCTCGTCCCGCGGGGCGATCTTCGCCGGGATGCTCACCGCGCCGAGCGAGCCGCCGCCGATGCCGCGGTCGCGCCCGCCGGGAGCGAGCTCGGGCCCGAAGGCGTCCCAGATGCGCGCCTGGAGGTCGTGCCAGCCGGCGACCTCTCCGCGGAGCTGGGCCACCCGCCGGTTGAACCCGTCGATCATGGCGCGCTGCTCGGCGACCTGCTGCTGGAAGACACGCGCCTCGCGGGTGAGGTGGCGGAGCTGGAGCCAGTCGCCCACGAGCGCTCCGAACACCGAGACCGCGACCACCACGGCGACGAAGGCGCTGATGGCGGCGGGGCGAGGGAAGTTGAAGCGGAGGACGCGGACACCGTCCCCCCGGACGATCAGGAGACTGAACTGCTTGCGACCTTTCAGCGCGCGGACCCTCCTCGCGTGTGCCACCTGGGGTTTCCGGGTTTCTAGCATCGGATCGAGGACGGTGTCAACGGAAGATTCCACGGTGCTCATGCGCGCCGAACGAGGCAAATGACGTGCCGTTCCCGCACCTTCCGAACAATCAGACAGTTGCGCGGGCCGGGGACCTGCCATTCCGGCATCGCGCGCGTCCACCCGTCAGAACGGTGACGCGGTCGCGGTCCGTAACCCCGCGTGAGATCGTCGTTTATTGACACTCCGCGGCGCGGCCCTGTATCATCACGGAACAGGTCCTGACGTGGAGTCTCGGGGGAGTCCAATGGAAGAGTTCTATCGGATCAAGCGGCTGCCTCCGTACGTGTTCGCCATCGTCAACGACCTCAAGACGAAGGCGCGCGCGCGGGGCGAGGACGTCATCGATCTGGGCATGGGCAACCCGGACCTCGGCACGCCCAGGCACATCGTGGCCAAGCTCGTCGAGGCCGCGCAGAACCCGCGGAACCACCGCTACTCGGCCTCGCGCGGGATCACGCGGCTGCGCGTCGCGATCACGCGCTGGTACCGCGACCGCTACGGCGTCGAGCTCGACCCCGAGTCGGAGGCGATCGCCACGATCGGCGCCAAGGAAGGCCTGGCGCACCTGGCGCTGGCGGTGCTGCAACCCGGTGACGGCGCGCTCGTTCCCAACCCGACCTATCCGATTCATGCCTACTCGGTCGTGATCGCGGACGGCGACCTCCGGTCGGTCCCGCTGACCCCCGACGGCGATTTCTTCGCCCGCCTGGAGGAGACCGCGAAGCTCGCGTGGCCCAAGGCCAAGCTCCTGATCCTCTCCTTCCCGCACAACCCGACGACCATGTGCGTGGACCACGCGTTCTTCGAGAAGGTCGTGGCGTTCGCGCGCGAGCACCGGCTCATGGTCGTCCACGACTTCGCCTACGCCGACCTCTCCTTCGACGGCTACCGGCCACCGTCCTTCCTCGAGGTCCCGGGGGCCAAGGAGGTGGGCGTCGAGCTGTTCTCGATGACGAAGTCCTACAACATGGCGGGCTGGCGGCTGGCCTTCTGCTGCGGCAACGCGCGCATGGTCCACGCGCTCGCGCGCATCAAGTCGTACCTCGACTACGGCGTGTTCCAGCCGATCCAGATCGCGGGCATCGTCGCGCTCGAGGGCGACCAGTCCGTCGTCGGGGCGATCAACGAGGTGTACCGGAAGCGGCGCGACGTGCTCGTGGACGGCCTCAACAAGCTCGGCTGGTCGGTGCCCAAGCCCAAGGGCACGATGTTCGTCTGGGCGCCGATCCCCGAGGCGCTCCGCGCGATGGGCTCGCTCGAGTTCGCCAAGCTCCTCATCCAGGAGGCCGGCGTGGCGGTCTCGCCGGGCATCGGGTTCGGCGAGTACGGCGAGGGCTTCGTCCGCTTCGCGCTCGTCGAGAACGAGCAGCGGATCAAGCAGGCGCTCCGCGGGCTCAAGCAGCTCGCCCACTGATGACCGACGTCCGGATCGGGCTCCTCGGCCTCGGCACGATCGGCGCCGGGGTCGTCAAGATCCTCGAGTCGCGCCGCGCGATGCTCGAGGAGCGCGCCGGCTGCCGGCTCACGCTCGCCGCGGTGGCCGACACCGATCTCACCCGCCCGCGCGAGGGCCTCGACATCCGGACGCTGCCGATGACTGGCGACGCGGCCCACGTCCTCGGCGACCCGGCGATCCAGGTCGTCATCGAGCTGATCGGCGGCATCGAGCCGGCGCGCTCGTTCATCTTGCGGGCGCTCGCGGCGGGCAAGCACGTCGTCACCGCGAACAAGGCCCTCCTCGCCCACCACGGCGCCGAGCTCTACGAGGCGGCGGGGCGGCGGGGCGTCACGCTCGGCTTCGAGGCCGCGGTGGCCGGCGGCATCCCGCTCATCCAGGCCGTCAAGGAGGGCCTGGTCGCCAACCGCATCCTCTCGGTCTTCGGCATCGTCAACGGGACGTCGAACTACATCCTGTCGAAGATGACCGACGAGGGGGTCGACTTCTCCGTGGCGCTCAAGGAGGCGCAGGCGCACGGCTACGCCGAGGCCGACCCGACGCTCGACATCGAGGGGATGGACTCGGCGCACAAGCTCCAGATCCTCGTGACGCTCGCGTTCCGGACGTTCGTGGACCTCAAGGACATCCACACCGAGGGCATCACGCGCGTGACCGCGCAGGACATCGCCTACGCGCGCGAGCTCGGCTACCGCATCAAGCTGCTCGCGATCGCGAAGGCCACGAACGGCGGCGTCGAGGTCCGGGTGCACCCGACGATGATCCCCGCCGCCTCGCCGCTGGCCGCGGTCGCCGGCGTCTTCAACGCCGTGTTCATCACCGGCGACGCCGTCGGCGACCTGATGTTCTACGGCCGCGGCGCGGGCCAGATGCCGACCGCCTCGGCCGTCTGGGCCGACACGCTCGACATCGCCCGGCGCATCGCCCACGACGTGCCCGCGCTGGCCCTCGAGCTGCCGTCGGCCGGGCCGGGGGCGCTGCCGCCGGCGCCGATGGACGCGATCCGCTGCTGCTACTACCTGCGCGTGATGGCGCAGGACCGCCCGGGCGTGCTCTCGAGGGTCGCGGGGATCCTCGGCGAGAACGACATCTCGATCGCCAACGTCATCCAGAAGGGGCGCGGCACGCGCGAGGCGGTGCCGGTCGTCATGCTGAGCCACGAGGCGCGCGAGCGCGACATGCGCCGGGCGCTCGCGGCGATCGACCGGCTGCCCGACGTGGCCGCGGCGACGACGATGATCCGCGTCGAGGGCGGTCGGGCGTGAAGGGCTGGCGCGGCGTCATCGAGCAGTACCGCGATTTCCTGCCGGTCAGCGCGAAGACGCCGGTCGTGACGCTCCACGAGGGCAACACGCCCCTCGTGCCGGCGCCGCGTCTCGCCGAGGCGACCGACGCGCGCATGCAGATCTACCTCAAGTGCGAGGGGTTCAACCCCACCGGCTCGTTCAAGGACCGCGGGATGACCATGGCGATCTCGAAGGCGCTCGAGTCGGGCTCGCGCGCGGTCATCTGCGCCTCCACCGGCAACACCTCCGCCTCCGCCGCGGCCTTCGCCGCGCGCGCCCAGATCCGCGCGTTCGTGATGGTGCCACGGGGCGCGATCGCGCTCGGCAAGCTCTCGCAGGCCGCGATCCACGGCGCGCGCGTCCTCACCGTGGACGGCAACTTCGACCAGGCGCTCTCGATCGTCCGCCAGATCGCCGAGAAGTACCCGGTGACGCTCGTGAACTCGGTCAACCCGTTCCGCCTCGAGGGCCAGAAGACCGCCGCGTTCGAGGTCGTGGACCAGCTCGGGCGGGCGCCCGACTACCACCTGATCCCGGTGGGCAACGCCGGCAACATCACCGCCTACTGGCGCGGCTACCGCGAGTACCACCGCGCCGGGCGCGTGCGGGAGCTGCCGCGGATGGTCGGCTTCCAGGCCGCGGGCGCGGCGCCGATCTACGAGAATCGCGTGATCGAGGAGCCGCGCACGATCGCCACCGCGATCAGGATCGGCAACCCCGCGAACTGGGGGCCCGCGGTCGAGGCCGTGAAGGACTCGCGCGGCTGGGTGGACATCGTGACCGACGAGGAGATCCTGCGCGCCTACCGGATGCTGGCGCGGGAAGAGGGCATCTTCATGGAGCCCGCGTCCGCGGCGTCCGTGGCGGGCCTGATCAAGTCGGTCAAGGCCGGGCGTCTCGAGCCGGGCTCGACCCTCGTGCTCACGCTCACGGGCCACGGGCTCAAGGACCCGGACACGGCGCTCGAGTCCGCGTCGCGGCCGACCACGGTGCCCGCGCGGCTCGACGCCGTCCTGGCGCAGCTCGGCCTCTGAACCGGCTCAAGATCCTCCTGGGCGTCGCGATCAGCGTCGCCCTCGTCGTCTACCTCCTCCGGAGCGTCGACGTCGCCGAGCTCGGCCGCCAGCTCCGCGCCACGCAGTGGGGCTGGGCGGCCCTGGCCACCGCGCTCGCGCCCGCGGGCATCTGGGCGCGCGCCGTCCGCTGGCGTTACCTCTTCCCGCCGGGCTCGCGGCCGCCCGGTCTCGTGCCCGCGACGATGATCGGCTACATGGCGAACAACGTGCTGCCGCTGCGCGCGGGCGAGTTCGTGCGCGTCTACGTCGTCGCGCGGCGCTGGGGCGCCGACGCGGCGGGCACCGCCGGGCGCGGCCACGGCTTCTGGACGACGCTCGCGACGCTCGTCGTCGAGCGCGTGCTCGACAGCCTCTTCATCGTGGCGATGCTCGCGGCCCTCGTCCTCGTCATCCCGGTGCCGGCCGTGCTCCAGTACGCGGCCGCCGGCCTGCTCGCCGTGGACTGCCTCGGCATCGCCGTCATGGTCGGCCTCGCCGTCGCGCCGGCGGCGTGCCAGCGGCTGATCGCCCGCCTGCTCGGCCGCTGGCCGGCGCTCCGCGCGCGCGCCCACCGCGTCTTCGACACGTTCGTCCACGGCCTGGAGGGCGTCCGGACGTGGGACCACGCGCTGCCGATCCTGGTCTGGACGGGGATCGTCTGGGTGATCCCCGCGCTCTCGGCGTGGACGATGCTCTACGCGATGAACTTCCACCTGCCCTGGCTCGCCGGCTGGACGGTGCTCGTCTTCGTCGGGCTCGGCGTCTCGATCCCGTCGGCGCCGGGCTACGTCGGCGTCTTCCACGCCGCGGCCGCGCTCGCCGTCGGCCTCTACGGCGTCGCGCCGTCGGCCGCGATCGGCTACGCGCTCGTGTTCCACGCGAGCCAGATCGTGCCCGTCACGCTGCTCGGCTGGCTCTACCTGCTGCGCGAGCACATGAGCCTCGGCGAGGCGACGCACGCCCGCGTGCCGCCCGCCGAGAGCGCTCGGTAACGGGCTCGAATCGGCGACCACCACACGATCCGCCTGCCGGAGCCCCCGCGCGCACCGCCCCCGTGTTTACAGTTCCCGCGGCTCTCGTGTAGGCTGCGAGGGTCATGGCGCTGATAGTGCAAAAGTACGGGGGCTCGTCGGTCGCCGACGCCGAGAAGATCGCGAGCGTCGCGCGCCGGGTGGCGGAGAGCGCCCGGGGCCACCGCGTGGTCGTCGTCGTCTCCGCGATGGGCAAGACCACCGACGGCCTCGTCGCCCTCGCCCGGCAGGTCACGCCGAGCCCCGAGCCCCGCGAGATGGACATGCTCCTGGCCACCGGCGAGCAGGTGACGATCGCGCTGCTCGCGATGGCCCTGCACGCCCTCGGGCTCCGGGCGCGCTCGTTCACCGGCCCCCAGGTCGGCATGCGGACCGACCGGGCGCACACGCGGGCCCGGATCAAGGCGATCACCGCCGAGCGCGTCAGCCGGGCCCTCGACGCCGGCGAGGTCGCGGTCGTCGCCGGCTTCCAGGGGCTCTCGGACGAGGACGAGATCACCACGCTCGGCCGGGGCGGCTCGGACCTCACCGCCGTGGCGCTCGCCGCGACGCTCGGGGCCGACGTGTGCGAGATCTACACGGACGTCGACGGCGTCTACACGGCCGACCCGAACGTCGTGCCCGACGCGCGGAAGCTCGGGCGCGTCGCCTACGACGAGATGCTCGAGATGGCGAGCCTCGGGGCCAGGGTGCTCCAGAGCCGCTCCGTCGAGTTCGCGAAGAAGCACGGCGTGACGGTCCACGTGCGCTCCACGTTCAAGCCCGACCCCGGCACGCTCGTGACGAAAGAGGAGCACGCCATGGAAGAGGTGGTGGTCACCGGCGTCACGCACGACCGGAACCAGTCGAAGATCTCGATCCTGCGCGTGCCGGACCGGCCCGGGATCGCCGCCCAGACCTTCGGCGCGATCGCGGAGCGGAACATCGTCGTGGACATGATCGTCCAGAACATCAGCCGCGACGGCTACACGGACATGTCCTTCACGGTGCCGCGCGGCGACCACGCGCGGGCCGTCGCCGCGCTCGAGGCGGTCGCGCGGGCCATCGGCGCGCAGGGCGTGGTCCACGACGAGCGCATCGCCAAGGTCTCGATCATCGGCGTCGGCATGCGGAGCCACTCGGGCGTCGCCGCCAAGATGTTCGCGACGCTCTCCCGGGAGGGCATCAACATCCAGATGATCTCGACCTCGGAGATCGCGGTCTCGTGCGTGATCGAGGACAAGTACGCCGAACTCGCCGTCCGCGCCCTGCACGACGCGTTCGAGGTCGGCCGTGGCAGTGCGAGCTGAGGCCCGTGGCCGTGCGAGGCGAGCGCCGCGCGGCGCGAGCCGAGCGGTGAAACCGGTCGGCGATCGGACGAGGCGAGCGACCAGAATCAGAACAGGAGCCAGCCGATGAGCACGGGCAAGGCCGCGGTCTTCTTCGGTCCCGGGAAGCCCTTCGAGATCCGCGAGGTCCCGATCCCCGACGTCGAGCCCGACGCGGTGCTGATCAAGGTCGCGCTCGCGAGCGTGTGCGGCTCGGACCTGCACTTCTGGCGCGGCGACGCGCCGCTGCGCCTGCCCGAGGACGGCTGGATCTTCGGCCACGAGATGACGGGGCGCGTGGCGAAGCTCGGCGCGCGCGTCACGACCGACTCGCTCGGCCGCCCCCTCGAGGAGGGCGACCGCGTCGCGTACACGTACTTCTACCCGTGCGGGCGGTGCTGGGCGTGCCTGCACAACGAGCCGGCCGCGTGCCCGGCGAAGATCGAGCGCCCCCTCGGGCCCTCGCAGTTCCCGCACTTCCACGGCGCGTTCGCCGAGTACTACTACCTCAAGCCGCGCGGCGCCCTCTTCCTCGTGCCCGACGCGCTCCCCGACGAGCTGGTCGCGCCCGTCAACTGCGCGCTCTCGCAGGTCATCTTCGGCCTCACGAAGGGCGGGCTCCAGTTCGGCGGCAGCGTCGTCATCCAGGGCGCGGGCGGCCTCGGCGTCCAGGCGGCGGCCGTCGCCAGGGACATGGGCGCCCAGACCGTGATCGTCCTCGACCAGCTCCCCGGCCGGCTCGAGCTGGCGCGCGCGTTCGGGGCCGATCACACGCTCAACGTCCGGGAGGTCGCCGACCGCAAGGAGCGCGTGGCGCTCGTGCGGAAGTGGACGGGCGGCGTCGGCGCCGATGTCGCGTGCGACTTCGTCGGTTTCCCGCAGGTGATCCCCGAGGGGCTCGACATGCTGCGCGCGGGCGGCACCTACGTCGAGATCGGGACGATCAGCCGCGGGGCCAAGGTCGAGCTCGAGCCCTCGCTGCTCGTCTGGGGCTCGAAGAAGATCGTCGGCATCATCCAGTACGACCCGTGGGTGATCCCGAAGGCGCTCGACTTCCTCGTGCGCAACCGCCGGCGCTTCCCCTTCGACCGGCTGCTCTCGCACACGTACCCGCTCGAGCAGATCAACCGGGCGTTCGCCGAGAGCGAGTGGCACGCCAGGGAGACGACCACGATCACGCGCGCGGCGCTCGTGCCCTAGCCCGGCCCTGGCCGCCGCACGCCGGGGCGTATCGGTTCTTCCACTCTAGCGGCGCGCGCGGGGGCGTGCGAGCCTCCGCGCA
>MGCF01000040.1 GCA_001788495.1 Candidatus Rokubacteria bacterium RIFCSPLOWO2_02_FULL_73_56
CGAAGCGCTCGGGCTTGAGCGACTGCGGCCCGTCCGACAGCGCCTCCTCCGGCCGCGGGTGCACCTCGATGATCAGGCCGTCGGCGCCCGCCGCCACCCCGGCCATCGCCATCGCCTCGACGTACTCCCAGTGGCCGGTGCCGTGGCTCGGGTCCACGACCACCGGCAGGTGCGAGAGCTTCTTCACGACCGGCACGGCGTTCAGGTCGAGCGTGAAGCGCGTCGCGGTCTCGAACGTGCGGATGCCCCGCTCGCACAGGATCACGTTCGGGTTGCCGCGCGAGAGGACGTACTCCGCGGAGAGCAGCCACTCCTGGATCGACGTGGCCATGCCGCGCTTGAGGAGCACCGGCTTGCCGGCCTCGCCGACCTTGCGGAGCAGCGGGAAGTTCTGGACGTTGCGCGCCCCGATCTGGAGGATGTCGGCGTGCTCGGCGACCGCGTCCACCTTGTCCACCGTCATGACCTCGGTGACCACGGGCAGGCCGCTCTCGCGCCGCGCCTCCGCGAGGAGCTTGAGCCCCTCGTCCTCGAGCCCCTGGAACGCGTAGGGCGAGGTCCGCGGCTTGAAGGCGCCGCCACGGAGGATGTGCGCGCCCGCGGCCTTCACGCGCTCGGCGGTCTCGAGCAGCTGCAGGCGCGACTCCACCGAGCAGGGGCCCGCCATCACCACGATGGTCTTGCCGCCGATCGTCACGTCGCCGACGCGCACCTGGCTCGGCTCGTGACGGACCTCGCGGCTCGCGAGCTTGTACGGCTGCAGGATCGGCGTGACGGCCTCGACGTACTCGAGCGACTCGAGCGCGCGCAGCCGCTCCTTGCCGCGGTCGTCGCCGATCGCCCCGACGACCGTCCGCAGCGTGCCGCGGATCGTGTGCGCCGCGTATCCCATCGCGACGATCCGCCGACAGACGTCCTCGACTTCCTCCTCCGACGCTCCCGCCCTCAGCACGATGATCATCGCCGTCTCCTTCCCCTTCCCGCCCTCGGTGTCGGACAAACGAAAAGGCCGCGGGGCGTGCCCGCGGCCTCGAAGGGGATCGCCGCCGCGGGCGTCGGTCCGCCCGCGGCGCTCGCTCAACTCAGGACAGAGCGCCCGGGCAGACCTCGGCGAAGTAGAAGGAGGACCAGCAGCCGTGCGCCCGGGTGCCCATACGCGTGCCGGGTACTGTACCGGGCGCGGGCCGGGCCCGTCAAGCGCTTTGTCGGGGCGCGTCCTTGCGGGGCCGGGGCTTCTGGAAGCGCCGGACGATGCGCTCGCGGTAGTAGTAGACGGGCAGGCAGAGCGCGACGACGACGGCCATGAACGCGATCGCCCAGATGTACTGCTGCTCGGCCACGTGGGCGCCGAAGTAGGACGAGATCAGCGTCCCGGGCAGCCGGCCGACCGTCGAGACCACCGCGAACACCCAGAAGGGCATCGGGCTGATCCCGAACAGGTACGAGACGATGTCCTTGGGGAAGCCGGGGACGACGTAGAGGATGAAGCAGAGGATCACGCCCTCGGCCTCGAGGATGAAGCTCATGCGGTTCCAGCTGTGCTCGCTGAGGAACGGGCGCACGAGCGGCTCGCCCCACTGGCGCCCGACCCAGAAGGCGAAGAGCGTGCCGGCGGTGAGGCCGATCGTCGAGTAGAGGAGGCCGAGCCACGTCCCGAAGAGCGCGCCGCCGACGGGCCCCGTGATCTCGCCGGGGACCGGCGAGACGATGACCTGCAGCGCCTGGATCACGATGAACACGAGCGGCGCCATGAAGCCCCACGAGCGCACCGTCTCCTTGAGGAACTTCTTGTCGCGGTAGAGGCGGATCAGCCAGTCGATCAGCGGCGCCTCGATGACGACGAGCCAGATCACCGCCGCGAGCAGGCCGAAGAGGATGCCGGTGGCGAGCGCCCAGCGCGCCCGGTCGCTCATGCGCGGCGCCCGGGGGGCGGGCTCAGAGCGTCGGACGGCGGTCGCTCCATGGGTGGGCCGCCTCGAACGCCGCCGAGGCGGCCAGCACCGTGCCGTCGGCGTGCCGGCGGCCCACGATCTGCAGGCCGACCGGCAGCCCCTCGTCCGTGGCGCCGGCGGGGACGCTCGCGGCGGGCTGCCCCGTGAGGTTGAAGGGATACGTGAACGGCATCCAGCCGAGCACGGAGACCCGCGCGCCCGCGACCTCGCGCGGCGGTGGCGCGCCCGCGGCGAACGGGAGCACCGCCACCGTCGGCATCAGCAGGAGGTCGAAGCGCTCGAGGAACGCGCGGACCTCGCTCCAGTAGGCGTCGATGCGCTCGACCGCGCGGATGTACTCGGGCGCCGTGATCGCGGCGCCGCGGCGGATGAGCTTGACGAGCGTCGGGTCCAGCAGCGGCTCGGCCTCGGGCAGGCGCTCCGACCACGCCGCGTGGAACTGCGCGGCGATCAGCGTGCCGAAGCAGTCCTCCGGGTTCTCCCAGCCCGGGCTCACGACCTCGACGTGGCAGCCGAGCGCCTCGAACTCCGCCGCCGCGTCCTCGCACAGGGCGCGCACGCGCGGGTCGAGCGCGGCGTAGCCGAGGTCGGGCGTCCAGGCCGCGTGCAGGCCGCGGACGTCCGCGTCGCACGCCTCGAGGTAGGCGCCGGGCTCCCGCGGCAGCGAGCGGCGGTCGCGGTCGTCGCCGCCCGCGAGCACGTCGAGCGCGAGCGCGGCGTCGCGCACGGTGCGCGCGAGCGGGCCGACGTGGGAGACGTGCGCCCAGCCCGGGAAGCCGCCCGCGTGCGGCACGCGCCCCCAGGAGGGCTTGAAGCCGTAGAGGCCGCAGAACGACGCCGGGATGCGCACCGAGCCGCCGCCGTCCGAGCCGAGCGCGAGCGGGCCGACGCCGGTCGCGACCGCCGCGGCGGCGCCGCCGCTCGAGCCCCCGGGCGTGAGCGCCGGGTTCCAGGGGTTCCGCGTGACGCCGAAGAGCGGGTTCTCGGTGACGGCCTTGTGGCCGAACTCGGAGGTGTTCGTCTTGCCGAGGATCACCGCGCCCGCGGCCCGCAGGCGCGCGACCGGGATCGCGTCCTGCTCGGGCACGTGCGCGGCGAACAGGCGCGAGCCGCCCGTGGTCGTGAGCCCGCGCGTCGCGAGCACGTCCTTGATCGACACGGGCACGCCGTGGAGCGCTCCGAGCGGCTCGCCCTTCACGACGGCGATCTCCGCCTCGCGCGCGGCGGCGCGCGCGGCGTCGGCGGCGACGAGGCAGAACGCGTTGAGCACGGGATCGACCGTCTCGAGCCGCGCCAGGGCGGCCTCCGTGACCTCGACCGGCGAGACGTCCTTTTTCCGGACGAGGTCGCGGATCTCGAGCGCGGACCGCCAGATCAGGTCGGCGTCGCTCATCGCGCGCATTGTATCATCACGCCTCGTGGAGACGTCCGTCCTCGACGTCCGCTGGCGCCCGGACGGCGCGCTCGCGTGCGCCTGGGTGCGCATCCCCGACGGCTCCTGGCTCGGCGTCGAGCCGGCTGCGACGCGCGACGCGCCGTGGGGGCTCGCCGACCGCCTCTGGCGCGCGCGCGGCGCCCCGGGCGCCGGCGCGGCCATCCCCGCGGACGCCGTGGCGCTCAGCGTGCTCGAGGCGCTCGACTGGCCGCGGATCGACCGCATCCCCGTGCTCGCGGAGCCCGGCCGGCTGCCGCCCGGCGGCGGCGCCGCGGTCCTGAACCTGCTCGCGACGCTCGCCGCGCGCCAGGGCGCCGCCGCGCTCCCCTATCGCGGCCCGTATCCCGGCGAGCGGCTCTTCCTCACGCTCCTCGAGGCGTTCCGCTACGTGCCCGCGGGCGTCGACGATCCCCTCGCCGCGTTCGTCGCGGGCGCGCTCGCGTGGGCGCCCGCGCCCTTCGAGCCGCGCTTCGTCGCCGACGACCTCTACGTCCAGTGGCGCGGGCGGATCGAGAAGGTCGTCCGGCGCGGCGTCGCCTACTACCGGCCCGACTGGCAGGGCGTGCGGCGCCACGCGCCCCGCCGGGTGCGCGACGCGCCCGACGGCGTGCGCTGCGGCCTCTGGGCGCTCGGGCGGAGCCTCGAGGACCACCTGCTGCTCGCGCCCGACGGATCGCTCGTGCGCGCGCTCGAGCCCCCGGCGCCCCGCGGCGTCGCGCGGGCGGCGGCCCCGCGCGTGTGGGCGGGCGTTGCCGCCGTGGTCGCGGCGCAGAGCGCGCCGCCCCTCGCCCCGTTCGTCCGCCGCGCCGCGGAGGCGCTCACCCTCGAGTGGGGGCCCGTCCCGGGCGACCTGGCGCGCACGGACGGCGGCCGCGCGCGCGTGGACGGGCGCGTCCTGACGGCCCTCGGCGACGCGCTCGCCGAGGCGCCGGACCGGACCGCGCGCGTCGCGGCCGCGCTCACCGCGCTCGCCGAGATCGCGGCACTCGTCGGCGACGCGCTGCGCGCGCGCGCGCAGGCCGCGCTCGCGGCGCTGCCCCCCGAGCGGCAGGCCGCGGCGCTCGAGGCGCCCGCCGGCACGGGCGGCGCCCGCGAGATCGTCGAGGGGGTCGAGGCGCTCCTCGCGGAGGCGGGCGCCGCCGCGTGACGCCAGCTCGGATTATTCATGAAGGGCGCTGGCGCGACCGGGCGGGTGGCGCAGGGTGCGGTCCCCGCGGGGCCGCGCGCTGTGGGCCCCCTTCGTCCCGTCCGCCGCGCGCAGCGCGGCGTTCGGGCGAATGGGTGACGGCGCCGGCCCCGGGGGGGCCGCACCCTGCGACGGGCCCTGCCCGCCTCGCGTGATGACCGTTCGCGAATACTGCGCGCTAGGACGTGGCCTTGACGATCACCCAGACGTTGAAGGCGACGAACGCCGCGATCGAGACCGCGGAGAGCAGCACGTAGCCGATCCAGAGCGCCGCCTCGCGATCGACGCGGACCCCGGCGCCGCCCCTCAGCAGCTTCCCCGCGTACGTCATCGCGTCGTGCTTGAGCGTCGGCACGCCGAGCGTGTCCACGAGGACGTGATAGCCGTCCATCTCGATGAAGCAGAACGGGTAGAGCGAGACGACGAGTGCCTGCCACTGGATGATGCCGGACGCGGTCGCGAACGCCTGGAAGAAGCCCGCCGGCGCCCGCGCCGCCGCGAGGAACCAGAGCGCGCCGAGCACGAGGTGCACGAGCGCCCCCGACACGGCCGTGACGACGCGCGCGCGGCGGGTCGTCATGAAGATGTCGGTGACGTCCACGAAGAAGGTCGGCACGAAGCCGTGCAGGAACGTGAAGCCGAACTCGCGCACGCGCCGGCGGTAGTGGACGCACGCGAGCCCGTGGACGAGCTGGTGCGCGGCGACGCTCGCGAAGAAGAGGAGCTTCACCGTGAGGATCGCCCGCACCGCGCTGCCGCCGAAGCCGGCCAGCACCGCGTCGAGCTCGTGCCACAGGCCCACGGCCGCGAGCGCGCCCGCGACGGCCAGCGCCGCGCACGCGACGGCCGCGACGCGCGTGAAGAGCAGGAACCCGCCCCAGCGGTGGAGGCGCTGGAAGAAGGGCTGGACGTCGCGGCTCGCGATCACGATCCGCTCGAGCCCGAACAGCGTGGTCTCGACGGCCTTCACGATGCGGCGCCCGCGGTTGCGGGCCAGCACGCGGCGCAGGCGCGAGGCGGGCCGCAGGGTGAGGAGCTCGGCGCGCTGGAGCTTGTGGATCAGGTTCGGGATGACCTCGAAGTCGAACTCGCCGTAGTGCAGCACGTACGCCGTCGCGAGCTCCTGGAGCGAGGTGTGGCCGTCCATCCGCTCCCAGAGGAACTTCTCGTGTGCGGTGAGCAGGAGGAAGCGGTCGGTCGCGGTGTTCTTGAGGATGCAGCGCCGCTCGCCGGCGACGCGCGACCGGACCTCGGCGAGCTCGAACGACTCCGGCGGGACCCGCTGCGGGCGCGAGTTGATGAAGCCGACGGCGCTGCCGACCTCGCGGAGCTCGAAGCCCTCCTCGTCCCCGCGGCGGACGAGCAGCTCGAGCCTGGCGGGGGCCGGCCGCTCGGTCACCGCGTCTCCACGTCGAGCCCGGTCGCCTCGAGGCCCCAGCGCGTGGCCTCCGCGACCTGGAGCGTCGAGCGCCGGAGCCGCTCGATGAACACCTGCACCATCGAGTAGAAGAACACGGCCGCGGCGTGCGGGGCGTGGTCGGTGAGCACCTGGAGGCTCTCGCGGCCCAGCACGAGCAGCGTCGCGTCCGTGTCGGCCTGGACCGACGCCGAGCGCGGCGAGCCGTCGAGCAGGCTCATCTCGCCGAAGAAGTCGCCCGCCTCGACGCGCACGAGCACCTGCTCCACCTTGCCGGTGATCTCCTTCGACACGAGCATCGTCCCGCGCCGGACGATGAACATCTCGTCGCCCCGGTCGCGCTCGCGGAACAGGACCTGGCGCCGGCGGAGCGTGCGCTCGCGGAGCAGCTCGGCGACGGCGAGCAGGTCGGGGTCGGCGAGGGCGGCGAAGAGGCGGACCTCGCGCAGGAACGCGAGGGTCTCGGACGACGTGGCCACGGGGCGCGTCCCCGCGGCCTAGGTGGACACGCGACGGATGAGCGCGTTGTGGAATTCGTGCCGGTGCCGGCCGGCCGGCGTCTTCGCGAGCCGGTCCAGGGCCTGCTGGATCTTCGCGCGCTCGGCGTCGCTGAGCTGGTACTGCGCGAGGAGGGCGTCGGGCGCGCGCTGGAGCTCGACGAGGAACTCCGGGTCGATCATCACGCGTCCCACCAGCTCCTTCAATCCCTGCGCCATCGCGGGGGATCATACCAATTTCCCCGGCACTTTGATAGGCTCGCCGCATGCCGGACGGCGGGCGGCTCCCCGCGATCGCGCGCGCGATTCCGAAAATCCGCGCCGGCGGCGGCGCGTGAGCGGCGCGCGCGGCGACGCCGACCGCCGGCGGGCCCTGCTCGTCGTGGCGCTCGCGTTCGCGCGGCTGGGCGAGCCCCGCGTGCGGCGCTGGCTCGGCGGCTGGACCGGCGTCGGCCTGGTCGCCGCCGGCATGGCCCGCCAGGGCTACGACCTGGCCCTCACGCGCTACGCCGAGCTCGGCTGGCGCGCGACCTTCTACGTCGCCGGCCGCGAGCACTCGCCCACGGGCGCGACCGGCTCGGCGTTCGCGCCGACGCCGTTCGGCGCGGTGCAGGCGGCCGCGTGGGAGGCGCTGGCGCGCGCGTGAGCGCGCGCGCGCGTGCGCTCGCGCTCGCCGCGCTCGTGCTCGCGGCCCCGGCGGGGTCGCGCGCGCTCGGCGCCCCGCCGTCGCCCGCGATCGGCTATCTCGCGAACGAGCCGACGCCCGCCTCGGTCCCCGTGCTGCGGCAGGCGCTCGCCGACCTCGGCTGGAGCGAGGGGCGCACGCTCCGGGTCTGGTACCGGTACGCGCAGGGCAAGCCCGCGCTGTACCCGCGGCACGCCGAGGACCTCGTGCGCCTCGGCGTCGCGGTGATCGTCGCCGCGACGCCGCCCGCGGTGGAGGCGGCCCGGCAGGCCACGGCGCGCATCCCCATCGTCATGGTCTCGACCGACGACCCCGTGAGCCGCGGCTTCGTCGCGAGCCTCGCCGCGCCCGGCGGCAACGTCACCGGGATCACCACGTTCGCCGCCGAGGCGTCGGCGCGGCGCGTGGCGCTGCTCGCGCAGATGGTCCCCGGCCTCCGGCGCGTCGCCGTGCTCTGGAACCCGGCCAACCCGAGCGCGGCGCTCGACCTGCGCCACACGCAGGCGGCCGCGCGCGCCCTCGGCCTGGAGCTGGCGCCCGTCGAGGCGCGCGTGGACAGTGATCTCCGACCCGCGCTCGCCGCCATCGAGGCGCGGCGCGCGGGCGCGCTGCTCGTGCTCGGCGACGCGCTCTTCCTCGCGCACCGCCGGCGCCTGACGACCTTCGCCGAGCGCCAGCGCCTGCCCGCGGTCTACCCGCTCGGCGAGTTCGCGGACGTCGGCGGCCTCCTCGCCTGGGGCCCGTCCGGGCCCGAGACGTTCCGGCGCGCGGCGGTCTTCGTGGACAAGCTCCTGCGCGGCGCCCGCCCCGGCGACCTGCCGGTCGAGCGGCCGCGCCGCATGGAGCTGGTCGTGAACCTCCGCGCCGCGCGCGCGCTCCGGCTGCCGATCCC
>MGCF01000041.1 GCA_001788495.1 Candidatus Rokubacteria bacterium RIFCSPLOWO2_02_FULL_73_56
GCGCTGGGCGGGCCGCCGCTGGCCCGAGCGCCGCGATGCCCTCCAGCGGATCGGCAAGGCGATCCCGTACTGGATGCCGGCCACGCAGTAGCGCGCCCCGCTTCCCGCGTCGCACCGGGCGTAGGAGAGGCACCGTGGCGGCCCCAACGGGATTCGAACCCGTGTTTGCAGTCCGCCACGCGCTTTCGCCAAGCATTCTCGGCAACCTGGGGCGTGTTGAGTACACGGGAAAAACGCCGGCTCTCGAACGTGCAGCCGTCTTCGCCCGTGCATTCGAAGACTTGGCCGCGGGGATGAAACAGCGGATCGAGTCCGGTTCCCGGGCGATCGGACATCGTGAGGCTTGACCGGTATACGGAGATACGTATACTCATATGGCAGGCAGCGGCTGGCTGTCACCGAACGCGACTATCGAGAAAGGCAAGGCGGGAGATGAACAAGACCAGCCGTAGAATCCGTGTGGAGCAGGGCAGCGGCAACGTCTTCCGCGATCTCGGATTCCCCCATCCCGAGCGCGAGCAACTCAAGGCCGATCTGACGCTGCAGATCTACCGCCTCATCAGGCAGCGCGGCCTCACGCAGGCCGAGGCCGGCAAGATCCTCGGGATCAGGCAGCCCCACGTCTCCGCCCTCGTGCGCGGAAGATCCGGCGCCTTCTCCGTCGAGCGGTTGATGCAGTTCCTGACCGCCCTCGGGCAGGACGTTCAGGTCACGGTGCGTTCGACGCGAAAGCGGCAGGGCGAGCTGTCCGTGGTCGTACGCTGACGCCTCGACATGCTTGGCGCACGATGTGCTTGCAGAGCGAAGGTCTCGCGCGGTGTCGATCGAGGAATGTCGCGTTTCCTGCGACTTCTCAAGATCTCTAAGGATCAGCCCGATCCCCTGACCTTCAGAGACCCAGCGCCCGACCGAGCGTCCGGGTGACGAAACGATCGCCGGACGTCTCACGCGCGACGAGCGTCCTGATTCGCTCTCGCGCCTCCCCGGCGCGCCCCGCCCGCTCCGCCGCCTTCATCGTCTCCGTGTAAGCGGCCCACACGTCGGCACTCGTGATCTCGTAGCCGTAGCCCTCGACCAGCCAGTGGAGCGCGGCCAGGCCCGCCTCGACCGCGAACTCGGGACGCACGGCGGCGAAGTCCCGCGCGGCGCGCGTCAGCGTCTTCGGATCGCACGGTGTCCGATTCGCGAGCCGGATCGCCTCGTCGAAGAGCCCCACCTCCTTCGCCGTGGCGAACCACTTCCCCTCGTCGCCGGGCCAACTCCTCGGGCCTCTTCCGTGGATACCTGGCGAGCGGAGCGAGCCGGGTTCCTCGCCGTCGCAACTGCGAGGGCTGCGGCGGAGTCGCCTCACGAGGCGCCCGATGCCCCGGTCCGCCCCCGGACCGCAGGGAGCGATCTGAGGAGTATCGAGGCGTTGCCGTGACAGCACGCGTGGCATGCGGCATGCTGGCTTACCGACAGGAGGAACTTGGCCATGTGGGGACCGGGACCGTGGGGTGGGCCGATGTGGGGGGTCTGGTGGATCTTCCCTCTGCTCGGGCTGCTGATCTGCGCGGTGTTCGTCCTCGCGATGATCCGCGCCATGAGCGGCGGGCGGGGCTTCATGTGCATGGGCGGGCACGGGCAGCACGCGAGCGACGAGCAGGCGGAGCTCCGTCGGGAGATCCGCGAGCTGCGCGAGGAGATCAAGCAGCTCAAGGCGACGCGATGACCGCGCCGTCGAGCGGACCGTCGCCCTGGCGGACCCTGCTCGTCGTCGCCGTCGGCGTGGCGGCTGGAGTCGTCCTGGGCGCGCGCGGTCTCCGATCACGGAAGCCGCCCGGCGGCTGACCCTGACTCACGAAGCTCACCGAGCTCGTCGAGCTCGAACGACACCGCGTGCCTCGTCCCGACGAGCACCCCGACTCGGCAATCGCCGCGGAGAGGTGAATCACTGATGGCGAAGACCGTCACGGCAACGGAGATCCGCGAGGGGGTGCGGGCGACGTTCACCCGCGTGGCCGGCACGGGTCTACGCGGCGATCACGGTGGTGGCCCCAACGGGATTCGAACCCGTGTTTCAGCCTTGAGAGGGCCGTGTCCTGGGCCTCTAGACGATGGGGCCGGCTGAGCGTCGAGTGTGTGGCTGGGGGAGGAGGATTCGAACCCCCGCTACGTGGTCCAGAGCCACGCGTCCTACCACTAGACGATCCCCCACCAACCCCCCGAACGCCCGCTCAGCTTACCACAAAACCGGAAGCTCAGCGGACGGCGCTCTTGAGCGCGCGCGAGGGCCGGAAGCGCGGGACCTTGGCGGGCGGGATCTTGATCGCCTTGCCGGTGCGCGGGTCGCGGCCGTTGCGGGCGGCGCGCCGGGTGACCACGAAAGTTCCGAATCCGGAAATGGTGACCCGCCGGCCGCGGCGGAGCGCGTCGAAGATGTTGGCGAGCATGGCGTCCACCGCGCGCTCGGCCGAGGTCTTCGAGCCCCCGGACGTCTTCGCGAGGATGGCCACCAGGTCGGCCTTGGTCACCCCTCCTCTCTACTCGCGTCAGGTGGACGGTGTCAATGACGTCGTCACGCGGCGGACGGCGTCGAGGAAGAGCGCGGGCTGGAACGGCTTCTCGATGATCGGGACCTGGCCGTCACGCAGGAAGTGCCAGGCGCTGCGGTTGACCGTGTCGCCGGTGATGAAGATGAAGCGGCGCTGGAGCGCCGGGTCCTCGAGGATCGCGCTCCGGTAGAACTCCTCGCCGCCGCCCTCGGGCATGCGCATGTCCGAGACGACCAGGTCGAAGCGCCGCGCGCGCACGCGCTCGAGGCCCTCGCGCCCGCCGGAGGCGACGTCCACGTGCCAGCCGGTCTGGCCGAGCAGCGTGACGACCAGGTCGAGCACCGCGGCGTCGTCCTCGACGACGAGCGCCGCGCGCCCCTCCACGACGAGGGGCTCGCCGGGGGCGCCCGGGGCCGCCGCCGGGCGCGGGAGCGCGCCCGCCTGCACGGCGGGCAGCGCCAGCGTGAACACGGTGCAGCCGGGGCGGCTCTCGACGCCGAGCCGCCCGCCGTGCTCCTGCACGATGCCGTAGGACACGCTGAGCCCGAGGCCCGTGCCCACGCCGACGGTCTTCGTGGTGAAGAACGGCTCGAAGACGTGCGGGAAGGCGGCGGGCGCGATGCCGGGGCCGTTGTCCTCGACCTGCGCCTCGACGGCGCGGCCGGCCTCGGCCGGGCGCGTGCGCACGGTGATGCGCCCGCCCTGCTGGCCCTCGAGGATCGCCTGCTCGGCGTTCAGGAGGAGGTTGAGGAACACCTGCTCGAGCTGGTGGGTGTCGCCCGCGACGGGCGGCAGCTCGGGCGTCAGCTCGCGCACGACCTCGATGCCGGAGAGCGCGAGCTGGTTCTGCCGCAGCGCCAGCGTCTGCTCGGCGACGACGTTGAGGTCCACGGCGGTGCGCTCGGGCGGGCGCTGGCGCGAGAAGAGCAGGAGGTTCCGGACGATCTTCGCCATCCGGTCGGCCTGCGAGAGGATCAGCTCGATCGGGCGCTGCATGGGCTGCGGGATCTCGCGCGCGAGCAGGAGCTGGCCGTAGCCGATGATGACGCTCAGCGGGTTGTTGAGCTCGTGGGCGACGCCGGAGACGAGCTGGCCGAGGGCGGACATCTTCGCGGCCTGCACGAGCTGCGCCTGGGTCTCGTGCAGGCGCTGCAGGCTGTCGCGCGCGCTCGCGTACAGGCGCGCGTTCTCGAAGGCGAGCGCGGCCTGGTCGGCGAGCGCCCCGAGCGCCTGCAGCTCGGCCGGGCTCGGCTCGCGCCCGGGCGCGGCGCCGACGGCGAGCGCGCCGATGACGCGCTCGTGGGTGAGCAGCGGCACGCCCACGCTCACGCGGAAGCCGCTCGCCGCGATCCGCGCGCGCACGGCGGGCGTGAGACGCACGGCGGGGTCGTGCAGCACGTCGCGCGCGACGACGACGCGGCGCTCGGCGACGGCGTGGCCGGCGATCCCCTCGCCCGGCTCCAGCTCGAGCGCCTCGACCGCGGCGGCGTCCGGGCCCGCCCAGGCGAGCGCCAGCAGGCGCCGGGTCTCGGGGTCGTGGCGGAAGACGACGGCGGCGCGCGCGTCCACCAGCTCGGCGATGCCCCGGGCGAGCAGCTCGGCGATGCGCTCGGGGTCGAGCGTGGCGGTGAGCTCGCGCCCGAGCCGCGCGAGCCCCTCGTTGACGTCGCGGCGCCGCTCGGCCTCGCGGTAGAGCCGCGCGTTCTGCGTGGCCACCGCGGCCTGCGCGGCGAGCAGGCCGAGCACCTCCTGCACCTCGTGGCTCGGCGGCCCCTGGCGCGAGATGTAGGTGAGCACGCCGACGAAGGTGCCGCCGGCGACGATCGGCACGCCGAAGTAGGTCGCGCCCGGCCGCGCGGCCCACCAGTGGGGCACGCGCGTGCGCGGGTGCCCGACCGGCGCCTCGACCAGGACGGCGCGCTGCTCCTCCACGACGAGCCCGGGCAGCCCGGACTCCGCGGGCGGGGCCGGCGGCAGGTGCTCCCACTCGGGGCCCGAGTCCACGGCGTGACGGAGCAGGCCGCGCCCGGGCTCGAGCACGTGGACGGCGGCGAGCGCGCCCGGCGCGAGCGCGGCGGCGGCGTCGGTGATGCGCTGCATGACGTCCGTCGTGTCGAGCGCGCTGATGGCCTGGCTCACCGCGGCCAGCTCGCGCAGGCGCGCGGCGCGCGCGACGGCCTCGGCGTACTTGGCGGCGTTCTGCATCGCCACGGCGGCCTGCCCGGCGAGCGCGCCGAGGAGCGCGCGGTCCTCGTCCGACCACACGCTGCCGGCCGGCGCGTGCACGGTGAAGACGCCGAGCGTCGCCTCGCCGGCCAGGATCGGCACGGCGAGCAGCGTCGTCAGCCCGGCCTCGATCGCCCACGCCTTCGACGCGACGCGCGGGTCCTCGCACACGTCGGGGACGAAGAGCGGCGCGCGCGCGACGGCGGCGTGCCCGGCCGCGCCCTCGCCGAAGGCGAGCGCGTCGGGCATGCGGGCCGGGTCGGCGACGCCCGCCTGGAGGCTCGCGGCGCGGCGCCGGAGGCGCTGGGCGGCGGCGTCCGCGACCCAGACCTGCACGACCGGGACCTCGAGCAGGCGGGCGGCGGCCTGCGCGATCCGCCGGAGCACGTCGTCGAGGTCGAGCGAGCCGGTGACGAGCTGCTCGACCGCGGCCAGCTCGCGCAGCCGGTCGGCACGGCGGGTGGCGTCGGCGTAGAGCAGCGCGTTGTCGATCGCGAGCGCCGCCTGCTCGGCCAGGAGCTGGAGCGCCTCGATCTCCTCGGCGCCGAACGTGCGCTCGGTCCAGTAGTGGACGACGAGCGCGCCGTGCACGCGCCCCTTGGCCACGAGCGGCGCGCTCGCCACCGCCTTGTAGCCGTCGCGCTCGATCGCGGCGCGCCGCGCGGGCGGCAGCCAGACGCCCGGGTCGGTCAGGATGTTCCGCGTCGTGATCGGGCGCCGCTCGAGGACGGCGCGGCCGATCGGCCCGCCGCCCACCGGCAGCGTCCGCAGCGCCTGGTACTCGGGGCCGAGCCGCCCGGCGGCGCGCAGGATGGCGAACTCCGGCGCCGTGCCGTCCCAGGCGATGACCAGCGCGGCGTCCGCGCCCATGACCTCGAGCGCCTTGCCGGCGATCGTGTCGAGCACCTCGTTCAGGTCGAGGGAGGAGCTGAGCGACTGGCCGATCGCCTCGATCGCGTGCAGGAAGAGCGCGCGGCGGTGGCGCTCGGTGACGTCGGTGAAGACGAGGAGCCCGCCCGCGGGCCGGCCGGCCGCGCCGCGCCACGGCGCGCAGCGCGCCTCGAGCCAGGCGAGGCCGTCGCCGCCCGGGGGGGCGTGGGGCAGCTCGAGCGCGCCCGGCGTCTCGCCCGCGACGGCGCGGGCCAGGCGCGCCGCCAGCTCGGCGTCGCGCAGGAGCGGCAGGACGTCGGCGGCCGGCCGGCCGAGGGCGGCGGCGCGCGCCACGCCGGTGAGCCGCTCGGTCGCGGCGTTCCACTCGACCACGACCAGCGCCGGGTCCACCCCGACCAGCGCGGCGTCGATCGCGTCGAGGAGGTGCCTCGCCGGATCCTCCACGGGTCGAGTATCCTCCGCGTCGCAGGCGCTGTGCAATAATGAGCCGTCATGCGCCTCGCGCTCGATCCCTCCACGCTCGTGCTCGTGGCGATCATCGCGGGGAGCGAGTGAGCTTCACCGACCTCCGGGACTTCGTCGCCCACCTCGAGAAGTCGGGCCGCCTGCGCCGCGTGACGGTGCCCGTCTCGCGCGACCTCGAGATCGCCGAGATCGCCGACCGGGTGTCGAAGGGCGCGCCCGCGGCGAACGTCGCGCTCCTCTTCGAGCGCGTCGAGGGCGCGGCGATGCCGGTGCTGATCAACGCCTTCGGCAGCGCCGACCGGATGGCCGCCGCGCTCGGCGTCGGGCGGCTCGACGAGCTGGGCGAGCGCGTGGCGAAGCTCCTCGACGTCCGGATGCCGGGCACCTTCGCCGAGCGGCTCGCCAGGCTCGGCACGCTGATCGACCTGGTCAAGGCCGGGCCGCGGCGCGTGAGCCAGGCGCCGTGCCAGGAGGTGGTCGAGACGGCGCGGCCGTCGCTCGCGGAGCTGCCCGTGCTGCGCTGCTGGCCGGGCGACGGCGGCCGCTACATCACGCTGCCCGCCGTCTTCACGCGCGACCCGCGCACCGGGACGCGCAACGTCGGGATGTACCGGCTCCAGGTCTTCGACGACACGACGCTCGGCATGCACTGGCAGATCCACAAGGGCGGCGCCGAGCACGAGCGCGTCGCGCGCGAGACGCCCGGGGCCGGCGAGCGCATGCCCGTGGCGATCGCGCTCGGCGGCGACCCGGCGCTGATCTACGCGGCCTCCGCGCCGCTCCCGCCCGGCGTGGACGAGGTGGTCTTCGCCGGCTGGCTCCGCGGCCGCGGCGTCGAGCTGGTGCGCGGCGTGACGCAGGACCTCGAGGTGCCCGCGCAGGCCGAGATCGTGCTGGAGGGCTGGGTGGACCCGCGCGAGCGCCGGCTCGAGGGGCCGTTCGGCGACCACACGGGCTACTACTCGCTCGCGCGCGAGTACCCGGTGTTCCACCTGACCGCCCTCACGCGCCGCGCGCGCGCGATCTACCCGACGACGCTCGTCGGCCGCCCGCCGCAGGAGGACTACTGGCTCGGCAAGGCGACCGAGCGGCTCTTCCTGCCGGTCATCCGCATGATGCTGCCCGAGGTCGTGGACGTGAACATGCCGGCGGAGGGCGTCTTCCACAACCTCGTGATCGTCGCGATCCGGAAGCGCTACCCGGGCCACGCGCGCAAGGTGATGGCGGCGCTCTGGGGGCTGGGGCTCATGATGCTGGCGAAGACGATCGTCGTCGTGAGCGAGCATGTGAACGTGCACGACCTCCGCGAGGTGGCCTGGCGCGCCACCGGCAACATCGACCCCAGGCGCGACCTCGTGCTCTTCGAGGGCCCGGCGGACGACCTCGACCACGCCGCGCTCCGCCACCGCTACGGCGGCAAGCTCGGCGTGGACGCGACCGAGAAGGGGCCGCTCGACGACGTCGCGCAGCCCTGGCCCGACGAGATCGTCATGTCCGACGAGATCCGCGCGCGCGTGACGCGGCGCTGGAAGGACTACGGGCTCTGAGCCGGCTGCGCCGCGTCCTCGACGCGATCAAGTTCGAGCACACGGTCTTCGCCCTCCCCTTCGCGTACATCGCCATGGCGCTCGCCGCGGGCGGCTGGCCGGGCTGGTGGGCCGTGGGCTGGGTGAGCGCGGCGATGGTCGGTGCGCGCACGTGCGCGATGGCGACCAACCGCGTCGTGGACCGCTGGATCGACGCGCGGAACCCGCGCACCGCCGGCCGCCACCTGCCCACGGGCGCGCTCCGCGTGGGCGAGCTGCGCCTGCTCGCCGTCGCGGGCGCGGCGCTCATGCTCGTGGCGGCGGGGATGCTGAACACGCTCTGCCTCGCGCTCGCGCCCCTGGCGCTCGCGTTCGTCGTCGGCTACTCGTACACCAAGCGCTTCACGTGGACCTCGCACTGGATCCTCGGCTTCACCGACGGGATCGCCGCGGCCGGCGGCTGGATCGCCGTGCGCCCGGCGCTCGAGGCGCCGCCGCTCGTGCTCTGGTTCGCGCTCACGGTGTGGATCGCGGGCTTCGACCTGCTCTACGCCTGCCAGGACGTGGAGGTGGACCGCGCGCAGGGGCTCCACTCGGTGCCGGCGCGCTTCGGCGTCGCGGCGGCGCTCGCGACGGCGCGCGTGAGCCACGCGCTCACGGCCGGGGCGCTCGCGCTCCTCGGCTGGCTCACCGGCCTCGGCTGGCCGTACTGGGTGGGCTGGGCCGCGGTGGTCGCGCTCCTCGTCTGGGAGCACGCGCTCGTGAGCCCGCGCGACCTCTCGCGCCTGGACATGGCCTTCTTCAACGTCAACGGCTACATCGCGCTGCTCGTGCTCGCCGCCGTCCTCGCGGGCCTCTGGCTGTGACGCTCCCGGCCGCCGCCCGGAGCGCGCGCGGGTCGCGGGGGAAATCCTCGGCCGCGCGCGGCCGCGCCTCGGCCTTCGCGCGGGGCGCGTGCGGGGGGCCGGGGGCGGGGGCGTCCCCCGCGACCCGTGGAGGCACGGTGCACTTCGCCGCCGACCGAGCGCGCCGACGCCCCGCCCGGAGCGCGCGCGGGTCGCGGGGGACATCCTCGGCC
>MGCF01000042.1 GCA_001788495.1 Candidatus Rokubacteria bacterium RIFCSPLOWO2_02_FULL_73_56
CGGTGAAGCGCTCGAGCGTGCCCTCGTGCGCGAGGATGAGCCGCCCCATCTCGGCGTGGTACTCGCGCAGCACGCCCATGACCTCCTCGGGCTCGGCGGTCTCGGCGAAGGCGGTGAAGCCGCGGAGGTCGAGGAAGACCACCGTGACCTCGCGGCGGTGGCTCCGGAGCGGGTCCTCGGCGCCGCCGCTCACGATCGCCTCGGCGAGCTGGGGGGAGAAGAAGCGCTTGAGCCGCGCGAGCCGCTCGAGCTGGGCCACCTGCGCGGCGACGCGTTGCTCGAGCGTGCGGTTCGCCTCGGCGAGCCGGTCGTGCAGCTCCTTGATGCGCAGGAGCGACCGCACGCGCGCCAGCAGCTCGGGCTGGTTGATCGGCTTGCTCAGGAAGTCGTCGGCACCGGCCTCGATCCCCTTGACGCGCTCCTGCGCGGGGTCGAGCGCGGTCACCATCACCACGGGGAGCGCCACCGTCGCCGGGTTCGCCCGGATCGCCCGGCACACCTCGTAGCCGCTCATCTCGGGCATGACGACGTCGAGCAGGACGAGGTCGGGGCGCGCGCGCGCCACCTGCTCGAGGGCCTCGCGGCCGGAGCGCGCCGTGACGACCGCGTACCCCTTCACGGTCAGGAGGTCGGCGAGCAGCTTGACGTTCTGCGGGGTGTCGTCGACGACGAGGAGCTTGCCCGGCTCCGTCATCGCCGGTCGAGCATCTCCCGCACGGCCGCGAGGAACTCCTTCACGCGGATGGGCTTGGACTGGTAGCCGTCGAACCCCGCTGCCATGATCTTCTGCCGGTCGTGGGTCATCGCCGACGCGGTCACCGCGATGACCGGGATCGCGCGCGTCGCCGGGTCGGCCCGCAACCGGCCGAGCGCGGTGATGCCGTCGATCCCCGGGAGCTGGATGTCCATGAGGACGAGCGCCGGGAGGCGCTCCCGCGCGAGGCGCACGCCGTCCTCCCCGGTCTCGGCCTCGACGGTCGCGTAGCCCGTCGCCCGCAGCACGTCGCGGGCCAGCCGCCGGTTCTTCTCGTTGTCCTCGACGATCAGGATCAGCTCGCCGGCCATGGTCGCTCCGGAAGGGTGAAGGTGAAGGTCGAGCCCTGGCCGGGCTCGCTCTCGACGCGGATCGTGCCGCCGTGCAGCTCCACGAACCGCTTCGTCAGCGCGAGCCCGAGCCCCGTCCCCTCGCGCTTCTTCGCGTAGTCGGTCCCGACCTGGCGGAACTCCTCGAAGATCGCCTCCTGGTCCTCGGGGACGATACCGATGCCGGTGTCGTGCACGGCGATCTCGACCCCGCCGTCCGCGGGCGCCGCGCGCACCTCGACCCGGCCGCCCTCGGGCGTGAACTTGACCGCGTTCGAGAGCAGGTTCAGCAGCACCTGCTTGAGCTTGCGCTCGTCGCCCGAGAACTCGCCGAGCCGCGGGTCCACCTCCGCGGCGAGCGCGATGCCGTGGTTGGCGGCGCGGCCCCGCACCAGCGTCAGCGCGTTGTCGATCGCGGCCGGCAGATCGAAGCGCGTGACCTCGAGCTCCATCCGGCCCGCCTCGATCTTCGAGAGGTCGAGGATGTCGTTGATGAGCGAGAGCAGGTGGCGGCCCGAGGAGAAGATGTCGCGCAGGTACTCGTCCTGCTTCTCGTTCAGCTCGCCGAACATTCGCTCGACCAGCACCTCCGAGAAGCCGATGATCGCGTTGAGCGGCGTCCGGAGCTCGTGCGACATGTTGGCGAGGAACTCCGACTTGTGGCGGTCGGCGACCTCGAGCTGGCGGCTCTTCTCGCCCAGCGCCTCGAACAGCCGCGCGTTCTGGATCGCCAGGGCGGATTGCGTCGCGAACGTCCTGAGGAGTTCGACCGCCTCGGGCGAGAACTCGCCGGGCGCCGTCCGGATCACGACGAGGCCGCCGATGATGTGGTCCTCGCGCAGCAGGGGCACCGCCAGCAGCGCGCGGTACCCCGTGCGCGTGAGGATCTCCCGGACGCGGCTCCGGTACGCCCCCGCCTCCGTGATGTCGGCGATCTGGACCGGCTCCCGCGTCTCGGCCAGCCGCCCGACCGCGCCCTCCCCTTTGCGAAGCGGCATCGCCCGCAGCGATTCCACCACGTCGTCCGGCAGGTCCTGCGTCGCTCTGAGATGGAACAGCTCGGCCGCCTCGTCGTACTCGTAGATCGCCCCCGCGTCGGTGCCCGAGAGCTGGTTGGCGCGGGAGACGATCGTCGTCAGCACCGTCTCGAGGTCGAGCGTCGAGCTGACCGCCCGCCCGACCTCCCCCAGCGCCCGGAGCTCCTCGACCGAGTGCGCGAGCTCACGGGTGCGCGTCTCGAGCTCCGTGAACAGGCGCACGTTCTCGATCGCGATCACGGCCTGGCTCGCGAAGGTCTGCAGCAGAACGATCTGCTTGTCGGCGAAGGGGCGCACGTCGGTCCGACGGATGAGCAGCGCGCCGATCGGCGCTCCCTCGCGCAGCAGCGGTGTGGCTAGCGTCGTACGGTTGCCGAACCGCTCGCCGAGCACGCGGCCTTCCGGGAACTCGTGTCCCGCTGCCAGCAGGTCGGGCACGTGCACGGGACCGCCGTCGAGCACGGCCCGGCCGGCCACCGTCCCCCGAACGATCGGAATCGCCTCGTCGTATGGCACCGAGATCTCGCCGTAGTGCGCGGCGATGCGAAAGGAGCCGTCGCGGATCAGCAGCACCGCGCCGTCGGCTGCCTCGCAGACGCGCGTGGCGTTCTCGGCCACGGCGTCGAGCACCGGCTGAACGTCGGTCGGCGAGCTCGAGATCACGCGGAGGATCTCGGCCGTCGCCGTCTGCTGCTCGAGCGCCTCGCTGAGCTCGCGCGTCCGCTCCTCCACCTTCCGCTCGAGGCCGGCGTACGACTCCTTGAGCTGCGCGGCCATCCGGTTGAACTGCTCGGCGAGCGCCTCGAGCTCGTCGCCCGTCCGCACCTCCAGGCGCTGGTCGAGCTCGCCGGCGCCGATCCGCGCCGCGCCCTCCCGGAGCGCCCGGATCGGCGTCACCATGCGCCGGGCCAGGAGCAGGCCCGCCCCGATCGAGAGCGCCACGCCCGCGAACACGAGCAGGCCCGTGCGCTGCATCGAGGCGTAGAGCGGCTCGAAGGCCTCCTGGAGCGGCTGCTCCACGAAGACCGCCCAGCCCAGCTCGGAGATCGTGGCGTAGTCGGTCAGGACCCGGCGGCCCGCGCGGTCGCGCGCGATCGTCACGGCGTCGGCCGGCCGGCCCGGGTCGCGCAGGGCGGCGAGGGCGGCCCGCACCTGCTCGAGCGAGGCGAGGGAGGTCTTCCGGAGCACGAGGCTGATGTCCGGGTGGGCGACGAGGGCTCCCTGGCGGTCCACGACGTAGGCGAGCCCCGCGCGGCCGATCGTGATCCGGGAGACGACGTCCCAGATGAACTTGAGATTCACCTCGGCGACGGTCACGCCGCCCGCGCGGCCGCCGCCGACCGCGATCGCCATGTAGGGCTCCGACTCCTTGCGGAAGTACACGGGCCCGTGCCAGACGCCGTCGCCCTTGGCCTCGAGGAACGGCGGCTCCCGCGACTGGTCGAGGCCGCTGCCGACCACGTTGATGGCGAGGCGCGAGGCGCGGACCTGCTCGCGGCCCTCCGCGTCGAGGTACGTCATCTCCGTGATGGCGGGCACGTGCTTCTGCAGGCGCCCGTAGTCCAGGAGGCGCTGCTGCAGCGCCGCCCCGCTCGTCCCGAGGCGCACGTCCGCGGTCCAGCGCACCTGCCGCTCGATCTCCTTGACGAACGCGGCGATGCGCGCCGCCGCGGCCAGCGCCTTCTCGCGCTGGATCGCGACGAGGGCCGCGCGGTACTCCTGGTAGGAGAAGTAGATCTCGAGGAGCCCGGAGGCGAGCAGCGCGGCGCTGACGAGTCCCGCGAACACCAGGGCGTACTTGCGGAAGAGGCGCCCGCGGGGCCTCACGCCAGCAGCACCAGCAGGCGCTCCACGGCCCGCTCCAGGCAGCGCTTGATCTCGTCCCGGCAGGCGCGGAAGGTGTCCTCGCCCTGGCCGGCGGGGTCGCCGATGTCCCCGTCCTCGCCGATGAAGCCGCGCAGCGTGAAGACGGGCTTCCCCGCGGCCTCCGCGAACGCGGCGAGCGCCTCCTTCTGCCGGGCGGTCATCGTGAGGATCAGGTCGGCCTCCGCGATGAGCTCGCGGTGCTGCTTGAGGTCGGTCGAGGCGAACGCGTCCTCGGCGAGCTCGATCCCCTCCTCGCGCAGCGCCAGGCGGGCGTCGAGCGACGCGAGCATGCCGTCGCGCGCGAAGTGGGCGATGCCGCCGGAGCGGACGCGCACGCGGGCGCGCGGCGTGCGCGCCGCGAGCAGCCGCTCGAGGAGCGCCTGCGCCATCACGCTGCGGGCCGTGTTCGCCTGGCAGACGACGAGGACGGTCCTAGCCACGCGTGTCGGGGAGCGGGCGGTAGTAGGGGCGGCCCGCCCGCGTCCACTCGTCGAGCATCTCGCGGAACCGCGGGCCCATCGGGTCGATGCCCCGGCGCGGCATGCTGCCGCGCCGGATCGTGAAGTCGTGGGGCGCGAGCTCGCCGGCGCGCACGAAGTGCCGCTCGGCGGCCTCGAGGCGCCCCTGGCGCGCGAGCCAGTCGGCGAGGGCGAACTCCGCGCGCGCGAGCTGGTCCTGCTCCGACGGCAGGGTCAGGTGCCGGCGCACCTCCTCGGGCGCGAGCCCCGCCGTCTCGCCGCGCACCCACGCCCGGAGCGCGGCGAGGGGCCGCGCGGAGGCGAGGCCCGTGAGGTGCCTGAACGTGTCGGTGCCGAACGCGACGTCGTTCGGGCGCGCGATGCGCCCGCGCGCGTCGATCCAGAGGATCGTCGGCACGTTCACGAGGTTGTAGAGGTCCGCCAGCACGTGCCGCGTGTCGATGAGCGAGGGGTGCGTCGGGCGGGCCGCCTCGATCCACGCGCGCGCGTCCTCGGGGCTCCGGTCGAGCGCCACCGTGATCACGCTGAGGCCCGCGTCACGCAGCTCCTCCCAGAGCGCCTGCCACACGGGCAGGTCCAGGCGGCAGCCTCACCACGAGGCGTACGCGACCAGCAGCACCTTCCGCCCCCGGTGCGCCGAGAGCGAGTGCGGCCGGCCGTCGAGGTCGGGCAGGGTGAAGTCCGGCGCCTCGAGGGCCGCGAGCGCCCGCGCGCGCTCGCGCGCGGCGATGCCGAGGTACGCGGCGCGCTCCCCGGCGTCGAGCGCGACGGGCCGCCCCGCGGCGCGCGCCCGCTCGGCGAGGGCGAGGCCCGCGGCCTCCTCCAGCTCGAGGACGCGGCCGTCGTCGAGGACCGTGAACCGCTGCGACGCCATCGGGCCCTCCCCGCGCGCGCGCCTACGCCTGGCCGTCCGGAGCGCCGAGCCGCCGCGCGGCCTCGATGTCCTTGCTCTGGTCGCGCAGGATCGTCGGGCTCAGCACCAGCTCCTCGATCACGGTCCGCGGCGGCAGCGTGACGCAGAGGAGGATCGCGCGCGCCACGTCCTCCGGCTGCATCATCGTCGCGCGCGCGGCCGTGTCCGGCGGCAGCGGCCGGCGCTCCAGGATCGGCGTGTCCACCTCGGCCGGCATGATCGTCGTCGCGCGGATCCCCCGGTCCCGCAGCACGGTGTGGACGTGGCCCATCAGGTTGCGCACGGCAGCCTTGGCGGCGCCGTACGGCGCCCCGCCGATCAGGCCGGGCTTGAGCGCCGCGAGGGACGACACGGTGACGATCGTGCCGCCGCCGCGCGCGATCATGCCGGGCAGCACCGCCTGGGTCAGCGTGAACACCGCGGTCAGGTTCACGTTGAGCACGCCGTCCCACTCCTCGCGGCTCACCCAGCGGACGTTGCGGGCGCGGCTCGAGTAGCCGGCGTTGTTCACGAGGACGTCCACGCGCCCGAGGGTCTGCTCCGCCCACGCGACGAGCGCACGCGCCGCCGCGGCGTCCTCCACGTCGAGCCGGCGCGCCGTCGCGCGCCCGCCCGCCCGGCCGATCTCCGTCGCGACGGCGTCGAGGGGCGCCTGGCGGCGGCCCGTGAGCACGACGTGCGCGCCCTCGGCCGCGAGGAGCCTCGCGGCCTCGCGGCCGATGCCGGTGCCGGCGCCCGTCACGATCGCGACCTGCCCCGAGAGCGCGCTCATGCCGGCGAGGATATCACCACGCCCACACCGGCTGCTCGAAGTGGTCCACGCGCGTCGCGCGCCCGTGGATCACGACCTCGCGGAACTGGTAGAGCACGGCGGCGGTGGGCGCGTGGATCAGCGACGAGAGGATCGGGAGCTGGATCACCGGGCGGTCGCTCTCGGGGATCGCGATCAGCCGCGGCACCCCCGGGGCGTCCAGGTCGGCGAGCGGCACGCGGTACACGCCCGCCACCTCGGCGGGGTTCGGCGCCGGCTCGATGTCCGGGCCGCCCCAGACCACGACCGGCGTGATGACGAAGCCCGAGCGCGTGGGGTAGTCGTCGAGCGCGCCGAGCACCGCGGCGGCGCCGAGGCGGAGGCCGACCTCCTCCTCCAGCTCGCGGAGCGCGGCGGCCTCGGCGCTCTCGCCGGGATCGATCCGGCCGCCGGGCAGCGCCCACTGGCGCGCGTGGGCGCGAAGCGACGCCGCGCGCCGGGTCAGCAGGAAGCACGCGCGCCCGGCCGCGTCGGGGAGCACGACGACCGCGACGGCCGCGGGGCGGCGGCCGTCGGGCGCGGCGGCGCGCCGCGCGAAGCCGGCGAGGTGGGCCCGCGCCCGCGCGCAGAGCGCCGCGTCGAAGACGTGCGTCACGCTCAGTAGGCGGGCAGACGCCCGGCCTGCGTGGCGCTCTTGCGCACCGCCGTCACCTCCTCGCCCGCCCGGGCGGCGAGGAAGCGGGCGTCGCTCGCGAGCGTGACGAACCGGTAGCCCGCCTCGATCATCGTGAGCGCGTACGCCGCGGTGTTGTTGTGGATGCCGGCCACGACGCCGTGGCGCCGGCACGCCTCCACGATCCGCTGCTGGGCCTCCACCACGGGCGGGTCGGTCTGGTCGAGGCGCGGCTTGCAGCCGAGCGCGAGCGACAGGTCCGAGGGGCCGACGTACACGGCGTCGACCCCGGGCACGCTCAGGATCTCGTCGAGGTTCTTCAGCGCCTCCGCGGTCTCGATCATCGGCATCACGAGCAGGTCCGGGTTCGCGCGGTCGCCGTAGTCGGCGCCCGCGTAGATGGAGGCGCGCACCGGCCCCCAGCTCCGGTAGCCGCGCGGCGGGTACTTGCACGCGGCGACCAGCGCCTCGGCCTCGGCGCGGGTGTTGATCATCGGGCAGATGACGCCGTAGACGCCCGCGTCGAGGATCTTCATGAGCCGCCCGGGGTCGTTCCACGGCACGCGCGCCAGCGGGATCACCGGCGTGGTGGCGATCGCCTGCAGCATCGTGACCGCGACCTGGTAGTCGACGACGCCGTGCTGCATGTCGATCGTCAGCGAGTCGAAGCCCTGGTGCGCCATGACCTCGGCCGAGAAGGCGCTCGGGATCGCGAGCCAGCCGTTCACCACCGCCCCACCGCGCGCCCAGATCGCCTTGAGCGTGTTCTCTCTCACGGTCCTCTCTCCTGTCAGAGCTCCGGCCGGCACACGGCGCGGAAGTTGCACCACCGGCAGATCCTGAGGTCCTCGGTCTTCTCGAAGTCGGCGAGCGCCGCGACGTTGGCCTCGGGGTCGACGAGGTAGGCCTTCATCGACCGGATCGAGAGCCGGAGCTGCTCCTTGATCGCCTCCAGCCGCGCGTCGTCCCACTGGATCTGCGTCACCTGCGGCTCGCGCAGGTTCGCCTCGTAGAGGTCCACCTTGGCCGGCGGCACGCCGAGCACCTCGTCGGCGTAGAGCGCGTAGCAGCCGAGCTGGAACGCGGCGGTCTCGCCGCCGGCCGCGCCGGTCTTCCAGTCCACGAGCGCGAGCCGGCCCTCCTCGCTCCAGAAGCCGAAGTCGGGCGCCACCCACACGGCCGTGCCCTCGAAG
>MGCF01000043.1 GCA_001788495.1 Candidatus Rokubacteria bacterium RIFCSPLOWO2_02_FULL_73_56
CGACGCGCCGTCGCGCAGGGCGCCGGTGGCGGCGAGGACGCCGAGGGCGATCGGCAGATCGAAGGCGGCGCCCTCCTTGCGGAGGTCGGCGGGGGCGAGGTTCACGGTGATGCGGTCGTTCGGGAAGGCGAAGCCGGCGTTGCGGATCGCGGTGCGCACCCGCTCGCGGCTCTCGCGCACGGCCGAGTCGGGCAGGCCGACGGTGGCGAAGGCGGGCAGGCCCGCGGCGACGTCCACCTCGACGCGGACGAGCGCGGCCTCGACGCCGACGAGCGCTGCCGAGAGCACGCGGGCGAGCACGCGACGATTGTTCGGGGCGGAGCCCGGCCCGTCAATGTCACGAGTTGGATACGGCGGCACGCGCTGGATGGGGCGCCGCGCGCTGCATGCGGTCCTCGGGGGGAGCGGGAGTTCGCTACAATGGCCGCGTGCAGGAGACGCTGCGCGTGCGCACGCGGGGGAAGTACGAGGTGCTCGACCTCACGCACGAGGTCGCCGCGGTGGTCGCGCGCGCGCGCGTGGCCGAGGGGCTCTGCACGGTGTTCGTCCGCCACGCGACCGCGGCGATCGTGATCAACGAGAACGCCGACGCGGGCGTGCGCGCCGACATCGTCGCCGCGCTCGACACGCTCTTCCCCGAGGGCGTCTGGGAGCACGACCGCGTGGACGACAACGGCGCCGCGCACCTCAAGGCGGCGTTCCTCGGCCCCTCCGAGTCGGTCCCGGTGCGCGACGGGCGGCTCCTGCTCGGCACCTGGCAGGGCATCGCGCTCGTCGAGTGCGACGGGCCCCGCGACCGGGAGATCGTGGTGGACGTCCGCGCCTGAGCGGGCGCGTGCTAGAGTGCTGGACAATGGCGCGACCGGTCATCCTGGTCGTGGACGACGACTCCGGCGTGCGTGAGTCGTTCCGGCTGATCCTCGAGGACCACTACGAGGTCATCGACGTCCCGGACGGTCCGCAGGCCCTGGACGTGCTGCGCGCCTCGCAGGTGGACCTGGTCCTGCTCGACATCCGGCTGCCCGAGATGGACGGCATCGAGGTGCTCGAGCGCATCAAGGCGATCGACGAGGGCCTCGAGGTCATCCTCGTCACCGCGGTGAAGACCGTCCGCACGGCCGTCGCCGCCATGAAGCTCGGCGCCTTCGACTACCTCACCAAGCCCTTCGAGGAGGACGAGCTGCTCGCGCTCTGCCGCCGGGCGCTCGAGAAGCGGTCGCTCGAGCGCGAGGTGACGTTCCTGCGGGGCGAGCTCGCGCGCGCGCGCGACTTCGAGGAGATCGTCGGCACGCACCCCGCGATGCAGAAGCTCTTCCGGCTGATCGGGCAGGTGGCGCGCACGACGGCGACGGTGCTGGTCACCGGCGAGAGCGGCACGGGCAAGGAGCTGATCGCGCGCGCCATCCACCGGCAGGGGCCGCGCCGCGACAAGCCCTTCGTGCCGGTCAACCCCGCGGCGGTCGCCGAGACCCTGATCGAGTCGGAGCTGTTCGGCCACGAGAAGGGCGCGTTCACCGGCGCCTACCAGCGCAAGCTCGGCAAGCTCGAGCTGGCTCAGGGCGGCAGCCTGTTCCTGGACGAGATCGGCATGCTCAAGGCGGAGCTGCAGGCCAAGCTCCTGCGCGTGCTCCAGGAGCGCGAGATCGAGCGCGTCGGCGGCACGCGCGCGATCAAGATCGACGTGCGCGTGATCGCGGCGACCAACGTGGACCTCAAGCAGGCGGTCGCCCGCGGGGCCTTCCGCGAGGACCTCTACTACCGCCTGAACGTCGTGCCGATCGAGGTGCCGCCGCTGCGCGAGCGGATCGAGGACCTGCCGCTGCTCGTCGAGCACTTCGTGCGCCAGTACGGCCAGCAGTTCGGCAAGCGGGTGCAGGGGCTCTCGCCCGAGGCGCTCACGGCGCTCTCCGAGTACCGCTGGCCGGGCAACGTGCGCGAGCTGCAGAACGTGGTGGAGCGCTGCGTCGTGCTGGCCGACGGCCCCCTGATCGGGCTGAACGACCTGCCCCTGGACGTGCTGCTCCCCGACCACCGGCTCCTGGTCCGGAAGGCCGACCGCCTGCCCCTCAAGGACGCCACCGAGGCGTTCGAGCACCAGATCGTCCTGCAGGTCCTCGAGCGCGTGAAGGGCAACCAGAGCGAGGCGGCGCGGATCCTGGGGGTGCACCGCAACTCCTTGAAGCGCCTGCTCGAGCGCTGGGGCTCGGAGTAGGAGTTGCACCAGTTTGGTGCACCTGCACCAACTTGGTGCAACTGGCCGCCCGTCAGCCAGGGCGGTCGCGTGCGAAATCCCCTGGAATAAAGGCGAATTTCTTCGAGCAGGCCGGATGGCGAGCGAATTGCTCTTCTCCTCCGCGGTCACACCCACGGCGCCCTCATGGGGAGGGCGCCCAAACGACCGAGGAGGACAGAGCAATGACGAAGATGATCTGGGCCGCGCTGCTGACCGTTGCCACCCTGCTCCTGGCCGCTCCGGTGATCGAGTCGGGCACGACGGGCTCCACGCAGGTCTTCCAGGCCATCGGCACGGCAGAAGGCGGCGGGTTCTAGGAGCCCTCCCCGTCCGCTCCCTGATGGAGGCATCGCGATGCCTCATTGGAGCCGCGAGCAGGAGGGGGGGCGCCTCCCTCCTGCTCTCGTTCCTCGTCCTCGCGGCCGCGGCACCGCTGCCCGCCGTGGCGCAGGAGGGCAAGGCGCGCCCGGTCAAGGGCGGCGTCTACCGCCGACCGCTCGGGCACGATCCCAAGAGCCTGGACCCTGCCCGCATCAGCGACATCTACAGCCTGTCCGTCTCGCAGCAGATCTTCGACGGCCTCGTCCAGTACGACCAGACGCTGACCGTCGCGCCCGCGCTCGCCGAGTTCTGGAGGGCCTCGCGTGACGGCCGCACGTGGACGTTCACCCTGCGCCGCGGCGTCAAGTTCCACCACGGGCGCGAGGTCACCGCGGAGGACGTCGTGTACTCGCTGACGCGGATCCTCGACCCGCGGACCAGGTCCGGCGCCGCCGACCTCTTCGTCAACGTGAAGGGTGCGCGCGACTTCCGCGAGGGCAAAGCGAAGGCCGTCGCGGGCCTCGCGGCCCTCGACCGGTACACCGTGCAGGTGACCCTCGACGAGGCGTTCGCGCCGTTCGTCGCCTCGCTCGCCGTCGGCCACGCCAAGATCGTTCCCAAGGAGGTCGTCGAGCGGCTCGGCGAGGCGTTCGGCACGCAGCCCGCCGGGACCGGGCCGTTCAGGTTCGAGCGCTGGGAGCGCGGCAAGGAGATCGTGCTCGCGGCCAACGCCGACTACTTCGGCGGCGCGCCCTACCTGTCCCGCCTCGTCTACCGGGTCTTCGCGGGCGAGCGCTGGGAGTCTACATACGACGAGTTCCGTCGGGGCAACCTCGAGGACGCGCCGGTGCCGACGCGCGACTACCGGCGGGTCGTCGCGTCCACGGGGTACCCCTACGTCAAGCGGCCGATGATCAGCGTGCGGTTCTACGGGCTCAACACGCGGGTCAAGCCCCTCGACGACCGCCGGGTGCGCCAGGCGCTGATCTACGCGATCAACCGCGGGGCGATCGTCGAGGAGGCCTTCAACGGGCGCTACGTCCCCGCGCGCGGGATCCTGCCGCCCGGGACCCAGGGGTTCAACCCGCAGCTCGCCGGCTACCCGTGGGACCCCGCCCGCGCCCGCCAGCTCCTCGCCGAGGCCGGCTACCCGGGCGGGCGCGGCCTGCCGCCGATCGCGATCTGGTCGAGCGTCAAGCTCGAGGCGCTGGTCCACGAGCTCGACCAGATCAAGAAGGCCCTGGCCGCGGTGGGCGTGGAGACCCGTCTCAACTACGAGACGAACTGGCCCACCTACTCCAGGCTCATCGCCGAGGGCAAGCTCCCGTTCTTCCTCTACGGCTGGTACGCCGACGTGCCGGACCCCGACAACTTCCTGTACAAGCTCTTCCACTCGAAGAGCCCGCGCAACCTGTTCGGCTACGCGAACCCGACGGTGGACAGCCTCCTCGCGGCCGCCCGCAGCGCCCCCGACATCCAGCGGCGGGTCGAGCTCTACCGCCGGGCCGAGCAGCTCGTCCTCGAGGACGCCCCGCTGATCCCGATGATGCACCACACGTACGAGCGGCTCTTCCAGCCCTACGTCCGCTCCGTCGAGGTCAACGGCCTCGGCGATCCCTACATCCCGTTCCGGAAGGTCTGGCTGGAGCGCGCGCGATGAGGCCGGCGTCGCTGCGCGCCAAGTTTCTCTGGGGCACCGTCCTCGTGCTGGCGCTCATGATGGGCGCCGTGGCGGTGGTCGTCGACCAGCGCCAGCACGCGACGATCGTCGGCGAGGTCGAGCAGCGCGGCACCGTGCTCGCGCGCAGCCTCGCCGCGATGTCGTACGGGCCGCTCCTCCTCTACAACTTCACGGCGCTCGAGCAAAACGTGGCGCGCGTCGCGGCCGAGACCGACGTCGTCTACGCCGTCGTGCTCGCCGCCGACGGTAGAATCGCCGCGCACAGCCGGCAGCCCGAGCGTGTCGGCGAGGTCTTCGCGCCGCCGCCCGACCATTCCACCCGCGACTTCGCGGTGCCCGTGCTGGTGGGCCGCCAGCAGTGGGGGACGGCGCACGTCGGGCTGTCGCGCCAGCGGATGGACGCCGAGATCCTCAAGACGCGGATCGAGCTGGGCGCCCTGACGCTCGCGATCCTGCTGCTCGGCGGCGGGGCCGCCGCGGTGGTCGCCCGGCGCATCGCGCGGCCGGTGCGGGAGCTGGCGGAGGGCGCGGCGGCCATCGCGCGCGGCGAGCTGATCCAGCGGATCGAACCCTCGACCTCGGACGAGATCGGGCGGCTCGCGGCCGCGTTCAACCACATGGCGGTCCAGCTCTTCCAGCAGCGCACGGACCTCCAGGAGGCGCACACCGAGCTCCGGCGGCAGTTCGAGGAGCTCGCCGACCTCAAGAGCTACGCCGACAGCATCCTCGGGTCGATGCCGAACGGCATCGTCACCGTGGACCTCGACGGGCGCGTCGTCACCCTGAACCCGGCCGCGGAGCTGCTGACCGGCTACTTCGGCGGCGAGGTCGCCGGGCGCTACTGCACCGAGGTCTTCGCGCACACGCCCGAGATCTCCGACCTGCTCATGGAGACGCTGGCGAGCCGCGCGCCGATCGCCAACCTGGCGCTGACCCTCAGGCGGCGCAACGGCGGCTCGGTGCCGATCGAGTTCAGCTCGACGCCGCTCAAGGGCGGCGAGGGGAAGGACCTCGGTGTCATCGGCGTGCTCCGCGACCTCACGCTCGTCCGCCGGCTCGAGAGCGACCTCCGGCGCTCCGACCGGCTCGCGGCGCTCGGCTCGCTCGCCGCGGGTCTCGCGCACGAGATCAAGAACCCGCTCACCTCGCTGGTCACGTTCAGCCGCCATCTCGAGCGCCGGTTTGACGACGTCCAGTTCCGGCGGAAGTTCCAGAGCGTGGTGCCGCGCGAGCTCGAGCGGATCAACGTCATCGTCGAGCGCCTGCTCGAGCTGGCGCGGCCCACGCGGCTCAGCTTCACGCTCGTGCGGCCGCCGGACCTCCTCGAGCGCGCGCTCGAGCTGTACGCCAACCAGCTCGAGACCAAGCAGATCGAGGTGCGGCGCGAGTACGCGCGCGACGTGCCGCCGATCCAGGCGGACCCCGAGGCCCTCTACCGCGCGTTCGTGAACCTGGTCGCGAACGCCCTGGACGCGATGTCGCCGGGCGGCCGGCTGACGCTGCGCGCGCGCTGGGCCGACGGGCACGACGCCCTGCTGGCGGCCCGGCGGCGGGCCGCCGACCGCGGCGTGCGGGTCGAGGTCGAGGACACCGGGTGCGGCATCGCGCCGGCCGCGCGCGAGCAGATCTTTCACCCCTTCTACACGACCCGGGAGAGCGGCACCGGCCTCGGGCTGGCGATCGCCCACAAGGTCGTGCAGGATCACGGCGGCACGATCAGCTTCCGGAGCACCGAGGGCCGGGGCACCACGTTCACGGTCCTCCTGCCGCTCATCCCCGACCCGCCCGCCGGTGCCGAGCTGGAGGCTCCCGAGCCATGACGTCCGAGAGCGCCACGCAGGACGTGCGCGCGAAGCTCGAGGAAGTGCTCGCCGACAACGAGAACCTGCGTCGGCTGACGCGAAGCGTCGTCCACGACATCAACAACCTGATGGCGGTCATCACGGGGTACAGCGAGCTGATGCTGCGCCACCTCCGCCCCTCCGATCCGCTGCACCGCAATGCCGAGTCGATCAAGAAGGCGACCGAGTGGGGGACCGCGCTGATCCAGCAGATCCTCGCCTCGATGCGGAAGCAGCCGACGGCGGCGACCCCGGTCGACCTGAACGAGCTGGTCACCAACATCACGCGGGTGCTCCAGCCGCTGATCGGCGAGCGGATCGAGATGCTGAGCCGCCTCGAGCCCGGGCTGCCCCGCGTGAACGTCAACCCGGGGCAGATGGGCCAGGTGCTGATGAACCTGGTGATCAACGCCCGCGACGCGATGCCGAACGGGGGGCGGCTGACGCTCGAGACGTGCCGGGCCGGCTCCGAGGTGGTGCTGAGCGTGAGCGACACGGGCTCCGGCATGGACGCCCAGACCCGCTCCCGCCTGTTCGAGCCCTACTTCACGACGAAGGGCCCCGGCAAGGGGACCGGCCTGGGGCTGTCCACCGTCTACGACGTGGTCACGCAGAACAACGGCCGGATCGAGGTGGCGAGCGACGCGGGGGAGGGCACGACGTTCGCCGTCTTCCTCCCCGCCCTCGACCAGGAGGAGGGCCTCGCGTCGACCGGCGGCACCGCGGCGGTGCAGTTCACGACGAAGACGGTGCTCCTCGTCGAGGACGAGAGCGAGGTGCGCGGGCTCATCCGCGACATCCTCAAGCTCTACGGCTACGCCGTGCTCGAGGCCCGTGATCGCGCCGAGGCCCTCGAGACCTGCGGGCGTCACGACGGGGCGATCGACCTCCTCATCGCCAGCGTCACCAAGCCCGGGCCCGCAACCGACGAGCTGGCGCAGGACGTGATGGCGGCGCGGTCGGGCATCAGGGTCCTCTACCTCTCGGGCTACCTGGAGGACGACGAGGAGGCCGACCGCGCCGCGCGGTACGGGCCGGTGCTGCGCAAGCCGTTCACCGTGGCCGCGCTGACGGACGCGGTCCGGCGGGTGCTCGGCCCCGCTACTGGTTGAGCCGGCGCCGGAGGAAGCCGAGCAGGCCCTGCGGCATGAAGACGACCATCGCCGTGAAGATGAGGCCGACCGGGATCAGGTAGTACTCGGTCCAGAAGCGCGAGAGGCCCTCGCGCAGCAGCAGGAAGAACGCCGCGCCCGCGACCGGCCCCACGAGCGTCCCCATCCCGCCCATCACGTTGAAGATCACGACCTCGCCGGAGACCAGGAAGAAGACGAAGTCGGGCGCGGTGAACTTGTTCTGGACCGCGTAGAGCACGCCGGCGAGGCCCGCGAAGAGCCCCGAGAGCATCACGGCGACGATCTTGTAACGCTCGACGTGGTAGCCGATCGCGCGCGTGCGCGGCTCGTTCTCGCGGATCGCCTGGAGCACCTTGCCGAATGGCGACTGCATGACCCGCCGGAGGACCAGGTACGAGGCGGTGACGACCGCCACGATGAACCAGTGGAAGCCGTCCCGGGTGAACGGCACCGAGAGGACCCCGGGGATCGAGAAGGGGGGCTGGCGGAAGGTGAGGCCGTTCTCGCCGCCCGTCACCTCCGTCCAGGTGAAGATGATGACGTAGAAGATCTGGGAGAAGACGAGTGTCGTGATCGCGAAGTAGATGTCGCGCAGGCGCGTCGAGAAGTAGGCGACGAAGACGGCGACCAGGCCCGCGCCGACGAGCCCGTAGATGATCGTGAGCCAGAGGCTCGGGGGCCGGATCGTGAGGAGCGCGGCGGCGGCGCCGTACATGCCGAGGCCGAAGAACGCCGAGTGGCCGAACGACACCATCCCGGTGTAGCCGATCAGGATGTCCGACGACATCGCGAGCAGGCCCCAGATGAGGATCTCGGTGACGAAGCGCTGCCAGAACTCCGGCAGCACGAGCGGCGTCGCGAGGAGGAGCGCCAGCACGATCGCGAAGCCGGTCCAGTAGCCGATGGCCGGGCGCGCCGGGCGCGTCATTTCGGGGTCGGGACGAAGAGGCCCGTGGGCCGGAAGAGCTGAACGAGGATCAGCACGACGAAGGAGGCGATCACCGCCTGGGCGGGGCTTACCACGAGCGAGGCGTACGCCTCGATCAGGCTGAGGAAGATCGCGGCGAGGATCGAGCCGCCGAGGTTCCCCATGCCGCCCACCACCACCACGATGAAGGCCCGGAGCGTGAAATCCGAGCCCATCGTCTGCGTCACGCCGCCCAGGGGGCCGAAGAGCACGCCGCTCGCCGCCGCCATGCCGGCGCCGATGCCGAACACGACGGCGAGGACGACCGGGACCGGGATCCCCATCGCCTGGGCCATGACCCGGTCCTGGGTGGTGGCGCGGATCCAGATCCCGTACTTGCCGAAGCGGAGGAAGAGGTAGAGCGCGCCGATGATCGCGGCGGCGAGCACCGCCGTGAGCACGCGGTACCACGGGTACTCGAGGTAGAAGAGGTCGAACTGGCCCGTGATCGGCTCC
>MGCF01000044.1 GCA_001788495.1 Candidatus Rokubacteria bacterium RIFCSPLOWO2_02_FULL_73_56
GTAGCGCATGTACGCCAGCCCGCCCTGGTAGAAGAGGTCCACGATCAGCTTCATCTCGTGCATGCACTCGAAGTACGCGATCTCGGGCTGGTAGCCGGCCTCCACGAGCGTCTCGAACGCGGCCTTGATGAGGTGCGAGACGCCGCCGCAGAGCGTCGTCTGCTCGCCGAAGAGGTCCGTCTCCGTCTCTTCCTTGAACGTCGTCTCGAGCACGCCCGCCCGGGTGCAGCCGACACCCCGCCCGTAGGCGAGCGCCAGGTCCTTGCCCTGGCCCGTCACGTCCTGGTGGACGGCGAGCAGCGCGGGCACGCCCGGCCCCTGCGTGAAGAGGTCGCGCATCACGTGGCCGGGCGCCTTCGGCGCGATCATCGTCACGTCCACGTCGGGCGGCGGCACGACCTGGTTGAAGTGGATGTTGAAGCCGTGCGCGAACATCAGCATCTTGCCCTTGGCGAGCCCGCCCTTGATCTCGGCCTCGAACACCTGGCGCTGGCTCTGGTCCGGGAGCAGGATCATGACCACGTCGCCCGCGCGCGCCGCCTCGCCCACCGTCGCGACGCGCAGGCCGTCCTTCTCCGCCTTGCTCCAGCTCTTCGAGCCCTTGTAGAGCCCGACGATCACGTCCTGGCCGCTGTCCTTCAGGTTCAGCGCGTGGGCGTGTCCCTGGCTGCCGTAGCCGACGATCGCGATCTTCTTGCCCTTGAGCAGCCCCAGGTCGGCGTCCTGGTCGTAGTAGATCTTCGCGGCCATGCGAGTCCTGTTCCTTTCTCCGGATACGGGTTAATCGGCGAAGCCGACGACCGTGGGATCCTCCGGGCCCCGCGCCCGCCGGGGCACCTCGGCGCGCTTGACGCGCGTCTTCGGCCCCCGGGCGATCGCGACCTTGCCCGTGCGCACCAGCTCCTGGACGCCGAGCGGCCGCAGCAGCTCGAGCAGCGCCTCGAGCTTGCCCTCGTCGCCCGTCGCCTCCAGCACGTAGCTCACCGGGGTGACGTCCACCACCTTCGCGCGGAAGATGTCCGCGACCCGGAGGACCTCGGCGCGGTTCTGCGGCTCCGCGTTCACGCGGATCAGGACCAGCTCGCGCTCGACGTGGCTCTCGTCGGTCAGGTCCGTGACCTTGATCACGTCCACCAGCTTGTGGAGCTGCTTGGTGACCTGCTCGATGACGAACTCGTCGCCGCGGACGACGAGCGTCATCCGCGAGACCGTGGGGTCGAGCGTCTCGCCCACCGAGAGGCTCTCGATGTTGTAGCCGCGCGCCGAGAACAGGCCGGCGACGCGCGAGAGCACGCCGAACTTGTTCTCGACGTGCACGCCGATCGTGTGCTTGCGCGGGCCTCCGCCGTTCTGCATCAGAACCCCGTCTGGGCCTTCGCGGCCTTGTCTTTCGCCGCGCGGCCCGGCTTCTCCAGGATCATCTCGGTGTTGGCGCCGCCCGCCGGCACCATCGGGAACACGAACTCCCACTTGTCGACCCACACGTCCACGAGGACCGGGCCGGGCGTCGCGAACGCCTTCTCGAGCGCCGGGACCACTTCGGACGGCCGCGTCGCGCGGATGCCGGTGCAGCCGTAGGCGTCCGCCAGCTTCACGAAGTCGGGGCTCGGCCCGAAGTCGATCGCGCAGAAGCGGCCCTTGTAGATGATGTCCTGCCACTGGCGGACCATGCCGTGACCGCGGTTGTTCAGGATCACGGTCTTGACGGCCAGGTTGTTCTCGAAGCAGGTCGCCAGCTCCTGGCTGTTCATCTGGAACGAGCCGTCGCCGTCGATGTTGACCACGAGCCGGTCGGGCCACGCGGCGGCGACGCCCATGGCGGTCGGCAGCCCGTAGCCCATCGTCCCGAGCCCGCCCGAGGTGCACCAGCGCCGCGGGTGCTTGAACCGGTAGTACTGCGCCGCCCACATCTGGTGCTGGCCCACCCCCGTGACGATCATCGCCTCGCCGTGCGTGAGGGTGGAGATCTCCTGGATCACGTGCTGGGGCTTGATGACCTCGTCGTCCCACTCGAAGCCGAGCGGACACTTCCGCTTCCACTCGGCGATCTGCGCCGCCCACTGCTTGCGCGCCTCCCGGGCCAGCGACGCGACGTCGCCGCGCAGCTCCTCGCGCACGGCGGCGACGAGCGCCTTGAGCACGCGCCGGCAGTCGCCCACGATCGGCACGTCCACCTTGATGTTCTTCGAGATCGAGGAGGGGTCGATGTCGATGTGGATGATCTCGGCGTTCGGCGCGAAGGCGTCCACGCGCCCGGTCACCCGGTCGTCGAAGCGGGCGCCCACCGCGAGCAGCACGTCCGAGTGGTGCACGGCCATGTTGGCGTAGTAGCTGCCGTGCATGCCGAGCATGTCGAGCGAGAGCGGATCCTCCATCGGGAACGCGCCGAGCCCCATCAGCGTCTGCGTGACCGGGATCTGCGTGAGCTCGATCAGCGCGCGGAGCTCCTCGCTGGCGTCCGAGGCGATGACCCCGCCGCCCGCGTAGACCACCGGCCGGCGCGCGCGCAGCAGCAGCTTCGCCGCGCGCTTGATCTGGCCCGGGTGGCCCTCGTACGTCGGGTTGTACGAGCGCATGTGGACCTTCTCGGGCCACACGAGCTCGGCCTCCTTGACCAGCACGTCCTTCGGCAGGTCCACGTGCACGGGCCCCGGACGCCCGGTGGACGCGATGTGGAAGGCCTCGCGGATGATCGGGCCCAGGTCGCGGCCGTCCTTCACGAGGAAGTTGTGCTTCGTGCACGGCCGCGTGATCCCGACGTTGTCCGCCTCCTGGAACGCGTCGTTGCCGATGAGGTGCGTCGGCACCTGCCCGGTGAACGCGACGATCGGGATCGAGTCCATCAGCGCGTCCTGCAGCGCCGTGACGAGATTCGTCGCCGCGGGCCCGGACGTCACCAGGCAGACGCCGACCTTGCCCGTCGTCCGCGCGTAGCCCTCCGCGGCGTGCCCGGCCGCGGCCTCCTGGCGGACCAGGATGTGGCGCAGCCCCTCGAAGTCGTAGAGCGCGTCGTAGATCGGCAGCACGGCGCCGCCCGGGAGCCCGAAGATCGTGTCGACCCCCTCGCGCTTGAGGCACTCGAGCACCATGCGTGCACCGGACATTCCCACGCCCTGTCCCTCCTAGAGCAGCCCGGCCGTCGCCAGGACTTCCTCGACGCTAGGCACTGGCGGCCCCTTCCGACGCCTGACGCGCCCTGATGCGGGCCTGCGCGGCCGAGAGCCGCGCGATCGGGATCATGAAGGGCGAGCACGACACGTACGTCATGTGCACCCGGTGACAGAACTCGACCGAGGCGGGTTCGCCGCCGTGCTCGCCGCAGATGCCCACCTTGAGGTCCGGCCGCGCGTGCCGGCCGCGCTCGATGCCGATGCGGACCAGCTCGCCGACGCCCTCCTGGTCGAGGACCGAGAACGGGTCGGACGGGAGCAGCCCCTTGTCCAGGTAGAACGGCAGGAATTTCGCGACGTCGTCGCGGCTGTACCCGAACGTGAGCTGGGTGAGGTCGTTGGTGCCGAACGAGAAGAACTCGGCGGTCTGCGCGAGCTGGTCGGCGATCAGCGCCGCCCGCGGCACCTCGATCATCGTGCCGATCAGGTACGGCACGGGCACCCCCAGCTCGGCGAGCACGCCGTCGGCCACCGCCTTCGTCGTCTCGTGCATCAGCCGCATCTCGCCGACCGTGCCGGTCAGCGGGATCATGATCTCGGGCGAGACGGCGACGCCCTGCCCGGTGGCCGCGCACGCCGCCTCCATGATCGCGCGGACCTGCATGCCGTAGATCTCGGGGAACGTGATGCCGAGGCGGCAGCCCCGGTGGCCGAGCATCGGGTTCGCCTCCTGGAGCGAGCGCACCTTGGCCATCACCACCTCGAGCCGCTCCCGCTCCATGTGCCGCGCGTCCAGGCGCGTGTACTCCTCGAGCAGGTCGGTATACTTCGGCAGGAACTCGTGCAGCGGCGGGTCGAGCAGGCGGATCGTGACCGGCAGCCCGTCCATCGCGCGGAAGATCCCGAGGAAGTCCTCGCGCTGGAACGGCAGCAGCTTCGCGACGGCCGCCCGCCGCGCCGCCGAGTCGCCCGCCATGATCATCTCGCGGACGATCGGGATGCGCTCGTGACTGAAGAACATGTGCTCGGTGCGCACGAGCCCGATCCCCTCCGCGCCGAACTCGCGGGCCTTCCGCGCGTCCTCCGGCGTGTCCGCGTTGGCCCGCACGCCGAGCGTCCGCCGCTCGTCGGCCCAGCCGAGGAACTCCCGGAACTCGCCGCCGAGCTCCGGCTGGAGCGTCTTCACCGCGTCGAGCAGCACGTCCCCGGTCGAGCCGTCCACGGAGATCACGTCGCCCTCGCGGACGGTCCGGCCGCCGGCCTCGAACACGCGCCGCTCCTCGTCCACGACCACGTCCCCGGCGCCGACGACGCAGCACTTGCCCATCCCGACCGCGACCACGGCCGCGTGCGACGTGCGGCCCCCGCGCGAGGTCACGATGCCCTCGGCCGCGTACATGCCGGCGACGTCCTCGGGCGAGGTCTCGGCCCGCACCAGGATCACCTGCTGGCCCGCCCGCGCCCACTCCACGGCGCGGTCGGCGTCGAAGACCACCTCGCCCACCGCGGCGCCGGGCGCGGCCGGCAGCCCGCGCGCGAGCAGCCGCCCGCCGGCGATCGCGCGCTCGCGGTCCTCGTCGTCGAACTTCGGGTGGAGGATCTGGTGCAGGTCCTGGGGGCGCACGCGCATCAGCGCCGTGTCGCGGTCGATCACGCTCTCGCGGTAGAGGTCCACGGCCACCCGCACCGCGGCCGCGGCCGACCGCTTGCCCGCGCGCGTCTGGAGCAGATAGAGCTTGCCCTCCTGGATCGTGAACTCGATGTCCTGCATGTCCTTGTAGTGCCGCTCGAGCCGGTCGGCGATCGTGGTCAGCTCCTCGTACACCTTCGGCATGCGGCGCTTCAGGTCGTCGATGTGCTCGGGCGTGCGGATGCCGGCGACGACGTCCTCGCCCTGCGCGTTGGCGAGGAACTCGGCGTAGAAGCGGCGCTCGCCCGTGCGCGGGTCGCGCGTGAAGCCGACGCCCGTGCCCGACGTCTCGCCGAGGTTGCCGAACACCATCGCCATGATCGTGACGGCCGTGCCCCAGTCCCCCGGGATCCCGTGGATGCGCCGGTACTCGACGGCTTTCTTGGCGAACCAGGAGCCGAAGACGGCGCTGATCGCGAGGCGGAGCTGCTCGGCCGGCTCCTGCGGGAAGGGCACGCCCGCGTGCTCGGCGACGACGCCCTGGTAGACCTGCGTGAGCCGCTCGAGCTCCTCCGCCGGCACCTCGGGGTCGGTCTTCACGCCGAGCCGGGTCTTCGCCGCCTGCAGGTGCTCCTCGAAGGCCTCGCGCCTGATGCCGAGCACGACGTTGCTGAACATCGTGATGAAGCGCCGGTAGCAGTCCCAGGCGAAACGCTCGTTCTTCGTCCACTCGGCGAGCCCGCGCACCGTCCGGTCGTTGAGGCCGAGGTTGAGGACCGTCTCCATCATGCCGGGCATCGACACCCGCGCGCCGGAGCGGACGGAGACGAGGAGCGGGCGCTTGGGGTCGCCGAGCTTCATCCCCGCGCCGGCCTCGAGGCGCCTGACGGCCTCGGTCGTCTGCTCCCAGAGGCTCTCGGGCCACTTCTGGGCCGCCTTCGTGTAGCGGGCCCACGCCTGGGTGGTGATCGTGAAGCCCGGCGGGACGGAAATGCCGAGATTCGTCATCTCGGCGAGCTCGCACCCCTTGCCGCCGAGCAGGTTGCGCATCAGCGACGAGCCCTCGGCCTTGCCGGACCCGAAGAAGTAGACGTACTTCACCATGCGCGCAGGTCTCCGTCTCGGAGGTGGAAAAAGTCTTTAAAGTTTATTGGATAGCAAGCAGTCATGTCAACCTTGGCGCGGGCCCCCGGGCTTCGCCACGCCCGCGCCCTCGCCCAGCCACGCTCCCATCGCCCGCACCTCCACAAACACGAAAGGCCACAGGTCGTCGACCCGTGGCCCCTGATCCGTCGTCGCCACGGGCCGTGTCCCCGCCCGTGGCATCCGGTTCGCGCTACGTCGCGGATGCTCCGGGCAGGCCCGGCAGTGCCAGCAGGCTCAGCAGCCCCAGGGACAGCATCCGCGACCGCGTCGCACGCATGATCACGAAATATACCGCCGGCGCGGCTCGGCCGTCAAGACCTCCGGGGCGCCCGCTCGGTGCCGAGCACCAGCGCCTCGACGGCCTCGAGGTGGTCGAGCATGGCCTGCCGCGCCGCCGCGGCGTTGCGGCGGGCGATGGCCTGGAGGATGCGGCGGTGGTCCTGGTGGGAGCGCGAGGGCCGCCCCGGCGTGCCGAGCGCCTCCTCGCGGCTCTGCGTGAGCAGGTCCATGACCGCGTGGACGATCCGCGTGATGCCGCGGTTGTGCGCCGCCGCGCCGATCGCCGCGTGGAAGGCGGCGTCCTGCACGAGGCCGGTGCGCCCGGCCGCGACCTCCCGCGCCTGCTCCTCGAGGATGCGCTCCATCTCCTGCACCTCCTCGGGCGTGGCGCGCGCGGCGGCGAGCGCGGCGATCGCGGGCTCGAGCAGGCGGCGCGCCTCGAACAGCTCGCCGATCGCCTCGCGCTGGGAGGCCATGAGGAGCGCCAGCGGCTGGATCAGCGACTCGACGGAGACCTCGCGCACGAACGTCCCCTCGCCGGGCCGGACCTCGAGCAGCCCGAGGCTCTCGAGCGCCCGCAGCGCCTCGCGCACCGAGGTGCGGCTCACCAGGAACTTCTCGGCGAGGTCCCGCTCGGGCGGGAGCCGATCGCCGCTCTTCAGGCGCCCCTCGGCGATCATCTGCTTCACCTGGCGGACGATCTCCTCGTAGATGCGCGTCGAGCGGATCGGCGCCACCTCCATCTCGGGCTCGCGCCGCGCGCCCTCCCGGCGCCGCCCGGGGTCGCTCACCGGGCTCCCCCGTGCTCGGGCGCGCCCGCCCGCGCGCCGCGCGCCAGCCACCAGCCGAGCCCCGCGATCAGGGCGCCGAGCGCCACCGGCAGCGGATAGTGCAGCGCCCTCCCGACGTCGCCGAGCCAGCCGGCCACCAGCGTGTCCTTCAGGATCATCTCGCCCGCGACGTAGCCGAGGATGCCGCCGCCGAGCCAGATGATCCACTGGAAGCGGTTCATGAGCCGCGCCAGGATGCCGCTGCCCCAGACGACGAGCGGCAGCGAGAACGCGATGCCGAAGACCACGAGGACCAGGTCGCCGTGGGCGGCGCCGGCGACGGCCAGGACGTTGTCGAGGCTCATGATGACGTCGGCGACGACGATGATCCAGATGGCCTCCCAGAGCGACGTGCCCTGCCGGGCCTTGCCCTCCCCCTCGCCCTCCCCCGCGTCCTGGCGCACGAGCTTGAGCGCGATCCAGATCAGCAGGAGCCCGCCGGCGAACTGCAGCAGCGGGATCCGCAGCAGGTAGGTGATGATCGTGATGAACAGGAGCCGCAGGACGACCGCGCCCAGCGAGCCCCAGACCCGCCCCCAGAACTGCTGGCGGCGCGGCAGCGTGCGCACCGCGAGCGCGATCACGAGCGCGTTGTCGCCCGCGAGCGAGAGATCGATGATGACGATGCTGAGCCAGCGCGCCCAGAACTCGGGGCTGAGCAGGAAGTCCACGCCGCCTCCGGGCTCAGGCGCGCGGCGGCAGCGGCGCGCCCCGCGCGCGCCGGCGCCACGCCGTCAGGACCGGCATCGCGAAGAAGAAGAGCGCGACCGCGTTGATGGCCCCGCCGATCGGCCGCGTGAAGAAGATGCCGAGCGAGCCCTGCGACATGATCAGGCTCTGGCGCAGCGCGTTCTCGGCGAGGTCGCCGAGGACGAGCGCCAGGACCAGCGGCGCGAGTGGATAGTCGAGCTTCTTGAACACGTAGCCGATGACACCGAAGATCAGCATATACCAGATGTCGATCATGCTGTTGTGCACGGCGAACGCCCCGATGCCGCACACGATGACGATCAGCGGCGTCAGGATCCCGAACGGGATCGCCAGGATCCTGGCGAAGAACGGCACGAACAGCAGCACCATCAGCACGCCGATGATGTTGCCCGTGTACATGCTCGCGATGAGGCCCCACACGAAGTCCGGGTTCTCCGTGAACAGCATCGGCCCGGGCTGCAGGCCCCAGATGATCAGCCCGCCGAGCATCACGGCCGCGGTCGGCGAGCCCGGAATCCCGAGCGTGATCATCGGCAGCATCGCCGCGACGCCGGCCGCGTGGGCGGCCGTCTCCGGCGCCACCACGCCCTCGAGCTCGCCCTTGCCGAAGCGCTCCGGGTGCCGGGAGAACCGCTTGGCGAACGCATAGCTCATGAACGACGCCGGCGTGGCGCCGCCCGGCTTGAAGCCCATCCAGAACCCGATGAAGGCGCCGCGCACGAAGGTCCGCGCGTAGCGCGGCAGGAGCTTCCACGTGTCGAGCACGACGCGCAGGTTCATCCCCGTCCGCGTCGCGCGGAAGCGCAGCCCCTCCTCGACCGACAGGAGGATCTCGCCGATCCCGAACAGCCCGATGACCGCGACGATGAAGTCGAAGCCCTTCATGAGGTCCACGACGCCGAACGTGAGCCGGAGCTGGCCCGTGACGATGTCGAGGCCCACCGTGGCCAGGATGAACCCGATGAGGATCGAGACGAGCGACTTGAGCGGGTTGCCGCCGCCGAGCCCGACGAAGCTCGAGAAGGTCAGGAGCTGGATGGCGAAGAACTCGGGCGGGCCGAAGCGCAGCGCGATCTCGGCCAGG
>MGCF01000045.1 GCA_001788495.1 Candidatus Rokubacteria bacterium RIFCSPLOWO2_02_FULL_73_56
CCGCCGGTGAACGACACGCTGATGGAGCTGCTCATCATGATCGACGCGCTCAAGCGCGCGTCGGCGCGGCGGATCACCGCCGTGCTCTCCTACTACGGCTACGCGCGCCAGGACCGCAAGGTGGAGCCGCGCGTGCCCATCACCGCCAAGCTCGTCGCCGACCTGCTCGAGGCCGCCGGGATCGACCGGGTGCTCGCGCTCGACCTGCACGCCGGGCAGATCCAGGGCTTCTTCAAGGTGCCCGTGGACCACCTCTTCGCCGCGCCCGTCATGATCGACTACCTCGGCAAGAAGGAGCTCCGCGACCCCGTCATCGTCGCCCCCGACGCGGGCGGCGTGGAGCGGGCCCGCGCGATCGCCAAGCGCCTGAACGCCGGCCTCGCCATCATCGACAAGCGGCGCCAGGGGCCGAACGCGGCGGTGGCGATGCACCTGATCGGCGAGGTCCGCGCCCGCGACGCGGTGGTCATCGACGACATGATCGACACCGCCGGCACGCTCGTCCAGGCGGTCGGCGCGCTCGCGCGCGAGGGCGCGCGCCGGATCCTCGCGTGCGGCGTCCACCCCGTGCTCTCGGGCCCGGCGCTGGAGCGCATCGGCGCCTCGCCGCTCGAGGAGGTCGTGGTCACCAACTCGATTCCCGTCCCGGCCGAGAAGCGGATCCCGCGCGTCACCGTGCTCAGCGTGGCGCCGCTGCTCGGCGAGGCGATCCGTCGCATCCACGACGAGGAGTCCGTCTCGACGCTGTTCGTGTGAACCAGCCGAAGGGAGCCCGACGATGCAGATGCAAGAGCTGACGATCAAGCGGCGCACGGCGACCGGCAAGCAGGTGGCCAAGCGCCTGCGCCGCGAGGGCGCGGTGCCCGCGGTCCTCTACGGCGGTGCCCGGCCCGAGGCCGTGACGGTCGATCCGCGGGCCGTGCTCAGGATGATCCACGGCCGCGAGGGCACCACCCAGCTGCTCGCGCTCACGTTCGACGGCGAGCAGGCCGGCGGCACGCGGATGGCGATCATCCGCGACCTGCAGTTCGACCCGGTCAGCGAGCAGCTCCTGCACGTGGACCTGCAGGAGGTCTCCGCCGACCGCGCGATCACGGTGCGGGTCGCCGTGCACCCCGTGGGCGAGGCCGTGGGCGTCAAGGACCAGAAGGGCATCCTGAACCTCGTCCTGCACGAGCTCGAGGTCTCGTGCCTGCCGACGGCGATCCCCCAGCGCATCGCGGCCGACGTGAGCGCGCTCATGATCGGCGACGTGCTGACGGTCGGCGCGCTCCTGGCGCCGGAGGGCGTGCGGATCCTGAACCCGGCCGACCAGGCCGTCGCGACCGTGGCGCCGCCGATGGCCGAGGAGGTGGCCCCCGCGGCGCCCGAGGCTGCGGCGGTGGTCGCCGAGCCGGAGGTCCTCACCGAGCGCAAGCCGAAGGAGGAGGCGGCGCCCGAGGAGGGCAAGAAGCCCGCGGCCAAGAAGCCCGAGAAGTCGGAGAAGTAGCGGAGCGCGACCCGCGTGGCCCACGCGGTGGTGGGGCTCGGCAACCCGGGCCCGGAGTACCGGGACACCCGCCACAACGTGGGCCAGCGCGTCCTCGACGCCCTCGCGAAGGCCCTCAGGAAGTCCTTCCGCCGCGCCGGCCAGGCCCTCGTCGCGCGCGCCCAGTGGCGCGGCGAGCCCCTCTACCTGGTCAAGCCGCAGAGCTTCATGAACGTGAGCGGCCCGGTCGTCGCGCGGACGCTGCGCGCGCTCCGCGTCACGCCGCCCGGGCTCGTGCTCGTCTACGACGACATCGACCTGCCGCTCGGGACCGTGCGCGTGCGCATGAAGGGCAGCGCCGGCGGCCACAACGGCGTGCGCTCGGTCCTCGAGGCGCTCGGCACCCAGGAGGTCCGCCGCGTCAAGGTGGGCATCGGGCGCCCCGCCACCCGGGCCCAGGTCACCGACCACGTCCTGGAGCCGTTCGAGCGCGACGAGCACGACGCCGTCGAGGCCGCCGTCGCCGAGGCCGTGGAGCGCGTGCTCGCGCTCGTGTCGGCGTAGCGACGCCGCCCCGGGCCCCCCGCGGCGAGGAGCCTGTCGGGGTATCGAGGAGCGCCCGGGCTTTGCCGGGGCGCTCCGAGCGTTTGGGGGGTGGGGGGGGCCATGTCGGGGCCTCCCACGTAACTAGAAGAACAGGAACGTCACGAGGACGAACAGGGGGAGCAGGACGAGCCCGCTGTAGAGCATGTAGCCGAAGAAGCTCGGCATCTTGACGCCGGTCTCCTCCGCGATCGACTTCACCATGAAGTTCGGCGCGTTGCCGATGTAGGTGTTGGCCCCCATCGCGACCGCGCCGACCGCGATGCCGGTGAGCACGACGTGCGGCACGTCCACGACCTCCCGCGCCAGGCCGAGCCCCTGGCCGAGCGCCAGGAACGTGAGGTACGTGGGCGCGTTGTCGAGGAACGACGAGAGCATGCCCGTCACCCAGAAGAACTGCCAGGGCTCGCGCACACCGAGCTCGCCGCCGCGCAGTCTCAGGATCTCGAGCGCGGGGATCATCGTGAGGAAGATGCCGAAGAAGAGGACCGCGACCTCGACGATCGGGTAGTACGTGAAGCCGTTGGCGCGGCGGATCTCCGCGGGCGTTTGCCAGAGCGAGAGGATCACGAGGCCGATGATGGCGGCCTCGCGCGCCGGCTCGTGCAGGAAGGCCACCGCGAGGATGACGCCCACGAGCCAGAGGCCGTTCAGCACGCCGCGGACCCGGAGGGGCTGGAGCTGCGTGCGGTCGCGCCGGATCGCGGCGATCGACTCGCGCGTGTACTGCGTCGTGTCCCAGACGAAGTAGGCGAGCAGCAGGACGCCCACCATGAGCAGCCAGGGCGCCCAGAGCCGGAACGTCCAGACGAAGGGCACACCCTGCAGGTAGCCGAGGAAGAGCGGCGGATCGCCGAGCGGCGTCAGCATGCCGCCGATGTTCGAGACCAGGAAGATGAAGAAGATCACGGTGTGCTTGACGCGCGTCCGCTCCCGGTTGGTCTGCAGCAGGGGACGGATGAGCAGCATGGACGCCCCCGTCGTGCCGATGAACGAGGCGATGACGGCGCCGAACGCGAGGAACGTCGTGTTGGTCAGGGGCGTCGCCTCGAGGTCGCCCCGCAGCAGGATCCCGCCCGAGATCACGTAGAGCCCGGCGATCAGGATGATGAACGACACGTACTCCTCGGCCATGGCGAGCAGCGCGCCGGGGTGCTCGGTGAGGTAGAGGCCCAGGATCGGCAGCCCGAGGAGCACGGCGACGATGCCCTTGTTGCGGTTCGACTCCCACCAGTGCGTCACCCAGAGGGGGCACACGGCGATCGCGAGCAGCATCGCCACGAACGGCGCGACGGTGTACACGGGCGGCGCGAGCGCGGTCCCCACGGTCTCTGTCCTCCTCGGGCCCGCGGGCGGCCGGGCCCGGGACAGTCTAGCGCGGACTATTCATGAACGGCTGCCGAGGGGGCCGGACGGGTGGCGCCGGGGGCGGTCCCCGAGGACCGCAGCGGAAGGGCCCCACTGGGGGATGGGTGGAGCGAGGACCGCAGGGGGCCGCCCCCGGCGACAGGACCCGCCCGCCTCGCGCGACGGTCGTTCATGAATGGTCCGCGCTAGCCCAACGGTCCGTCGGGCGCCGCGCGCCGATTGCCCGGGGTGGGGTCGCGTGGTATATAGTTGTTGTTTATCCAGCGGGTGCCGTCCCGGAGGGGGGAGCACAGCGTGACCAGGGTCATCGTCGAGCCCGACGAGTCCTTCGAGAGCGCGCTCAAGCGCTTCAAGAAGCAGTGCGAGAAGGCCGGGCTCCTGTCGGAGTTCAAGAAGCGCCAGCACTACGAGAAGCCGAGCGTCCGGCGGAAGCGCAAAGCCCTCGCCGCTCGCAAGAAGGCCAAGCGGCGGGAACGGATGTCCGATTAGCCCGGACAGCACTGCCGGGGACACCGCCGGAACTCCCGTCGCCCGGACGGGAGCGAATGAGGCGTAGGGTGGAGGCAGGGCACATCCGGGAGCGTGGCACCGAGTGGGATGCGGTGCGGACGCTCCTGGCCCACGACACACAGACCGCCATGGGGCGCGAGCGAGCGGCGGCCGCCGAGCCGCTCACCGACGCCGTCGCCGTCCAGGCCGAGATCGAGCTCACGCGAGAGGCCCGGCTCGCGCTCGCCCAGGCCGGCGCCCCGCCGCTGGCCGGCCTCCCCGACGTCCGCCCTCTCCTCGACCGCGCCCGGGCCGCGGGCAGCATCCTCGACGGCCCCGAGCTCGCCCAGCTCGTCCCCGTGCTCGACGCGGCGCCACGTCTCGGCGTCTGGGGCCGCGGTGTCCGCGAGACGAGCCCGCGCCTGGCCGCGCGGACCGACGCCCTGCCCGTCCTCCGCGAGCTCCGCGACCGCCTCGGTGGCGCGCTCGACGAGGAAGGCGCGGTCCTCGACGACGCCAGCCCGACCCTCCGGCGCCTGCGCCGCGAGCTCCGCGAGCGCCGCCGGCGCCTCGTCGCCGAGCTCGAGCGTGCCTTCCAGGGCGCCGACGCCGAGCGGCTCTTCGCCGACCGCTACGTCACCGTGCGCCACGGGCGCTACGTGCTCCCGGTCCGCGCCGAGGCGCGCGGGCGCGTGCGCGGCATCGTCCACGACCGCTCGCAGAGCGGCCAGACGCTCTTCGTCGAGCCCGAGGCCGTCATCGAGGCGAACAACGACCTCGTCCAGGCCGCGCGCGCCGAGGAGCACGAGACCGCGCGCATCCTCGCCGCGCTGACCGACGCGGTCCGCGCGCACCACGACGCGCTGGCGCGGCTGGTGGACGCCCTCGGCGCGCTCGACTGGGTCCTCGCGCGCGCCGCCGCCGCCGAGCGCATGGCCGCCGTGCCCCCCGTGATCGACGCCGGCGGGCGCGTCGCGCTGCGCGGCGCGCGCCACCCGCTGCTGGTCGCCCAGAGCTGGCGGGACCCGGCGCGCCCCGTCGTGCCGGTGGATCTCGAGCTCGGCCCCGACCGCCCGCTGCTCGTGATCACCGGGCCGAACGCGGGCGGCAAGACGATCGCGCTCAAGACGCTCGCGCTGCTCGCGCTGCTGGCGCAGGTCGGCTGCCACATCCCCGCCGAGGAGGGCTCGCGCCTGCCCGTCTTCGCCGACATCCACGCGATCATCGGCGACGACCAGTCCGTCGCCGAGAACCTCTCGACGTTCTCCGCGTTCGTCGGGCAGGTTCGCGAGATCCTGGACCGGGCCGGTGAGCGCTCGCTCGTGCTCCTCGACGAGCTCGGCGCCGGCACGGACCCGGACGAGGGCGCGGCGCTCGCGCAGGCGATCCTCGAGGCGCTGGCCGAGCGCGGCGCGCTGGTCGTGGCCACGACGCACCTCGAGCCGCTCAAGGCATTCGCCTCCACGCACCCGCGGGCGCGCAACGCCTCGGTCGAGTTCGACACCGCCACGCTCGCGCCGACGTTCCGCCTGCGCTACGGCCACCCGGGGCGGAGCTACGCGCTCGCGATCGCCGGGCGCCTCGGGCTCCCGCCCGCGCTGATCGCGCGCGCCGAGGCGCACCGCTCCGAGGACGCCGCGCGCCTCGGCGAGCTGCTCGCGCGGCTCGACGCCCACGCACGCACCGAGGCCGAGCGGGCGCTCGCGGCGGAGCGCCGCGAGAGCGAGGCCGCCGCGCGCCTGGCCGCCGCGCGCGAGGCGGAGGCGGCCGCGGCGGCGAAGGCGCGGACCGTGCTCGAGCGGGCGCGCGCCGAGGCCGCCGCGCTCCTCGCCGACGTCCGCCGGGGCGTCGCCGCCGAGTGGGACCGGCTCAAGCGCGGCGAACGCACGCGGCGCGCGCTGGAGCAGAGCCGGGCGCGCGTCCGCGAGGTCGCCGCCCGCATCGACGCGCTCCTCCCCGCCCCGCCCCCCGCCCCCGACGCCTCCGGCGCCCTCCTCCCGGGCGCGACCGTCGCCGCCGAGCACCTCGGCGTGCGGGGCGAGCTGCTCTCGATCGCCGGCGACTCGGCGACGGTGCGCTCGGGCGCGATCACCGTGCGCGTCCCCCTCGCCGCCCTCCGCCCGGTCGGGCCGGACGCCGGGGGCTCGCAGCCGGGCGGCTGGCGCGGGGCCCCGGCCCCCCGACACGACACGCCCGGACGCGAGATCTCCACGGAGCTGATGCTGATCGGGCAGACGACGGACGAGGCGCGCGACCGCGTCGAGCAGTACCTGGACCACGCCTTCCTCGCCGGCCTCCCGAGCGTGCGCCTGGTCCACGGCAAGGGCACCGGCGCGCTCCGCAAGGCCGTCCGCGACCTGCTGGCGGCGCACCCGCTCGTGGACTCGTTCCGCGACGGCGCCCCCGCCGAGGGCGGCGCGGGGGCGACCGTCGCGGCGCTCAGGGTCGGCTGATGCCGACCGCACGGGAGATCGGCTGATGGCGTCCTACTCGCAGGCCGTGCTCGACCAGATCCGGAGCGCGGTGGACGTCGTGGACCTCGTCGGCCGCTACGTGCGCCTGCGGAAGGCGGGCCAGGGCTGGAAGGGCCTCTGCCCCTTCCACGCCGAGAAGACGCCCTCGTTCACGGTCAACCCGAAGAAGGGGATCTTCCACTGCTTCGGCTGCGGCGTGGGCGGCGACGCCTTCGGCTTCGTGATGCGCCAGGACCGGCTCTCGTTCCCCGAGGCCGTGCGCCAGCTCGCGCGGAGCGCCGGGATCGCGCTGCCCGAGGAGCGCGGCGGCGGCGACGGCGGCCAGCGCGAGGAGCTGTTCCGCGTGATGGCCCTGGCGGCGCGCTTCTACGCCGAGCAGCTCTGGCGGCCCGCCGGCGCGCGCGCGCGCACGTACCTCGAGGGGCGCGGCGTGGACCCCGCGGTCGCGCGGCGCTTCGCGCTCGGGTACGCGCCCGAGGGCTGGGAGACGCTGCTCGGCTTCATGAGGTCGGAGGGCGTCGCCGAGGAGGCGCTGGTCGCCGCCGGGCTCGCGCGCGCGCGCGACAACCGCCCGGGCGTCTACGATTACTTCCGCCACCGGCTGCTGTTCAGCATCCGCGACCTCCAGGGCCGGGTCGTCGCGCTCGGCGGCCGCGCCTTCGGCGACGAGCAGCCCAAGTACCTGAACTCGCCCGAGACGCCGCTCTACACCAAGGGCAACCTCCTCTACGCCGCCGACCTCGCGCGCGAGGCGATCCAGGCCAAGAACCGCGCGCTGCTCGTCGAGGGCTACGTGGACTGCCTCATGGCGCACCAGCACGGGTTCACCGAGACGGTCGCCGCGCTGGGGACGGCGTTCACGCCGGCGCAGCTCGGCCTGCTCCGCCGCTACTGCGACCTGGCCGTGCTGTTCTTCGACGCCGACGCCGCGGGCCAGAAGGCCGCCGCGCGCGCCGAGGAGCTGCTCGAGCCCGGGGGCGGCGGCCTGGCGTGGGCGGTCAACCGCGCCGGCACCCTCGAGGGCGCGGGCACGCTGCGCCTGCGGGTCGCCCTGCTCCCGGCCGGCCACGACCCGGACACGTTCCTGCGCGCCGAGGGCGCCCCGGCCTTCGAGGAGCGCATCGCGGGGGCGCGGAGCCTGCTCGGCTACGCGCTCGACCGCGCGATCGCCGACCCCGACGGCGCCACCGGCCCCCGCGCCCGCGCGGGCGCCTTCGCGCGCGCCGCGCTGATGCTCGCGAAGGTCGGCGACGCCGAGGAGGCCGCCGCGCTCTCGCGCGAGGCCGGCGCGAGGCTCGGCGTGGACGCCACGCAGCTCTGGATCGAGGCGCAGAAGCTGCAGGCCTCGCTGCGCAGGCCCCTGGCGCCGGCGCGCCCCGCCCCGCCCACCTCGACGCCGCCGCCGGTCGAGCGCGACCTCGTGCACCTGCTGCTGCACGCCGAGGACGCGCGGGCGGCGCTCCTGCCGCTCCTCGTCGAGACCGAGGACCTCGGGCACCCGCCGCTGCGCGCGATCGTCGCGGCGCTCCGCGCGCGCCCGGCCGCCTCCGCCGAGAGCCTCATGACCGACCTCGAGACGGAGGAGGCCCGCGGCGTGCTGGCGGCGCTCCTCGTCGAGGAGCGGCAGGACCTTGACGTCCGGGTTAGCATCGAGCAGTTTCAGCGGCGGCTCGAGCGCAGCCTGCGGCTGCGCCGGGCGCGCGGTCTGAGCCAGGGCATCGCCGACGCGCAGGCGGCCGGGACGGACGCCTCCGTCACCGAGGCGCTGCGGGGGCTCCACGAGGAGAGCGCCGTCGTGTACGGGATCACGGGCGGCACGGCCCAGTCGCTCGAACACGGGACCGGGGAGTCCACAAGGAGCGCAGACGCATGAGCGAAGAGCCCAAGCTGGAGGAGCTGGACCGGCTGATCTCGATGGGCAAGAAGAAGGGCTTCCTCACCTACGACGAGGTGAACGACGCCCTCCCGTCGGACATCGTGTCCCTCGATCAGCTCGACGACATCATGATGATGTTCGGCGCCATGGACATCGAGGTCGTCGACTCCGCCAAGTCGGGCCGCCTCCCGTCCGAGGTGGGCCGCGAGCGCAAGCCCGCCGAGCCCGAGGAGGCCGACGACGACGGGCCCGCCGAGCCGATCGACCTCACCCCGGGGCCGGTCGGGCGGACCGAGGACCCGGTGCGGCTCTACCTGCGCGAGATGGGCCGCGTCGCGCTCCTCACCCGCGAGGGCGAGATCGCGCTCGCCAAGCGCATCGAGGAGGGCAAGACCCAGGTCGCGTCCGCGATCCTCAGCACGAACCTCGCGCTCGAGCGCTTCCACGAGCTGCGCGACCAGCTCCGCCGCGGCGACGTGTCCGTCAAGGAGGTCGTGGACGTCAACGAGGAGGAGTTCACCGAGGAGAAGGAGCTGGAGCTGACGCGGCAGGTCGTCGCCGCCTTCGGCACGGTGGACCGCCTCCTGCGCGAGCGCGACAAGCTGGTCGCCCAGGCCCGGAAGCTTCGCCTCAAGGCGACGGGCCGGAGGCGCACGAAGGGCAAGGAGCCCGCGTGGAAGAAGACCGAGGGCCAGGCCCACCAGCGCCAGCAGAAGGTCCTCGACAAGCTGCGTGCGCTCAACATCGGCAACCAGATCATCGACCGCGAGGACCCGGAGCCGATCCGCCGCGGGCTCGTGCAGCGCCTGCGCGACCTGCTCGACGACATCGAGCGCGCCGAGCGCGTCATCCACCTCTGGACCAACGGCCGCCGGCCCTCGCCCGAGGAGGTCCACAACCTCATCTACGCCGCGTTCCGCGACCCCGCCTCGAACGGCGGCGCCAACGCCGACCTGCACCTCAAGGCCGCCAAGAAGTTCCCGAGCACGCGGCAGCAGCAGGTGTGGGTGGCGCAGCAGGAGATCAAGGCCGCCGAGGGGCGGGCCGCGGCGCGGGCCGACGAGATCAAGCGCGTGATGGGCGTGATCAAGCAGGGCCAGGTCAAGGCCGCGCAGGCCAAGAAGGAGATGGTCGAGGCCAACCTGCGGCTCGTGATCTCGATCGCGAAGAAATATACGAATCGTGGCCTCCAATTCCTGGACTTGATCCAGGAAGGCAATATCGGACTGATGAAAGCCGTCGATAAGTTCGAATATCGACGCGGCTACAAGTTCTCGACGTACGCGACCTGGTGGATCCGCCAGGCAATTACCCGAGCGATCGCCGACCAGGCGCGCACGATCCGCATCCCGGTGCACATGATCGAGACGATCAACAAGCTCATCCGGACCTCGCGCCAGCTCGTGCAGGAGCTGGGCCGC
>MGCF01000046.1:0-12478 GCA_001788495.1 Candidatus Rokubacteria bacterium RIFCSPLOWO2_02_FULL_73_56
AAAAGTCAGGCGCTCTACCAACTGAGCTAACGGCTCGCCCGGGTCGTCCGGAGACGGGACGATTCTACCGCGCTTTGCGCGCCAGCGCGGCGGCGGGCGCGCGCTGGACGGTCGGCACGCCGAGCACGGCGTAGCCGCGCGCCCGGAGCTGGCGGTCGATCTCGCGTGCGGCGCGCCGGTCGGCCTGGCGGCGCTCGCGCGTGCGCCGGCCGGGGCGGCGCCGGCGGCGCTCCGTCACGCGGCGGTCGAGGATCACCTGCACGGTGTCGTCGCCGTCGAAGGTGCGGCAGAGCGACTCGTAGAGGGGCCCGCGGCCGCGGCTGACGATGAACAGGAGCCGCTCCACCTTCCCGCTCGCCATCGCCCCCGCCCCGGCTAGAAGAGGCTCGTGCGGACCGAGGGGAACCAGCGCGTCAGCGGCGAGTCCTCGATCAGGATCGTCTCCGCGCGCTGGGCGCCCGTCGAGACGAGGCAGAACGGGACGCCGATCAGCTCCTCGAGGCGGTCGAGGTAGTGGCGCGCCTTCGCCGGCAGGTCGGCCAGGTTCTGGGCGCCGTTCGTGGACGCGAGCCAGCCCGAGACGTCCTCGTACACGGGCTCCGCCTCGGCCATGACGGTCTCGTCCTCGGGGAACTCGGTGAGCACCTCGCCCCGGTGGCGGTAGCCGACGCAGACCTTGACGGTCTCGCACTGGTCGAGGACGTCGAGCTTCGTGAGCGCGACGGCGTCGAGCCCGTTGATGCGCACCGCGTAGCGCGCGACGATCGCGTCGAACCACCCGCACCGGCGCGGCCGCCCGGTCGTCGCGCCGTACTCGTTGCCGCGCGTCCGGATCGCCTCGCCGACCGCGCCCGACATCTCCGTCGGGAAGGGCCCGCCGCCGACGCGGGTCGTGTAGGCCTTCGACACGCCGATCACGCCGTGGATGCGCGTCGGGGGCACGCCCGTGCCCGTCGCGGCGCCCCCGGCCGTCGTGGAGGACGAGGTGATGTACGGGTAGGTGCCGTGGTCGATGTCGAGCATCGTCCCCTGCGCGCCCTCGAACAGCACGTCGTAGCCGCTGTCGATCCAGCGCGAGAGCAGGAGCGCCGTGTCGGTGATGTACGGCGCGAGCCAGCCCGCGTAGCGGAGGTACGGGTTGAGGATCTCCTCGACGCTGAACGTCTGCGCGTCGTAGATGTCCCGCAGCAGCCGGTTCTTCTGCGCGATGTTCAGCTCGAGCTTCTCGCGGAAGAGGCGCTCGTCCAGGAGGTCCGCCATGCGGATGCCGACGCGCGCGGCCTTGTCCACGTAGGCGGGCCCGACCCCCTTGCCCGTCGTGCCGATGCGCCGCCGGCCGAGCTTCGCCTCGGAGGCGCGGTCGAGCGCGGGGTGGTACGGCATGATCAGGTGCGCGTTCCGCGAGATGAACAGGTTGCCGTCGAGCGTGACGCCGCGCTGGACGAGCGCCTCCATCTCCTCGATCAGCGAGCCCGGGTCCACGACGACGCCGCAGCCGACCACGCACCGGCGGCCCGGATGCAGGATGCCGGACGGGATCGAGTGCAGCACGTACTTCTCGCGCCCGACCACGACGGTGTGTCCCGCGTTGTTCCCGCCCTGGTAGCGGACGACCACGTCCACGTGCGGCGTGATCACGTCCACGACCTTGCCCTTGCCCTCGTCGCCCCACTGCACGCCGACCACCACGATGTTAGGCATCACGCACCCCTCTGAAGAACCGCGCCGGCCGCTCGAGCACCTCGCGGAGCGCCAGCGCGCGTTCGGATCCGTCCGTCAGGTCGAGCGCCAGCACCTCGCCCGCCCGCGCCCGTGGGCCGCCCGCCACGAGGGCCCAGCGCGCACGCCGGGCGCGGGCGTACGCCAGCGATTCCTCGAGGCCGCGCGTGACGATGTCGCGCGCGACCGAGGCGCCGAGGTCCCGCAGCCGCCGCGCGAGCTGGAGCGCCGCCGTCTTGTCCGGCGTGAAGTCGATCACGAAGAAGTCCGGGCCCGCGAGCGCGACGCCGACGCCCTGCGCCTCCATCACCGCGAGCGCGCGCCCGAGGTCGAAGGCGAAGCCGACCGCGGGGCAGTCGTAGCCGAAGCGGGCGAGCATGTGGTCGTAGCGCCCGCCGGCGGCGACCGACGCGCCGAAGCCCGCGACGTAGGCCTCGAAGTACGTGCCCGAGTAGTAGTCGAAGCCGCGGACCTCGCCGAGGTCGAGCAGGACGGTGTCGGCGAGCCCGTAGATCGTGAGCAGCCGGTAGACCTCCGTGAGGTTCGCGAGCGCCCGGGCCGAGCGCTCGTTGCGCGCGTGGGCCTGCGCACGCTCCAGGACGACCTCGTGGCCGAAGAGCGTCGGGAGCGCCCGCAGCGCCTCGGCCACGTGCGCGGCCGGCGCCAGCTCCGCGACGAGCCGCTCGAGGGTCGCGGCGTCCTTGCGCGCGAGCGCGGCGCGGAGCTCCCGCTGCGCCGCCGCCGGCGCCTTGACCTCCTCGAGGAGCCCGCGGAAGAAGTCGGGGTGGCCGAGGTCGAGCTGGAAGCGCTCGAGCCCGAGGGCGCGGAGCCCCTCGACCGCCATCGCGATGATCTCCACCTCGGCCTCGGGCTGGTCGAGCCCGATCAGCTCGACGCCCGCCTGGTAGAACTCGCGGTAGTGCGACACCTGCGGCTCGTCGTACCGGAACACGTTGGTCACGTACGCGAGGCGGATCGGCTTGCCCTCGTCGCGCAGGCGCGTCGCGACGATGCGCGCGATCTGGGGCGTGATGTCCGCGCGGAGCGCGAGCAGCCGGCCGGTCTCGCGGTCCACGAGCTTGAACATGTTCTCCTGCACGCCGGCGTCGGTCCCGGTCGCGAGCACGTCGGCGTACTCGAACGTGGGCGTGACGATCTCGCGGTAGCCCCAGCGCGCGAAGACGTCGAGCAGGCGCGTCTCGACGTGGCGCTTGCGCGCCGCCTCGTCGGGCAGGTAGATCCGCGCCCCCTTGGGGAGCTGCGTCGGCGGCTTCACGGGCCCGCCGCCTCGAGGTGGGCGAGCGTGTTCAGCCGGTGCACCGTGGCCCAGCCCGGCTCGAGCTCGACCTCGGTGATCCCCGCCGGCGAGGCGTCCACCGCCCAGAGGCGGTCGAGCCCGAGGCCGAGGGCGTCGAGCACGATCACGCGCACGACGATCGCGTGGCTCACGAGCACGAGCGTCTGCTCGGCGTGCGCCGCCGCGAGCGCGGCGAGCGCGCGCCGCACGCGCTCGGCCACCGCGCCGAGCCGCTCGCCGCCGGGGAGCGCGAGCGTGTGGGGCGCCGTGCGCCACTGCGCGTAGGCGTCGGGGAAGCGGGCGGCGACCTCCTCGCGGGCGAGGCCCTCCCAGGCGCCGAAGGCCATCTCGCGGAACGCCGGGTCCACGCGCACCTCGAGCCGGTGGGGCTTGGCGATCACCTCGGCGGAGGTCCGCGCGCGCTCGAGCGGGCTCGCGTAGACGGCTCGCACCGGCTGCTCGGCGAGCGCCTGCGCGACCGCCTCGCACTGGCGGAGCCCGGCCGGGGTGAGCGGGACGTCCCGCGAGCCGGCGAACCGGCGCTCGCGCGACGACGCGGTCTCCCCGTGCCGGATGACGAAGAGCCTGAGCTTGCTCACAACCCGATTATTCTAGCAGGCCGGCGACCGAACCCGCGCGTCAGGCCTTCTCGGCGAAGACCTTCTGGGCCGCGCGGACGCCGGCGCCGAAGTCCACGGGCTGGCCCAGGTCGGCGAGCACCTGCTCGAGCGCCGCGAGCGCGACGATGACGTCGAGCTCGGCGGCGTAGCCCATGTGGCCCAGGCGGAAGAGCGTGCCCTTCATCTCGCCCTGCCCGCCGGCGATCGTGATGTTGTGGGCCGCGGCGTAGGCGGCGACGATCCGCTCGCTGTCCACGCCCGGGGGCGCGACCACGGCCGTGACGGCCGGGCTCGGCGTCGCCCTGGCGAACAGCGCGAGGCCGAGCGCCTCGGCGCCCGCGCGCGTCGCGCGCGCGAGGCGGTCGTGGCGGCGGAAGACGTTCGGGAGCCCCTCGCGCTCGAGCATGCGGAGCACCTGGCGGAGCCCGACGACGATCGACACCGCCGGCGTGAAGTGCGCCTCGTTCTTCACGACGCACCGCCGCTCCTCGGTCAGGTTCAGGTAGTACTTCGGCAGCGTCGAGGTCCGCGTCCTGGCCCACGCCCTGTCGCCGAGCGCGCAGAAGCCGAGGCCCGGCGGGAGCATGAGCCCCTTCTGCGAGCCCGCGACGACGACGTCCACGCCCCAGGCGTCCATCGGCAGGTCGGCGATGCCGAGGCTCGAGACGGCGTCCACGATCAGGAGCGCGTCGCTCGCGCGCGTGACCGCGGCGTAGCCCCGCACGTCGTGGAGCACGCCCGTCGAGGTCTCGCTGTGCTGGACGAGCACGGCGCGCAGCCGGGGCTCGGCCCGGAGCGCCGCGGCGACGCGCTCGGCGGGCACCGTCTGCCCGAACGGCGCCGCGAGCTCGAGGACGTCGAGGCGAAAGGCGCGGCAGATCTCGATCCAGCGCTCGCCGAACGTGCCGGCGCGGACGACCGCGACCCGGTCGCCGGCCGAGAGCGTGTTGACGACGGCCGCCTCCATCGCGCCCGTGCCCGAGCAGGCGAGCGGCAGCACCTCCTGCTCCGTCTGGACGAGCGTCTTCAGGCCCGCGCGCACCTCGGCGAACAGCGCGTCGTACTCGGGCGTCCGGTGGTGGATCATCGGCTGCGCCATCGCCAGCAGCACTTCGCTCGGCACCGGCGTCGGGCCCGGCGCCATCAGCTGGTACTTCTTCATCGAGCGGGCCTCCCCGGGAGCGTGACGTTCGCCTCGATGGTAGCACGCGCGGCGCGCGCCGAGCGCCCGAGCGCGGTCACGAAGATCGCGTCCCGGCCCGCCGCGTGCGGCGCGAAGAAGTCGGTGACCTCCCGGTCGTAGAACGTGAGCCCGCTCGCGCCGAACCCGAGGGCGTACGCCGCCAGGTAGGCGCGGCCGCCCGCGACGCCGGCGGCGAGGTTGGCGAGCCGGTAGCCGCGCTCGCCGCAGGCGGCGAGGAGCGCGTCGAGCGGGGCGAGGAAGTAGAGGACGGCGGCCGCGTCCCCGCCGAGCGGCTGCTCGAGGCAGAGGTGCGCCGACGCGCGCCTGAAGTCGCCGGCCCGCACGGCCTCGAGGGCGTGGGCGCCGGCGTCGTAGGCATAGGCGCCCGGGGCGACGCCGGTCACGGCGTTGACGACCAGGTAGAGGTCCACGCACCCGGCGGGCACGTCGGCGGCGAGGCCGCGCGTCGCGGCCCGGAGGGCCGTCGCCAGCTCGTCGGCCGCGAGCGGCTCGTGGCTGAACTCGCGCGTGGAGCCGCGCCGCTGGATGGTCGCGCCCAGGCCGCGCCCGCTCTCGGCCCGCGGCGGCGGGAGCGGCACTGTCGGGTCCGTCCCTGACAACACGGGTCTCGGAGGGGGCCCCCCCGCCCCGGACCCGGCGACGTCCCGGCCCCTCGACGGGGGGGCCGCGCGGCCCCCGCCTGCGGGCCACGATGCGCACGCGGCGCGCCAGGCGCGGACGGCATCGGCGTCGGCGAGCGAGGTGGCGGCGTGGACCTCGCGCAGGAGCGGGTAGTCGACCTCGGCGGACGACAGCGGCATGTACGGGTGCGCGACCTCGGCGAGCGCGCCGGCCGGCGGCGCGGCGGCACCCTCCGGGCCGAGGAGGACCAGCTCGAGCGCGGCCTCGCGCGCGGGGTCCACGCCGAGCAGGCGGTTGACGTCCGCGTCCACGAACCCCGCGAGGAGCCGCGGCGCCTGGCCGAGCGCGTCGGCCGCGGCGAGCAGGTTCGCGAGCAGCGTGCCCGAGTCCCAGAACAGGTGGCGGAAGCCCCGCGCCTGGTACTTCCAGGTGTTGCGCCAGTAGATCGCGGTCAGCACGACCGTCGCCGCCCGCCGCGCGAGCGTCGCGTCGGCCGCCGCCCGCGCGAGCGCCTCCCGCAGGTCGCCCGCGCGCAGCCGCCGCAGGGCGAAGTCGCCCGGGCCGAAGTGGTAGAGCCCGGGCTCGAGCCCGGCCACCGCGCCCGCGACGACGTAGACCTCGGTCTGGTAGAGCGCGCCCGTCGAGGGCGCGGCGCGGAAGAGGACCTCGCCGCCGCCCGGGTAGGTCTTCTTCCGCGTCACGCCCGCCGCGTGGTAGAGGACCGCCGCCAGCTCGGCGAGCCCGAGCCGCTCGGCGCGCGCGGCCGGCCGCGCGAGCGCCGCGAGCGTGTCCGCGGCGAGCGCGTCGAGGTCGCGCGGGAGCGCGAGCGCGGGCAGCTCGGTGTAGATCTTGAACGGGAACGGCTTGACGTCCCAGTCGAGGGTGTGCGGGCTCGCCCGCACCGACGCGGGCGAGTGCGCGGTGCGGTCGTGGTACCGCCGCGCGATCAAAACCGGTAGGGCGGGCGGAAGACGCCGCGCTCGGTCACGATCGCCGTGATGAGGGCGGCCGGCGTCACGTCGAAGGCCGGGTTGTAGACGGGCGACTCGGCGGGCGCCGTCGGCGCGGCGCCGACGCGGCGCACCTCGGCCGGGTCGCGCTCCTCGATCGGGATCGCGGCGCCCGACGGCAGCGCGGGGTCGATCGTCGAGCAGGGCGCGGCCACGTAGAAGGGCACGTCGTGGTGCCGGGCGAGCACCGCGAGCGAGTACGTCCCGATCTTGTTCGCGGTGTCGCCGTTCGCGGCGATGCGGTCGGCGCCGGTCACGACGAGGTCCACCTGGCCCCGTGCCATCACCGACGCCGCGGCGGCGTCCGCGATGAGCCGGTGCGGGATCCCCTCGCGCACGCACTCCCAGGCGGTGAGGCGCGAGCCCTGCATGACCGGCCGCGTCTCGTCCACCCACACGAGCGCGACCCGGCCCGCGGCGTGCGCCGCGCGGACCACGCCGAGCGCGGTCCCGTAGCCCGCCGTCGCGAGCGCGCCCGCGTTGCAGTGCGTGAGGATGCGCGCCGCCGGCGGCACGAGCGCCGCGCCGTGGGCGCCCATCGCGCGGTTCGCCGCGATGTCCTCCGCGCGGATCGCGTGCGCCTCGGCGAGGAGCCGCGCGCGGACCTCGGGCAGCGGCAGGGCCCGCGCGGCGCGCGCGACGCGCTGCACGCGCTCGAGCGCCCAGAAGAGGTTGACGGCGGTCGGCCGCGTGGCGGCGAGCCCCTTGCCCGCGGTCTCGAGGTCGGCGAGGAGGCCGTCGAAGGTCGTCGCGCGGCTCGCGCGCGCCGCCAGGGCCACGCCGTACGCCGCGGCGACGCCGATGGCCGGGGCGCCGCGCACGACGAGGGTGCGGATCGCGTCGGCGACGTCCTCCCAGCGCGCGTACCGCCGCTCCACCTCCTCGACGGGCAGGCGCGTCTGGTCGAGGAGCACGAGCGCGTCGTCGGCCCACCGGACGGGTGTGATCACCCGAGGCGGCTCCGCACGTCGGCGTCGCCGAGCCCGGCGATCCGCACGAGCTTGTCGCGGCCGCGCGCGCCGCGGACCACGCGCACGCTGGACGGCGCCACGCCGAGCGCCCGCGCCAGGAGCGCCTCGACGGCGCGGTTGGCCTCCCCCTCGACGGGCGGCGCGGTCACCCGCAGGCGCAGCACGCCCGCCTGCCAGCCCGTGACCTCCGCGCGCGCGGCGCGGGGCTGGACGCGCACCGCGAGCAGGGCGCCCTCAGCCCTTGGCGCCCGCGTCGCCCGCATCGTCGCCGAACTCGGCGGCCATGAGCCGGTAGTAGCTCTCGAGGGTCGCGCGCAGCTCCTCGATGAGCTGGCGCCGCGTGCGCCGGAGCCCCTGGACCTCGCCCCGGAGCTTCGCCTCCTCGCTCCGCGCCTCCTCGAGGAGCTTCTCGCCGCGCAGCTCCGCCTCGCGCGCGTACAGCTCCGCCTCGCGCCGGGCCGCCGCCTTCATCTCGTCGCCGAGGCGCTGGGTCGCGATCAGCGTGTCCTGCAGCGCTTTCTCGCGCTCGCCAAGCCCGCGCGCGCGCTCCTCGAAGACCGCGATCTGCTCCTTGAGCAGCGCGTTCTCCCGCAGCACGGCCTCGTAGTCCTCGGCGACGTCGTCGAGGAACGCGTCCACCTCCTGGGTGTCGAACCCCCGGAACATGCGGACCGTGAACTGCTGCTGCCGGATGTCGAGCGGGCTGATTCGCATCGGCTCCTCCGACTGCTAGCGCAGGCTCACCGCGAGGTCGCGGAGGGACTCGACCAGGAACCATTGCAGGAAGTAGATCGCGAGGATCACGACGAGGGGCGAGAGGTCGAGCCCCATCCCCACCGTCGGCAGCCGGTGACGGATCGGGCGCAGGACGGGCTCCGTGACCCGGTAGAGGAAGCGGACGATCGGGTTGTACGGGTCGGGGCTGACCCAGGAGACGATCGCCCGCGCGATGACGATCCACATGTACGCGATGAGGACGAGGTTGACGAGCCGCGCCAGCGCGAGGACGAGGTTGCTCAGGAGGAACACGTCACCATCTTAACACCGGCTACCCCGGACCACGGCCCAGCTCGCGCGAGCGCAGCGTGGCGCGCTCCACGGCCTTGATGAACGTGTTGCGGATCCCGCCCTCCTCCAGGGCGGCGATGCCCGCGATGGACGTGCCGCCGGGCGAGCTGACCATGTCCTTGAGGGCGCCCGGGTGCATGCCCGTCTCGAGCAGGAGCCGGGCGGCGCCGAGGACCGTCTGGGTCGCGAGCGTCATCGCGGTGAGCCGGTCGAGGCCCATCCGGACGCCGCCGTCGGCGAGCGACTCGACGACGAGCGCGACGTACGCCGGCCCCGAGCCCGAGAGCCCCGTGACCGCGTCCATCAGCTCCTCGCCGAGCACCACCACCCGCCCCACGGCGCTGAAGATCTCGCCCGCGATGTCGAGGTCGCCCGGCTCGAGCCCCTCCGCCTTGGCGATGGCGGTCACGCCCTCGAGGACGAGCGCGGGCGTGTTCGGCATGACGCGGATCAGCCGCGCCTCCTTGCCGAGCGCCGCGCGGATCCGCGCGGTGGACACGCCGGCGGCGATGGAGATCAGAAGCTTCCTCCGCGTGACCGCGGGCGCGATCTCGCGCAGCACCGGCTCGATGATCTGTGGCTTCACGGCGAGGATCACCACGTCCACGTGGCGGACCAGCTCGGCGTTGCCGGCGGCGACCTGGACGCCGTACTGCCGGTCGAGCTCCTTGAGCCGCTCGAGGCGCACGTCGGTCGCGTAGACCGCCTCGGGGGGCACGAGGTTCGCCGCGAGCAGCCCCTTGATCAGCGCCTCGCCCATGTTGCCGGCGCCCACGAAGCCGACCTTCCTGCCCTTGATCGTCATCGCTCCTCCCGCTCCCGCGCCGGCCGGGCGGGGCGCGGCCCGAAGATCGCCGTGCCGACCCGGACCAGCGTCGCGCCCTCCTCGATCGCCACCTCGAAGTCGGCGCTCATGCCCATCGACAGCTCGGCGAGGCCGTGCTGCGCGCCGAGCTTCGCGAGCGCGCGGAACCACTCCCGCGCGGCCTCGGGCGCGGGCGCCTCGGGTGGGATCGCCATGAGCCCGCGCACGCGCACGTGCGCGAGCGGGGCGAGCGCGTCGAGGAGCGCGGCGAGCCGGCCGGGCGCGACGCCGCCCTTGGACGCCTCGCCCGCCAGGTTCACCTCGACGAGCGTCTCGACGGCGCGGCCGCGCGCCCGCGCGCGCTTGTCGCACTCGCGCGCCAGCTCGATCCGGTCGAGCGAGTGGATCACGTCGAACAGCTCGAGCGCCTCCCGCGCCTTGTTCGTCTGCAGGTGCCCGACCAGGTGCCACGGCACCGGGCGCCCGAGCTCGGCGATCTTCGCGCGCGCCTCCTGCACCCGGTTCTCGCCGAGCGCCCCGAGCCCCGCCGCGAGCGCCTCGCGGATCCGCCCCGCGTCCACGGTCTTCGACACGCCGACCAGCAGCACGTCGTCCGCCGGGCGGCCGGCCCGCTCGGCGGCGCGCGCGATCCGCTCCCGCACGCGCTCGAGGTTGTCCCGGATGTCCCGCATACGGCACGGCGATTCTAGCACGCGCGTTCGCCACTCTCGGAGGCGTCGGGCCCTGGCGGTGGCTTCTGGCTCGTCCCGATCCGCGTCGCGGATGGGGTCATGATCCCAAGAGGTGCTTCCGGCGCACGTCGTCGCCACCCTCGAGGATCTCGGAGAGGTCCGGGTTCGTGAGCACGACACTCCACAAGCGCCGCAGAATGTTTGAGAAGGTCGCCAGGTCTCTCAAATTCCGAACCGATCCGCTTCTGTCGTGCGCGTACCCGTGCACGATGTCCGAACGGATCGAATACGATTTCGCGAAGAGTTCTTCAGCGCGCTTCGCGCCCGCTTGCGAAACTGTCACAAGTGTGGCATAAGATCGAGCGAGCCGGCCAGTCACCCCGGGTCCACGCGAGTACGTGAGCAACGCCTCGGCGGCGGCCGACCAGCATACAAAAGCAACCTGCCAACTCGTCGAAACACATCCCCGATGAGTCAGAATGAGGGCGTTTCGCAACCTCTTGCGCCGAGCGTAAGCTCGCCGCAAACCCGGCAAGAGATCCCTCGCTTTTGAAAGATGTTCGTCACGAACATGCTCGCGGACCTGCCCCCTGATCCACTGAAAGCGATCCAAGTGACGCGCAAACGGCTTCGTTCCGGACGGCGTCTCTTCAAAGCGAAATGGAACGTGCGTCGCGGTCGGCCGCGCAATCCAAAGGGCCATGAGGAAGGAATTGATCTTTTCGCCAGCGGACAGCCCCTCGCCTCCCTTGCGGGAGATATGCAGCCAATGCAGCGCCTCACGACACCGGTCCAACTCTTCAGGGGCGAGGACATACGCATACTGATTGAATCCCTCATAGTCCTTGGCTGGGCGAAGCCACGTGTCCGCCGCTATGCAGAACTGTGCCCCATCCCAGACAAAGCTCATCAGGGGTGCCCAGATCTCGGCATCCTCTGCGGCACGAGCATCCAGAAGGACCACGTTACCGACCTCGCGGTATCGTTCGGCATGCTTGCCACGCACACCGGCTCTGAGATTGTACTCGGGCAACGTTTCCCTACTTGCCTTCTTCATAGATGCGCCTCTCGCGCCCGGTGGCGGCCCGAGCGCTGATGATACGCACACGGTCTCCTTCGTCATAGTGAACTACAATCAACGTCCTGCCGCCATAGGACCGGCCGACCGTTACGGATCTCTCCTCGCCCGGGTCTGAAGCAGACTCGTCCGGGCTCGTAAGAGCCAACGGGTCTCCGAACACGGTGGATGCCTCTTCGAACGAAATGGCGTGCTTTGCCTCGTTTGTCTGCGCCTTCTTCGGATCCCAATCGAAGAGTGGCCTCATCAGGAACCGACGTTATTTCAGAAGCCAGGCAGCGATCCAGTGTCTCCGGATCGTGACGGTCGATGCAGCGCAGGGGGGCTACGGTAGCGCGGCGAGCGTGACGAGGCGCCCGCGGTTGCCCCGGCGGTAGGAGAAGAAGAGCTCGGGGTGGCACGCGGTGCAGACCCGCGGGTTCTCGATCCGCGCCGGGTCCACGCCCGCCTCGGCGAGCAGCGCCGCGTTCGCCGCCCAGAGGTCGAGCAGCACGCGGCCGGCGCCCGCCGCCGGGCGCGTCCACGCCTGCCAGCGCCCGGGATACGCGCGCGCCAGCTCCCGCGTGACCGGCTCGTCCACCTCGTAGCAGCAGGGGCCGATGGAGGGCGCGATCGCGGCGTGCGCGCGGCCGGCGCGGGCGCCGAGCGCGGTGAGCGCGCGCACCGCCGCCTGCGCCGCGCCGCGCGCGGTGCCCCGCCAGCCGACGTGGGCGGCGGCGAGCGCGGGCGTCCCGGGGTCGTAGAGGACGATCGCCAGGCAGTCGGCGGTGAAGATCGCGAGCGGGACGCCGGGCGCCGTGGTGGTCACGACGTCCACGCTGCCCGCGAACCCGCCGCCCGCGGGCGCCGGCGCGGCCGCGGCGCCGTGGGCCTGGCGCGCGTACGCCACGCGCGCGAGGTCGAGGCCCGCGGGCCGGAGCGCGGGCGTGGTCGCGGGGCCGAAGGGCGGGCGCGGGGCGCGCGGGTCGATCGGCGCGGCGAACGAGGCGACGCCCGGGCAGTGGCGCGTCGTCGTCGCGTGGGGGACCCCGAGCCGCGCGAGCCCGGCGAACGTGAAGTAGACCGGCGGCTCGCCGTGCGGGACGAGCGCCGGCCCCGGGGGACCCGCGTCGGCCACGCTAGCCGCCCCCCGCCAGGGCCGCGGCCAGCGGCGCCCCCGCCGTCACCACGCTCCCCGGGCGCCGCGCGACGGCCGCGCTCGCGGAGTCACCGTCACGGGCCGCTGCTCGTGTGCCGTTCTCGACGTGATGGTGAGCCCCGTCGTCCGTGGAGTCCGGGCCGCCGGGCGCGGGCGGGAGGGGTCGACGGGACCCGTTCCCTCCACGGGGGCGGCGGGCCGCGCGCGCCTGGATGGACTGACGCTGCAACGGGAAAGCGAACGCGTGCCGCGTGG